>NZ_JBKIBX010000001.1:168645-286367 GCF_046557895.1 Methylobacterium oryzisoli | reverse complement strand
CCCCCCCCCCCCCCCCCCCCCCCGCCACGGGCTGATCCTCTCGGTGCTGGTGGTGGGGGCCGAGGGTGCCGATCCGGCGGCGATCCGGCGCGTGATCGGCGAGGTGCTCCGGATCGTGGCCGCCGCCCCGGCGATGGGCCGGCCGCTGCCCGAGGAGGGCCCGCCCCTGCGCTGGCCATCGGAAGGTATCGCGCTCGAAGTTGCGGCCTCCCGCAGCGCGGGGCAGCCGCGCCTCGCGCGTCGCCTCGCCGTTCTAGCCAGAACGCTGGCCGCCTCCCTGGTCTTCCGTTTCGGCCTGCGGGTCGGCGGCTTCGACCCCGCGCGCTACCGGCATGAACTCGTCGCCAACGCCGACTTCCAGAAATACGACGACGGGCTGCGCATGACCCTCGACTGCGACGAGGCCACCGCCGCGGCGATCGAGGCGCGGCTCGCGGCCGCCGAAGCGGCCGGGATCGTGCACTTCGGCCTGCACCGCCAATCCGCCGCGCTGACGACCTGCATCACGATAGTGCCGAGCGAGAGCGACCACGTCCACTTCATCGACGGGGACGGCGGCGGCTACGCCCGGGCGGCCCAGATCCTCAAGGCCAAGATCAAGGACGAGATCAAGGACGAGATCAAGGACGAGACCCGCTCCGGGACGGCGGCCTGACGGCGGGACGGGCATGCAGAGCGCCCTTCAGCCCGACCTCCCCTTCCTGACCGGGCTCGACGCGGCCACCGCGGCGGCGGTGCGGGCGCGCCTCGAACCGATCGCGGTGGCGGGCGGGCAGGTGCTCTTCCGGCAGGACGATCCCGCCGACGCGCTCTACGCCCTGGTGTCCGGAACGATCGGCATCGCGATGCGCGATGCGGTGAGCGGCGAAGAGCGTCCCGTCGCCCGCGTGCGCCCGCCCGAGACGGTGGGCGAGATGGCGCTGCTCTCGGGCGAGCCGCGCTCGGCCACCGCCACGGTCCTGCGCGACGCCTTCCTGCTGCGCCTCTCCAAGGCGGCCTTCGACGATCTCGTCGCCCGCCACCCGGCGACGATGCTGTACTTCGCGCGGCTCCTCGCGGGGCGGCTGCGCACGGTCTCGGCCCACACGCCGCTGGCCGTCGCGCCCCTGACCTTCGCGGTCATCGGGGTCACCGGGGACGTGGATCCGGCGGCCTTCGCGGCCCGGCTCGCCGCCGCCCTGCCCGGGCGCGCGGGCTGCCTCGCCGCGTGGCCCGACGAGGCGGACGAGACGTGGTTCCACGCCTTCGAGACCGCCCACGACCACGTCGTCTACGCGGCCGAGGCGCCGGGTCCCGGCTGGCCGAGCCTGTGCCTGCGCCGGGCCGACCACGTGCTGCTGCTGGCCGCCCCCGGCCGGCCGGCGCGGGGGGCGCTCGACGGCCGCATCACCATGCCGGTGCCGGGCTGGACGCGCCAGGACCTCGTGGTGCTGCAGCCGCGCGACGCCGCCCGGCCGGCGCCCCTCGACCCGACCCTGGCCGGGCTGCCGGTGGCGATGCGCCTCCAGGCCCGGGCGGGCAGCACCGCCGACCTCGCCCGGGTGGCGCGCCTCGCGGGCGGGCGGGCGCGCGCGCTGGTGCTCGGCGGGGGCGGCGCGCGGGGCTTCGCGCATCTCGGCGTGATGCGGGCCCTCGACGAGGCCGGCCTCGCGGTGGATTTCGTGGGCGGGACCAGCATGGGGGCCGTCACCGGCGCCAGCTTGGCGATGGGCTGGAGCCTGCCCGAGATCCAGGCCCACACCTTCGCGGCCTTCGTGGAGAGTTCGCCCCTCAACGACTACACGCTGCCCCTCGCGGCGCTCACCCGCGGCGCCAAGGTGGACCGGCGCCTCGCCCAGCATTTCGGCGAGGCGCGGATCGAGGATCTCTGGCTTCCCTATTTCTGCGTCTCCTCGAACCTGACCACCGGGGCCGCGATGGTGCACGAGCGCGGCCCCCTCGCCCCGGCCCTGCGGGCCAGCATCGCCATTCCCGGCCTGCTGCCGCCGGTGCTCGCCGAGGAGGGCGTGCTGGTCGACGGCGGGATCATGAACAACCTGCCGGCCGACCTGATGGCCGCGCGCGGACGCGGCGCGGTGCTCGCCGTCGACGTCGCGAGCGACCTCGCCCTCGACACGATGCCCCGGCGCAGCCTCCGCTCGCGGCTGCTGCGCCGGGTGCTCGGCGTGCCCTGCGCCATGCCGGGCATCGCCCAGATCCTGCTGCGCTCCGCCACCCTGTCGAGCGACGCCTCCGCGGCGATGGCCCGCGACCGCGCCACGGCGGTGCTGTGCCCGCCGCTCGCCGGCATCGACCTGCGGGCGTGGCGCAGCTACGCGGCCGTGGCGGAGATCGGCTACCGCCACGCCCGGGCGCGCATCGAGGCGGGTGCCCTCGACGCCTGGGCGGCGGGCGTCGCGGTGGCGGAACGGGACCGGTCCGCCACGGCCCCGGTCATCGGCTGATCCGCCGTCCGGCAGGCGCGCCCGCCCATCGTCGTCCGCCCCGCCCGGCACCCGAGCGGACCGGTTTCGGCATGAAGATGCCGTGTGGCCAAGTCCGTACGGCCAAGTCCGTACGGCCAAGTCGGAATGGCCAAGTCGGAATGGCCAAGTCCACGCTGCCGAGCGATCGAACGGCTCGGGGACAGGATCGTGGAGGATCGGCGGAGCGTCGCGCCTCCGGACGGACCCGGCGGCGAATCACCTCCGGCGCCTGCGGCGAACGAAGCCGCCGCGGATCCTTCGGCAGACGGTCACGCTTGAGCATTTTGCGTCGGAAGACCGCCGGAAGAGCAAAAATAGATCATCCTGAGGCGATAAGCTCCCGAACTGACCTTTTTTGCTTCAACGGCGATGGAGAAATAGCCACATGGCCTAAGTCGGATTGGCAAATGCAGCAATCGAATATTATGATATTCCTATTACACGATGTTGATAACGCCACGGCATCTAATTCCATGTCATCAAGACGCCATCACGCCCGCTCCAAACTGATCAAACCCGTCGTCATCTCGTCCGACGACTCGATCGACGACATCAAAGGCACGCTGGTGGATGTGTCCGCGCAGGGCGCACGCATCATCGTTCCGCTCGGCTTCCGGTTTCCCGAGACCGTCTATCTCAAGCTCAAGGCCGGCGGCCTGCGCTGGGCCTCGACGGTGGTCTGGCAGCGGCCGGGCGTGATCGGGGTGGAGTTCCAGTGACCCGTCCCCCGGCGGGCGCGGCCCGGGCGGGATCCCGGACGCCATGCCGATCCGGGCCGGCGGAGGCACCGCCCCGGGGCGGTGCCTCCGCAGGCTTGCGAACTGAAATCATTTGGAACTGAGACACTAGCGCGCAGCGGACGCGTTTGCATGCCGGCCGGCCCGACGCCAGAGTGCCGCCTCGTTCCAGGGGCCGGCTGCAGGCTCCGTCGGAGATGCCCCGCATGCCCCGCAGACCCGCCCGCTCGGCGCTCCTCCTCGCCGCGCTGTCCCTCGCGACGGCCGCCCGCGCGGAGCCTGCGCCCCCGGCCCGGGCGGTCCTCGACACCTACGTCACCCTGGCCCAGGCCATGACCGAAGACGCGGTCGCCGGCGCGCGCGATCTCGACCGGGCGGTGGCGGCGCTCCTCGCCGCGCCCTCCCCCGAGACCCTGAAGGCCGCGCGCGAGGCCTGGATCCGCGCCCGCGTCCCGTACATGCAGACCGAGGGCTACCGCTTCGGCAACAAGGCGGTCGACGCCCTGGAGGGCAAGGTCAATGCGTGGCCCCTCGACGAGGGGCTGATCGACTACGTCGACACCGCGAAGTACGGCGAGGCCTCGGACGAGAACCCGCTGTTTCGCGCCAACGTGATCGCCAATCCGCGCCTGCGCATCGGGCGCCGGCAGGTCGACGCCACCACCATCGACGCGGACCTGCTCGAGACGCTGCACGAGGCGCAAGGGATCGAGGCGAACGTCGCCACGGGCTATCACGCGGTGGAGTTCCTGCTCTGGGGGCAGGACCTCAACGGCACCGGGCCGGGGGCCGGCAACCGCCCGGCCAGCGACTACGCCACGGGCGCGGCCTGCACGAACGGCCACTGCGACCGCCGCCGCGCCTACCTGACGGCCGCGAGCGCGCTGCTGGTGCGCGACCTCCAGGCGATGGCCGACCTCTGGGGTCCGAAGGGACAGGCGCGCGAGGACCTCGCCCGCAAGGGAGAGACGGCGGGGCTCGCCACCATCCTCACCGGCCTCGGCTCCCTGTCCTACGGGGAGCTCGCGGGCGAGCGGATGAAGCTCGGCCTCACCCTGCACGATCCCGAGGAGGAGCAGGACTGCTTCTCCGACAACACCCACAACGCCCACTGGTACGATCAGGTCGGCATCACCGCCATCGCCACCGGCCGCTACGTGCGCACCGATGGGCGGGTGGTCGAGGGGCCGTCCCTGATGGCCTACGCCGCCGCCAAGGCCCCCGAGGAGGCGCGCCGGCTCGACGCCGCGCTCAAGACCGCCTCGGAGCGGATCCGGGCGATCAAGGACCGGGCCGATTCCGGGATCGAGGCCTACGACCAGATGATCGGCGAGGGCAACGCCGAGGGGAACCGGATCGTCCAGGCGGCGATCGACGCCCTCGTGGCCCAGACCCGTGGGATCGAGGCCGTGGTGGGCAAGCTCGGGCTCTCGGTCTCGGTGGAGGGCTCCGACAGCCTCGACAATCCGGGCGCCGTGGGCCCGGGCGCTTCGGGGAAGAAGCGCTGACCTCGCCCCTCACCCGCCGCGGGCTTTTCGCCGCCGGGATCGGGGCGGCGGGCGCGGCCCTGCTCCGGCCCGGCCGCGCGGCCGAGGACCCGCTGGCGCTCCCTCCCGGCCCCGCGGACGGCCCGCCCCGCACGCACGCCCTCACTCTCACGGCCCGCGAGCGGCCGGCGGCGATCCTCGGCCCAGGCCAGCCGGAGAGCCGGGTCTGGTCCTTCACCGAGGCCGGGCAGCCCCTGTTCCCGGTCCTGCGCGCGCGGGCCGGCGATCGGCTGCGCGCCACCCTCGACAACCGCCTGCCCGTCCATACCTCGGTCCACTGGCACGGGGTGCGGGTGCCGAACGGCATGGACGGCGTGCCCTACCTGACGCAGCCGCCGGTGCGGCCGGGCGAGACCTTCGCGTACGACATCGCCCTGCCCGATCCGGGCACCTACTTCCTGCACCCGCATTGCGACGAATCGGGGCAGGCGGGGCGCGGCCTGATGGCGGTGCTGGTGGTGGAGGGCGACGCGCCCGCGGCCTACGCCGCTGCCGACCTCGTGGTGGCGATCAAGGACTGGCGGCTCGCCGCCGACGGCAGCTTCCTGCCCTTCGAGACCCGCGAGGGCGCGGGCCGGGCCGGGACCTTCGGCACCGTGCGGGGCGTGAACGGCACGGCCGGGCCGATGCGGGCCGCGGTGCCGCCGGGCGGCAATGTGCGCCTGCGCCTGCTCAACCTCGACGGCACCCGGATCGTGCAGGTCGGCGTCGAGGGCGGCGAGGCGGCCCTGATCGCCACGGACGGCCAGCCCCTCACCCCCCTCCCCCTCGACGGGTCGGGCGGCGGATCGCTCGATTCATCGCTGGATTCCTGGCGCCTCGGCCCGGCCATGCGCGCCGACCTGCTGGTGCGCGCCCCGGTCCGGCCCGGGGAGATCCTGCGGGTGATCGATTACGGCTCGGCCGAGCCCTGGACGATCGCCGAACTGACCGCCGCGGGCCCGCCCGCCGCCCGCGGGGCCTTCGCGCCCGCTCCCCTCTACGCCTCGCGCGTGCCGCGGGTCGCCGATCCGGCCGCGGCCGAGCGCCGGACCTTCCGGTTCGGCGCCTCCTCGGGGACCTCGCTCGCGGACGCGATCCCGCCGGACGATCCCCTGGCCAAGGTGCTGCTCGACAGCCTCTGCGTGCGCGACACCAGCCTGTGGGCGATCAACGCCAAGTCCTGGCCCCACGGCCCGGGCGCGGTGCTGCCCCCGCCCCTCGACGGCCTGGTCGCGGGCCGGCCCTACCTGTTCGAGTGGATCAACCTCACGCCCCACCCGCACCCGATCCACCTGCACGGCCACACCTTCGAGGTGATCTCCGCCTCGCGCCAGACCCTGCCGCGCCACCTCGCCGACACCGTGATCCTCAACCCGCGCGAGCGGGTCGAGGTGGCCTTCGTGGCGGCGCCGGGCGACTGGATGCTCCACTGCCACATCCTCGAACACCTCGAATACGGGATGATGGGCTATCTCAGGGTCGCCGCGTGAGGCGCCTCGCCCCGGCTGCGGCGCTGAGCAGGCTTCGCAGAAGCGGCCGCCGGTCTTGCGATCAAAACCTGCGGCAAGACGAGAATCCAAGCGGACGAAGCGTTGGCCTGCCGACGCAAGTCTGCTTGGGCGCGGTCGCGCTGGCGGGGCTGACCGTTGCCGTGGCGCAGGCGAGCGATCTCGACGCCGTGATCGGGCGGGCGCTGTTTCGGCGGGCCTGGATTCCCGGCACCGCCTCGGCCACGGCCAATGACGGGCTCGGCCCGCTCTACAACGCCCGCGCCTGCAGCGCCTGCCATCAGGGGCTCGACGGGCGGCCGGTGGCGGTCGCCCCGGACGGGCGGGTGACGGGCGAAAACATGGTCCTGCGCCTGTCGGATGCGGCGGGCGCGCCCGATCCGGCCTATGGCCGCCAGATCCAGACCGCGGGGGTGCCGGGTGTCGACCCCGAGGGGGCTGTGCGGCGGGACGCGGGCGGTCGCTACCACCTCACCGAACCCGCCTACGGTCCCCTCGCCCCGGGCGTGCGGGTGGGCGCCCGCGCCGCCCCGCCCCTGCGCGGCCTGGGGCGCCTCGCCGCCGTGCCGGAGGCCGCCATCCTGGCGCGCGCCGCCGCGCAGGCGGGCGAGGGGCTGCGGGGACGCGCCCACCGGCCGGAGGGACCGGCGGGTCCGGTCGGCCGCTTCGGCGCCAAAGCCACGGCGGCCACCCTGGAGGCGCAGGTCGAGACCGCCTTCGCCCTCGATCTCGGCCTCTCGACCGCGGGCCGCCCCGCCCCGGGGGGCGATTGCACGCGGGCCGAAGCCGCCTGCCTCGCCGCGGCGCGCGGGGACGGGCGTCCGGAGATCGACGCGGCGATCGTGCGCCACCTCGCGCTCTACCTCGCGTCGCTCGGGCCCCCGCCCGCGCCGGAGCCGGACCCGGCGGGCGAGCGCCTCTTCGCCGAGACGGGCTGCGCCGCCTGCCACCGGCCGGCCCTGCCCTCCCCCGAGGGGCCGGTGCGCGCCTTCACCGACCTCCTGCTGCACGATCTCGGCCCCGGCCTCGACGGCGGGGCGACGGAGCCCGGCATCACCTCGACCGAGTGGCGCACCGCCCCCCTCTGGGGCCTGTCGCGGCGCCTCGCGCTGGGCGCCGGGCTGCTCCACGACGCCCGCGCGGGCAGCGTGGCGGAGGCCGTGCGCCTGCACGGCGGCGAGGCCGCGACGAGCCGCCGCCTCGCCGAGGCGCTGCCGGAGACGGAGCGGGCGCGGCTCCTCGCCTATGTCGGGTCGCTGTAGATGGCGGCCGCTCCGCGCACCCGCGGCGTACCGCGCCCGTCCCGGGCGCGGCGGAGAGGGGCTGGACGCCTACGCGGCCTCATCCGATCGGGACATCTCACGCACCGCGATATCGTCACGCGCGGGATCCCCTCTCCCGTGCGGGAGAGGGGTAGGGGATCGAAGATCCCGCGTGAGGGTCCCGGGAGGGTGCAGCAAGCGGACGCGACGCTGCCGCTACCAGCACCGACGCGGTCGGCAGATCCTAACCCGTTCCGCTCCCCTCACCACCTTCAGCACTTCACTGCTGCACCCTCCCGGGACCCTCATCCCTGCCCTTCTCCCGCACGGGAGAAGGGTTCCCCGCGCTCGATCCAGATCGGGTGTGCATGACGTTGACCCATGGACCACAGCATGACCCGCAGATCCAAGAGCGCCCGCACGTCTGTTGAGCCGGTCGTGTCCGGCCGGCCGACGCGCCGCAGCCTCCTCGGGCTCGCCGCGGCGCTCCTTCTCCTGCCCCCCGCCGCCCGCGCCGCAGCGCCCGACCACCGCGCCGCGGCGTCGCGGCTGGCGCGGGACTTCGCGATTCCCCGCTACCGGGCGCTCGCGGAGGCCAGCGCGGCGCAGGAGGCCGCGTGGCGGGCCTTCGCGGCCGCGCCGCAGGCGGATGCGGCGGGGCTCGACGCCGCCTTCCAGGCCGCCGCGGATGCGTGGGCGGGCATCGAGGCGGTGCGCTTCGGCCCCGTGGACGAAGAATCCCGCTACGAGCGCATGGCCCACTGGCCGGAGCGCCGCGGGGCGATCGGCAAGGCGCTGGGCGACCTCCTGGCCGGCGCCGACCCGCTCACCCCCGAGCGGCTGCGGCGCGCGAGTGCGGCCGCGCAGGGGCTCTCGGCCGTTGAGCGCCTGCTCTACGGCGAGGATGCCGAGAGCACGGCGGCGCTGCGGCGCGAGCTGGCGGGGCCGGAGGGCGCCCGGCGCCGGGCGCTCGGCACGGCGATCGCGCAGGGCCTCGCGCGCAGCGCCGCCGAGACGCTGGCGGGCTGGACCGGCCCGGGCGGCACGGCGNGGCGGGGCCGGAGGGGGCCCGGCGCCGGGCGCTCGGCACGGCGATCGCGCAGGGCCTCGCGCGCAGCGCCGCCGAGACGCTGGCGGGCTGGACCGGCCCGGGCGGCACGGCGGCCCGGCTGGACGAGAGCCCGGAGGCGGCCCGCGAGGCGGTGACGCGGCTCGCCACCGATTACCTCGCCTTCCTGGAGGCGATCGCCGAGGCGAAGATCGGCGCGGTGCTCGGCCGCAGCGCGGACGAGGCAAGGCCCCTCGCGGCGGAAGGCTGGCGGGCGGGCCGGTCGCTGCGGGCGATCCGGGTCAACCTCGACGCCGCCGACGCCTTCACCCGCACGGCGCTGGCGCAGGATCCCGAGGCGCTGGCCTCGGTGCTGGCCGGGCTCGACACGCCGCGCGCCGTCGCGGGCCGGCTCGCGGCCGGCCCCGACTCGCTCGGCGATCTCGCGGGGGACCCGCGGCAGCGGGTGCGGGTCCTGCTCCTGCGCGACGCGGTCCGCTCCGCCCGCGCCGTATCCGAGCCGGTCCTGTCCGAGGTGCTCGGCGTCACGGTCGGTTTCAACAGCCGCGACGGGGATTGAGCATGCTCGACCGACGCTCCTTCCTGGCGGCCCTCGGGGCTGCGCTCGCGGGACCCGGCCGGGCCGCGGCGGGCGGTCCGGTCTACCTCTCCGCCTGCCTCGATCCGGGCGGCCGGGAGGGCGATGCTGTGGCGGCCTTCGACGGCGACGGGCGCCTCCTTTACGCGACGCGGCTGCCCGCCCGCGGCCACGGGGCCGCCGCGCGGCCCGGCAGCGGCGAGGTGGTGGTATTTGCCCGCCGTCCCGGCAACTGGGCGGCGGTGGTGGAGCGCGCGACCGGCACGGTGCGGCGCCTGATCACCACGCCGCCCGACCGCCACTTCTTCGGCCACGGCACCTTCTCGCCCGACGGCCGGCTGCTCTACGCCACCGAGAACCGGGCGGGCGCCGACGATCCGGGCGCGGGCGAGGGCGTGCTCGGCATCTACGACGCCGCCGCGGCCTACGCCCGCGTGGACGAGCGCCCGACCCACGGCCCCGGCCCCCACGACCTCGCCCTCCTGCCGGGCGGGCCGCTCCTGATCGCCAACGGCGGCACCCGCACCCAGCCCGGCACCGGCCGCGAGATCCTAAACCCCGACGCGATGGCGCCGAGCCTCGTCCTGCTCGATCCGGCGAGCGGCCGGGCGCTGCTCAAGGCCGATCTCGGTCCCGGCCTGCGGGGCCTGAGCATCCGCCACCTCGCGGTGGCGGGCGACGGCGAGGCGGTCTTCGCCTGCCAGTGGGAGGGCGCCCCGGAGGACGGCCCCCTCCTCGTCGGCGTGCTGCCGCGGGGCGGCCCGCCGCGCCTGCTGCCGATGCCCGAGGACGATCTCGCGGCGCTCGACAACTACGTCGGCTCGGTGGCGCTCTGCGGCGCCGAGCGGGTCATCGCCGCGACCTCGCCGCGGGGCAACACGGTGGCGTTCTTCGAGCGGGGCAGCGGGCGCTACCTCGGCCGACGCCGCATGCCGGACGTCTGCGGGGTCGCGCCGACCGCCGGCGCGACCGAAGGCCTGTTCGTGGTCACCTCCGGGCATGCCGGGGTCGGGATCCTAGGCGCGGCCGACGCGCAAGGCCTGTGCCGCCTCGGCGGCAGCGACCTCGCGGCCCGGGTCTGGGACAACCACGTGCGGGTGCTGGGCTGATCCCTCACGGCCGCTCCGCGCGCCGCCGCGCGGGCGTCTGGCCGGTGTGGCGGCGGAACGCCGCCGCGAACTGGCTCGGATTGGCGTAGCCCACCAGGACGGCGACATCCGTGACCGTGAGCACGCCCTCGTCGAGGAGCTGCGCGGCGCGCTCCATGCGCCGCGCGGTCACGAACGCGTAGGGCGGCACGCCCGTCGCGGCCCGGAAGCTGCGGCTGAAATGCGACGGGCTCAGGCCCACCAGGGCGCCGAGTTCCGTCACGCCGAGATCCGCGTCGAGCCGCGCCTCCACGGCGTCGCGCACCAGCCGCACCTGGCGCGGCGTCAGCGCGCCGGCCTGCGGCGGCGGGGCCGCGGCGAGGTGGCAGAGCCGGTGCATCACCACGCCGACGGCATGGTCGAAGAACGCCGCCGACAGGCCGTGCTCGCCCGCGCTCCGCAGCATCTCGGCGAGTAGGGGCGGCAGCAGCGGATCGGTGTGGAAGCGCGAGGCGAGCGCCGCCAGCGGGAGCGGCTCCGGCGGATCGCGCTGGGCGGCGAGGCGCGCGAGGCGCCGGGCCGAGAGCCCGAGGCTGAGGAGCCGCATCGCCGGCCAGAAACCGTCGCCGCCCGCGATCGGCGCCGCGAGGCCGATCATGCCTGGGCGGAAGGCGCCGTCGAGCCGCTGGGCCGAGCTGAAGCGCCGCAGCCGCCCGCCGCCGCCCCGGCAGAGATGCAGCCACGTGTAGGAGGAGGGCAGGTAATCGCCCTCGCGGGCCGGATAGGCCGTCGCCAGCAGCAGAACGTCGCCGGTGCGATCCGCCACGGCGCCCTCGCTCCGCGCGCCCACGGCGGCGATGCGTCCCATCACCTCCGGCATCAGGGCAGGGATTGCGGGGTGCTGATCGTGCGGTTCGTGCATCGGCGCTGACTGACTGTTCGCCGCGACGCCGCCTGCTTCCCGAAGGAAGCCAGCAGTAACGCGCCCGACATCCGCACGTTGTCGCGGCTCCCCGGCATCGGCGCAAGCACATCTTGATGCATTTTTGCCAAACTTCTTTGTAATATTTCCAAACTAGCCCAACGAGCAAGTGTTCGCCCGGGCGTCGGCGTGCTTCTGCTGCATCAGGCGCGATCCATGCACCCCACGAATCTGACGTCATCGCAGGATCGGGGTGAGCGCGGCAGGATCGGGGTGGCGCGCGCGGCCGGATCCGGTGTCTGCGGAACCGAGGCCGCGGCACGACTGCCCGGCAGGGACGGGGATGACGCGGATGTCACGTGCGCGCAGGGCGATCCGCCGGACGGCCCGGACCGGGCTCATCCTGTGCGGCTGTGCGGCGGCGTCCGAGGCGCGGGCGCAGGCCGCCTCACCCGGCGAGATCGCGCTCGACGCCATCCACGTCGAGGGGAGCGGCCGGGCCTCCGGCGTGGCACCCGGCGGGCTGACGCGCACGCGCACCAATCTCGGCATCCTGGGCAACCGCCGGGTCATCGAGACGCCCTTCTCGATCACGGGCTACACCGAAAAACTGATCCGCGACCAGGAAGCGCAGACGCTCTCCGACACGCTCAAGAACGATCCCTCGGTCACCAACCCGCGCACCCGCGGCACCTTCTTCGACATCCCCTACATCCGCGGCTTCCCGATCGGGAACAGCAACCTCCTGCTCAACGGCCTGCCCTCGCTGCTCGGCAACGGGCAGAACATCCCGGTGGAGCCGTTCGAGCGCTTCGACGTGCTCAAGGGGCCGGCGGCGTTCTTCTACGGCACTTCGGGCTTCGCGGGCGTCGGCGGCGCCGTCGACCTCGTGATGAAGCGCGCGCCGCTCGAAGCCGTGAACGCGGCGGTGATCGGCTATGCGGGGACCAGCCTCGTGCGCGGCAGCATCGACGTCGCGCGCCGCTGGGGCGACGAGGGCGAGTTCGGCCTGCGGATCAACACCGCGGTCGAGCGCGGGGAGAGCAACGTCGACGACCTGCGGATCGAGCGGGCGCTCGGCTCGCTGGCCTTCGACTGGCGCGCCAACGAACGGCTGCGGGTCTACCTCGATGCCATCGTCTCCCAGTACGACATCCGCGGCTACCAGAACTCGCTGGCGATCTCGCCGATCGGGCAGCTGCCGTTCATCCCGAAGGCGCCCAAGCTCTCGAACAGCGTCACGCAGCCCTGGGCCTTCTATCCGACGACGCTCGCGGTCGGGATCGCACGGGTGGAGTACGACCTCGCCGAGGACTGGACCCTGAGCGGGGCCTACGGCGTGGGCTACGCCTACCGCCCGACCCTGCCCTCGCCGGGCGCGCCGACGCTGCTCAACACGGCCGGCGACATCCGGATCGCCGCCAGCTACGGGGATTACACCGCCTTCGACCCGAACCAGAGCGCCACGGTCTCGCTTCGCGGCAAGGCCCGCACCGGGCCGCTCAAGCACGACCTCGTGCTCGGCGGCGACTTCCAGAGTTCGACCACCATCAGCGTGCCGGTGACCTTTCTCCCGGCGGTGATCTCGAACATCTACCTGCCGCGGATCTACGCCCGGCCGACGCTGCCGCCGAACGGCCAGCGCAACCGGCTGTTCGACAGCGTCTCCTACGGGGTCGGCTTCACCGACATCATCTCGACCGAGGACGACCGCTTCTTCGTGCTCGGCGGCGGGCGCTACTCGCACGTCGAATACTCGAACTTCAACGTCGCGAACGGGGCGGTCGTCAACACCTTCGCGGGCGGGCGCTTCAATCCGATCGTGGCCGCGGGATTCCGGCCCACCCCCGACAGCCTGGTCTACGCCAACTACGCCGAGGCGTTCGAGCGCGGCGGGATCGCCCCCGTCGGCACCGTCAACGCCAACACCGCCCTTCCGCCCCTGACCTCCAACTCGGTCGAGGTCGGCGCCAAGGCCGAGTTCGAGGGGATCATCGCCACGCTCGCCCTCTTCCAGATCAACAAGGGCCTGGAATACACGAACCCGAACACCAACCGCTACGTGCAGGACGGGCGCCAGATCCACCAGGGCCTGGAGGTCCTCCTCTCGGGGGAGATCACGCCGTCGCTGCGGATCATCGGCGGCATCCAGGCGCTCAACCCGTTCGTGCGAAACACCGCCAACCCGGCGAACGACGGCAACGACCCGATCGGCGTGCCGCGGCTCCAGACCAGCCTGTTCGTCGAGTACGACCTGCCCTTCGTGGACGGCCTCAGCGTCAACGGCGGCGTCTACCACTACTCGCGCCAGTTCGTGGACATCGAGAACGCCCGCACGATCCCGGACTGGACCCGGCTGGATCTGGGCGCGCGCTACGCCTTCGCGCTGCCGAACGGCACGCGGGCCACCGCCCGCCTCGTCGTCGAGAACGTGTTCGACACGAACTACTGGTCGTCTGTCGCGCTGGGCTCGCTCTCGCTCGGGACGCCCCGGACCTTCAAGGCGTCGATGACCCTGGTCTGGTGAGGAGGCGACGATGACCGGATCCGTCGAGAGCGGCGTGCCGCAGGTGCGGGGCCTGCGGCGCTGGGCTTCCGTCCACCGCTGGACCAGCCTCGCCAGCACGGCCTTCCTGCTGCTCCTCTGCCTCACGGGGCTGCCGCTGATCTTCCATCACGAACTCAATCACGCGCTGGGCTACGAGGTCGAGGCGCCCGCGATGGCGCCGGGCACACCCCATACCTCGCTCGACCGCGTGATCGCGGCCGCGCAGGCGCGCAGGCCCGGCGAGGCGATCCAGTTCGTGAGCTTCGACCGCGACGCGCCCGACATGGTGACGGTCGGCTTCGGCAAGAGCGTCGAGGCGCCCTTCGAATACACCAAGTTCGTGGCGGTCGACCGGCGCGACGCCGCGGTGCTCAACGAGCCGAAGCTCAACGAGGGGCCGGTGGCGTTCCTGTTCCGGCTCCACACCGACCTCTTCCTCGGCCTGCCCGGCAAGCTCTTCCTCGGGGCGATGGGCCTCGTGTTCCTGGTGGCGGTCGTGTCGGGCGTCGTGCTCTACGGCCCCTCGATGCGCAAGCTGCCCTTCGGCACCGTGCGGCACACCCGCGCGCGGCGCATCCGCTGGCTCGACTGGCACAACCTGATCGGCGTCACCACCCTGACCTGGGCGCTGGTGGTGGGGGCGACCGGCACGATCAACACCTGGGCCGACCTGATGCTGAAGCTCTGGCAGATCGGCCAGCTCGCCGAGATGACCGCCCCCTACAAGGGCGTGCCGCGGCCGACGCAGCTCGCCTCCCTGGACCTGGCCGTGGCCACCGCCCGGGCGGCGGCGCCCGGCATGATCCCGCAGGTCGTGGCCTATCCGGGTACCGCCTTCAGCAGCAACAACCACTACGCGGTATTTCTGGCCGGCGACACGCCGCTGACCGCGCGCGTGCTCAAGCCCGCGCTCATCGACGCGGCGACCGGACGGCTGACCGACATGCGCGCCATGCCGTGGTACATCCAGGGCTTGTTCTGGTCGCAGCCGCTGCATTTCGGCGATTACGGCGGGCTGCCGCTCAAGATCATCTGGGCGGTGCTGGACCTCGCCACGATCGTGGTCCTGGCGAGCGGCCTCTACCTGTTCGCGGCCCGGCGGCGCCTGCCCGAGGCGGCGCGGGTGCCCGCCCCGGTGGCGGCGCAATGACGCCCGCGCCGCACGTGTGGCGGGCGCCCGTCGCCATCGGCCTCCTGATGGCGCTCGGCCTCGTGGGGGCGCTGGTGGCCGACGGCCTCTGGGACTTCCTCTGGAGCGCGATGCTGGCGGGCCTTCTCGCCTTCGCCGGATGGCGGGCCGCCGGGAACCCGGCGCCTCGCGCCACCTCGCCGCCCCCGCCGGCCGACTCCCCCGCCCGGCCTTCCTGACCGCCCACCGCGCCACGTCCGGCAGGCCCATCGCTGCGGCCGGCCCGGCCGGCGCAGGGTTCGCCGGACTCGATGGCGGAGTTGGACGGGAAGATTTCGAGAAAAGGACCGCGATGGATCAACTTGGCGCGCGATCCGCCGCGGGCGCCGCCGCGATCCGGTGACCTTCGGACCGTGCTGCCAAGCCGTGCGGCACGTCCGCGCTGCAACGCTCCGGCCGCTCGATGGTTCTGGTGTGGGGTATCGCCGCCCCCGCCATCACGAGGGCCGAGAGTGTCGGACGCAGCCACGAGGACGGAGCATTTCCCGGCGCAGGCCGTGCGGCCCGAGTCGGAAGCGGGGCTGTTCGTGCCGGGCCGCAACTGCTGGCGCGTCGCGCGGGCCGGCCGGGCCGCGGTGCTGATCGACGCGGCCGCCTATTTCGCGGCCCTCGAGAGCGCGCTCCGGCAGGCCCGGCACAGCATCACCATCATCGGCTGGGATTTCGACGGCCGCATCCGCCTGCGCGAGGACGTGCCGGAGGAGGAATCCCCGCCGCTCGGCCCGCTCCTGCGGCTCATCGTCGAGGCGCGCCCCGACCTCGACCTGCGCATCCTGCTGTGGAGCATCGGCACCGTGCACGGCCCGGGGGCGGCGCTGCCGATGCTGTTCGGCGCCGAGTGGATGAAGCACCCGCGCATCACGGTGAAGCTCGACACGCGCCACCCGATCTACGCCGCCCATCATCAAAAAATCGTCTGCATCGACGACACCCTCGCCTTCGCGGGCGGCATCGACCTCACGGTGGGGCGCTGGGACACCCCCGACCACCGGCCCGACGACCCGCGCCGGATCGATCCCGACGGCGAGCCCTACGGGCCGGTGCACGACACCCAGATGGCGGTGGACGGCGAGACCGCCCGGGCGATCGGCGAGCTGGCGCGCGAGCGCTGGCGGGCCGCCACCGGCGAGGCCGTCGCACCCCTGGCCGAGGCCGCGCCGCTCTGGCCCGAGGGGCTCGTGCCCGACTTCACGAACATCCCGGTCGCCATCGCCCGCACCATGCCGGCGCTCGCCGACCAAGTGAGCGTGGAGGAGGCGGCGGCGCTCACCGCCGACATGCTGCGGCGCGCCCGGCAGGCGATCTTCATCGAGGCCCAGTACCTCACGGCGACCTACGTCGCCGACATCCTGGCCGAGCACCTGGAGCGGCCGGGCGGCCCGGAGATCCTCGTGGTGCTGACCCGCCGCTCGCACAGCCTGCCCGAGCGCGTGGCGATGGGCTCGCCGCGCGACCGCATCATCCGCCGCCTGCGCGCCGTCGACCGCGAGGGCCGCCTGTTCATCGGCTACCCGGGCTGCGAGGGCCAGGACGGCGAGTGCCAGGTGCTGGTGCACTCCAAGCTCATCGTCGTGGACGACACGGCCCTGCGCGTCGGCTCCTCGAACCTCAACAACCGCTCGGTCGCGCTCGACACCGAGTGCGACCTCGCGGTGGAGGGCACCGACGCGGCGACGCGCGGGACCATCGCGGCCCTGCGCGACCGCCTCCTCGCCGAGCACCTCGCCGTCCCGCCCGAGCGGGTGACGGAGGCGATCGCCCGCGAGGGCTCGCTCCTCGGGGCGCTGCGGCGGCTCAACCGCGGTCCCCGCTCGCTGCGCCCCTTCGACGTGCCGGAGGAGGAGAGCCTCATCGATCCCCTGCTCGGCGCCGACCTGCTCGACCCGGAGCGGCCGTTCGGGAGCTGAGGCGCCTCACCGCAGCGGCAGCGCGAGGCAGACCGCGGCCAGGATCACCGCGTAGGCGATGCGCCGGAAGAGCGCGTCGGAGGCGCGGTGGAAGAGGCGGGCGCCGGCCACGAGGCCCAGCCCGTAGGGCACGAGGAGCGGGAGCGCGAGCCAGACGCGCTCGGCCGTCAGCACGCCTCCCCCCGCGAAGACCACGCCCGAGAGCAGGGTCGAGAGCGCGAAATAGGCCATCAGGTTGTGGCGCACCTGCGCGGCTTCGGCGGATTGGCTGGCGAGCCAGAAGACCGCGAGCGGCAGGCCGCCGAGCCCCGCGAACCCGCTCGCCAGCCCCGAGGCGGCCCCGACCGTCACCGAGAGGGGAACCGAGGGCGCGGTCCGGTAGCGCCAGCCGGAGGCCAGCGCGGCGAGCGCCGCCAGGATGGTGCCCGCCGTGACCCAGCGCACCACGACGGGGTCGAGGCCGGTGAGGAGCCACACGCCGACGGGCAGGCTGACGGCCGCGCCGACGAGCAGCGGCACCACCTCGCGCCAGACCGCGTGGCGGGCCGAGAGCAGGCCGAGCCAGAGCGCGAAGGGCGCGTCCACGATCCAGATCAGGCCGACCGCGGCGGCCGGCCCCACCACGCTGGCGGCGAGGGGCACGAACACCATCGCGAAGCCGAAGCCGGTGAAGCCGCGCACCAGCCCGCCGAGCAGGGCGGCCGCCAGGAGCGCCGCCATGGACGCGGCCTCGGCGCTCATCGCGGGGTGCGGGCGGCGCAGGCCGCCTCAGCGGGTCCTTTCGGCTCCCGCCCGGTCGGCGGGGCGGGCCTCGTCGCGGCCGGCGCGCGGGGGTCACGGCGCGGCGCAGGGGCGGTGGTCCGGGGCCGGCCGGGGCTCAGCGGGCCGCCTCGACCACGACCTCGCCGGCCCGGCAGTTCTGCCGCGCCACCTCCGGGCAGGGCGTGAAGCCGCGCAGATCCTTCGAGAAGCAGATCCGCACCTCCTCCAGCCGGCCGGCCTTGCAGGTCACGGACATCATGTCGGGGCGCAGGCCCGGGTTGCTGGCCACGAACCGCCGGGCGATCTCGATCGGCGCGAGGCGCAGGTCGCCCTCGGCCCTGGTGAAGCCGGAGGGCACCGTCACCGCCTCGCGGGCGCGGCGCGCATCGCGAAAATAGCCGGCCGGGTCGCGGCCCGAGCAGGTGCCGTGCTTGCGCCACTCGTGGCGGGCCAGCCCCTCGGAGGGAAACACGCCCGCCGCCTCCTCCAGGGCGAGGCGGGAGGGGGAGCGCGGGAAGGCGCCGCATTCGGTCGGATAGCCGCGCGTGTATTGCGGCCACAGCCCGTGCACCACGAAGCCGAGCCCGCGCCCGGTCTCGCACTGGCCGTCGCCGCGCCGCTCGCCGGTCAGCGCGCAGTAGGTCGGCGACCACGACAGGGCGAGGACGTAGAAATCGAACTCGCCCGGGGTGCCCGAGCGTTCCTGGGCGACGGCGCCCGCCGCGAGCCCTACGCTCGCCGCAAGGGCCAGGCCCGCCGCGAGACGTGCAGCCCGGATCAGGGGCGGGCGGCGCGGCACGAATCCGCCGAGGCGTAGGCGTAGGCGAGGTTGCGGTCGAGGCCGTGGACGCAGAACTCCACGCCCCAGGTCGCCCCGATGATGCCGGTGCTCTCGCGCACCGAGTAGTCGACCCGGCGGCGCACGCCGTCCGAGGTGGTGGCCACCGCCGTGCAGAAGCGGCGCGGGATGAAGTCCACCCCGTAGGGCCGCCACGCCGTGCGCTCGATCCGGTCGTAGCTGATGATGGTGAGCGAGGAGTTCCAGAACTTGGACTCCTTCTCGGCGAACTGGTTTGAGACTTTTTCCAGCACGCCCACGTCCTGGCAGCCGGGGATGTCCGCATCGAACGGGAACTCGCGCTCCTCGGCGGGCGAGATCTCCTGGCGGGCCGAGCGGGCCTCGGCGGGGGAGAGCGCGCCGCCGCTCAGGGCCGCGAGGGCGAGGGCGGCGAGGAATGGGGTGTGGCGCATGCCGGTTCCTGCCTTGCGCGGGGACGGTGCCCCGGGGGCCCGTCGCGGTTGTCGTCCTGCAGGAGACGAAGCCGCCGCACCCCGCCGCGAGTCAAGGCTCGGCGAGGGTTTGGCCGCGCTTTGCCGGGCGGTGGTGTGCCGCAACCACAGCGCGCCGCGCTCCTATGGCGCCCTGCGGCCGCAGGGCGCCGCGACCACGGGGCGGGACCCGCGCAGTGGCCGGGCGCGCCGGAGCGGATTATGAACGGGTCTCCGGTCAGGCCGTCCCGCGAGTGTGTCTCCATGAATGCGGTATCGAATGCGGTCTCCAGCGCGGCCTCCGATGCGCCCACTGCGAGCGCGGAGCCCGGCCCCGACGCCAAGCCCGTCGGCCCCGGCGACCAAGTGCTGCTCGTCGACGGCTCGTCCTTCATCTTCCGGGCCTACTTCCAGTCGATCAACCAGCCCGAGCGCTACAACTTCCGGCCCTCGGACGGGCTGCCGACCGGCGCCGTGCGGCTCTTCTGCGCCAAGATCGCCCAGTTCGTGCAGGACGGCGCGGCCGGGATCCAGCCCACCCATCTCGCCATCGTGTTCGACAAGTCGGAGGGCTCTTTTCGCAAGGAGATCTTTCCGGACTACAAGGGCCACCGGCCGGACGCGCCCGACGACCTCAAGCGGCAGATGCCGCTGATGCGCGACGCGGTGCGGGCCTTCGGGCTCGAACCGATCGAGCTGGAGCGCTACGAGGCCGACGACCTCATCGCCACCTACGCGCGCCAGGCGGAGGCGCGGGGCGCGGGCGTCATCATCGTGTCCTCCGACAAGGACCTGATGCAGCTCGTCGGCGACCTCGTGCGGTTCTACGACTTCGAATCGGGCCAGAAGGGCAAGCCCGGCTACCGCCCCGAGCGCAACCTCGACGCCGCGGCCATCGTCGAGCGCTGGGAGGGCCTGAACCCCGGCCAGATCGGCGACGCGCTGGCGCTGATCGGCGACACCTCGGACAACGTGCCGGGCGTGCCGGGCATCGGCCTGAAGACCGCCGCGGCGCTCATCAAGGAGTTCGGCAGCCTGGAGGCCCTGCTGGAGCGGGCCGGCGAGATCAAGCAGCCCAAGCGCCGCGAGACGCTGATCGCCAACATCGACCAGGCGCGCCTGTCGCGCCGCCTCGTCGAACTCGACACGGCGGTGCCGGTGCCGGTGCCCCTCGACGCCCTGCGCCTGCGCAAGCCCGACCCGGAGCGGCTGGTCGGCTTCCTCAAGGCGATGGAGTTCAACACCCTGACGCGGCGGATCGCGACGCTCCTCCACGTCGATCCGGAGGCGGTGAGGCCCGATCCCGCGCTGCTGCCGGGCGGGGCGCCTCCTTACGCCAACGACAAGGGCGGCAGCGACGCCATGCCGTTCTTCGGCGACGAGGCGACGAGCCCGCCGGCCGGCGAGGCCGACCCCTTCGCCGACCTCGACCTGCCGGACGCCCCGCGCAAGCCCCGCCCGCCCGCGGAAGCGACCCCCGGCGGCCTCGTGGCGGCCCGCGCCGCGGAGGCGGTGAAGCCCTTCGACACGCAATCCTACGAGACGATCACGACGCTGGAGCGCCTGGAGGCCTGGATCGCCGAGGCGGCGGAGGCGGGCGTGGTCGCGGTCGACACCGAGACCACGGCGCTCGATGCCCACGCGGCGGACCTCGTCGGCGTCTCGCTCGCCACCGCCCCGGGGCGGGCCGCCTACATCCCGCTCACGCATCGCGGCGGCGAGGACCTCTTTGGCGAGGGCCTGCTGCCGAACCAGCTCCCCTGGGAGGCCGTGAAGGCGCGCCTGAAGCCGCTCCTCGAAGACCCCACCGTGCTCAAGGTCGGGCAGAACCTGAAATACGACTGGCTCGTGCTCGCCCGCCACGGCATCGAGGTGACGCCGTTCGACGACACGATGCTGATCTCCTACGTGCTCGATGCCGGCAAGGGCTCGCACGGCATGGACGAGCTGGCGCGCCGCCACCTCGGCCACCAGCCCATCACCTTCTCGGACGTGGCCGGCACCGGCCGGGCCAAGGTCACGTTCGACCGCGTCGCCCTCGACAAGGCCACCGCCTACGCGGCGGAGGACGCGGACGTGACCCTGCGCCTGTGGCGGCTGATGAAGCCGCGGCTCGCCGCCGAGCGCCGCGCCAGCGTCTACGAGACCCTGGAGCGGCCGCTGGTGCCGGTGCTCGCCCGCATGGAGCGCGAGGGCATCAAGGTCGACCGCGGCATGCTGAGCCGGCTCTCGGGCGATTTCGCGCAGTCCCTCGCGCGGCTGGAGGCCGAGATCCAGGAGCTGGCGGGTGAGAGCGTCTCGGTCTCCTCGCCGAAGCAGATCGGCGACATCCTGTTCGGCAAGATGGGGCTGCCCGGCGCCAAGAAGACGCCCTCGGGGCAATGGGCCACGCCCGCGACGCTGCTGGAAGAACTCGCCGGCCAGGGGCACGAACTGCCGCGCAGGATCCTGGAGTGGCGCCAGCTCTCGAAGCTGAAATCCACCTACACGGACACGCTCCAGGAGCATGCCGACCGCGGGACCGACCGCGTCCACACCTCCTTCGCGCTCGCCGCCACCACCACCGGGCGCCTCTCCTCCTCCGACCCGAACCTCCAAAATATCCCGATCCGCACCGAGGAGGGCCGGCGCATCCGGCAGGCCTTCGTGGCGGATGCCGGCCACAAGCTGATCTCGGCCGATTACAGCCAGATCGAGCTGCGGCTGCTGGCGCACATCGCCGACATCCCGCAGCTGCGCCAAGCCTTCGAGGAGGGCATCGACATCCACGCGGCCACCGCCTCGGCGATGTTCGGCGTGCCCCTCGACCAGATGACCCCGGACCTGCGGCGGCGGGCCAAGACCATCAACTTCGGCATCATCTACGGCATCTCGGCCTTCGGCCTCGCCGACCGGCTCGGCATCCCGCAGGGCGAGGCCTCCGCCTTCATCAAGCAGTATTTCGAGCGCTTCCCCGGCATCCGCGCCTACATCGACGAGACCAAGAAGGCCTGCCGGGACAAGGGCTACGTCACCACCCTGTTCGGGCGCGTCTGCCACTACCCGCAGATCCGCTCCAACAACCCGCAGGAGCGCGCCTCCGTCGAGCGGCAGGCGATCAACGCGCCGATCCAGGGCACCGCCGCCGACATCATCCGCCGCGCGATGGTGCGCATGGACGACGCGCTCAAGGACGCCGGCCTCACCACCCGCATGCTGCTGCAAGTGCACGACGAACTCGTCTTCGAGGCGCCCGACGCCGAGGTGGAGCGCGCGCTGCCGGTCATCACCCGGGTGATGGAGGAGGCCCCCCACCCCGCCGTGCACCTGCGCGTGCCGCTCGCCGTCGAGGCCAAGGCGGCCACGAACTGGCAGGAGGCGCATTGAGGGCGCGGGCCGGGATGACCCTGCAAACAAAGTCGAGCAGGCCCTCGCTCCCGCCCCTTTCCCGGACGACTGAAACGAAGTGGAAGGAGATCCGGGAACGAGCGCAAGATGATCGCGAAGCGTCCGTCCGTCTGCAACGGTGCGGATGCAGAGCCGCTGCGCGGCCCATGATTGGCTGGGTCCCGGATCTCCTTCCGCTGATGCTGCAGTCGTCCGGGAGAGGGCGATGGCTGGAGCGCGCCTCGGACGAAGAAGCCTATGGCTGCGACGGCTTCAGCGGGGAGGCCGGCTTTCCGCCGTGGCTGCCATACCTGATGGTATTCATTCGGATGAAGAGGGGATCGACGCCGATCGTGTCGATGTAGAACTCCGAATGATCCTTGCGCCAGATCGCTTGGCAGCGATGCTGTTCCAGGCCGGAGCAGCCGATCATCTCCTCGTACATCTCACAGGACTTCACGCCGCCACCGGAGCATTCCCTGCCGGCGGACGTGACGCGCTGCGGCTCCCAGCCCAGCAAGGCCAGGCTGATCCGGGCCTCGAAGTAGGATGACCCCGCTTCGAGCGACGGAACGGCCTCCGCGCCGAAGGCCGCGCCCGAGAGGCAGACCCTGACCGTCACCACGAGGGACCGCATCCGAGCGCTCCAGTCGCGCGTCTCGTGCGCTCCGGCGATCGGCCGGTGCGCCCTGGCCGATGATCGCGGCGGGCGCTCGGCCTGGCGGGCAGGAAGACGCGGGTAGACGAGCACGACGATGCCCGCATGCCTGCATGTACGAGGGTCAGCTTTCAGGCGGATTGCATGACGTGTTGCGTGGCGGGGCGGCGTGCCAGGACGCACCTGCGGCCCGGGCCGGCGCCGACGCGGTCACGACCCCCATCTTGGACAGCCGCGCAGGATGCCGGTCGTCTCAACGGCCCGGCCCGGCTCTCCGGGATGCGCCCTTCGTCTCCCTGACCGCCAGCGAGACCCAGCTGGGCACACCGAACAGCGTGGCGGGCCAGCTCCGCCAGTGCGAGACCGCCTCACCCGCACCGACGGGCTGAGGATGCTCTCGCTCCTGACCGTGTCGCTCCTGGCCCTGCTCCGCGGCTCCGCGTTCCGCATCCACGATGGCCTGAGCGATACGGACCACGAGGTTGTGGCAGGCATCTGCGATCGCCTGCGGTTCGTTGCGATGGGCCGCCTGCACCAGCCTCATCCCGGCGTCGTCGACGATCTGACGCGCGGCGCGGAGCGCATCAGCGTGGGGATCGTGGGGTCGCGCCATCAGCAAACCTCCTCGAGGAGCGGCGTCGGATTCCGGCGCGGCGGTGAGGCGCGGCTCTCGTCCGGCTGCGATGCGTCGATCGGGCGGGCGGTGTAGGCGCTCCTGACCGCCTTCCAGAAGGCATCCCGCTCCGCTTGGCTCAGTCGTGCCAATCTCTGGTCGAGATCTCCTCTCCCTATCGCTGCGTATTCGGTTCGTTGCGCCGCTGTCAGCGCCTCTGCTGCATTGATCATTCGCACTCCCGCGCGAGGGAGGTGCGCCTCGCACCTGCATGATGTCGGGCCGCCGAATGTGTGACCACATCCGAACGGGGCTTAGAAAGCTTTGAGAGTGCCGAATCGTTCCACGGACGGCGTGGCTAGTTCAACGCCGCCACGGAGCCTGTCGTCCGGCTGCCCTGCGACAGGGGTGGCTCCTTTGCGCGGTGAGTCTCGCAGGCCGAAGGGTCCGAAGCAGGGAGACGCCCCCGTGCCTCGCGCGGTCAGGCCGGCCGCTCCGCAGGCAGCGCCGCCTCGATCTGGCCGACCACGGCCGCGAGGCGAGCGATGCCGGCCCGGATCGTCGCCGGATCGGCGCTGGCGTAGCCGAGCACGAGCCCGGCCTGCGAGGGACCGCCCGCGGCGGGGTCGTAGAGCGGGGAGACCGGGTAGACGCCGATGCCGGCCGCGTGGGCGGCGGCGACCAGCTCGGCCTCGCGGGCGGCGGGCAGGCGGGGAAACCACGCCACCACGTGCAGGCCGGCGGCGGCGCCCGCCACGCTCACCCGGTCGCCCAGCGTCTCCGCCAGCGCCGCCAGCAGGGCGGTGCGGCGCTCGCCGTTGCGGCGGCGCGCCCGCCGCACGTGGCGCTCGTAAGCGCCGTCCGCGAGGATCCGGGCCAGGGCGGCCTGCTCGGGACCCGGCGTGTGCCGGTCGGCCACGCGCTTGGCCGCGGCCAGGATGTCGGCCAGGGCGGGCGGCACCACCATGTAGCCGAGGCGCAGCTGCGGCGAGAGGGTCTTGGAGACCGTGCCGACGTAGACAACCACGCCGGCGCGGTCGAGGCTCTGCAGCGCCTCGATCGGGCGCGTGTCGTAGCGGTACTCGCCGTCGTAATCGTCCTCGACGATCATCGCGCCCGTGGCCTGCGCCCAGGCCAGCAGGTCCTGGCGGCGGCTCACCGCCATGACGCCGCCGAGCGGGAACTGATGCGAGGGCGTGACGTAGGCGAGCCGGGCCGGGCCGAGGCCGGCGAGCGCGGCGGTGCGCAGGCCGTCCTGGTCCACCGCCACCGGGAGGAGCCGGGCGCCGGCCGCCGCGAAGGCCTGCCGGGCCGCGCCGTAGCAGGGATCTTCGATCACCACCCCGTCGCCGGGGTCGAGCAGCAGCCGCGCGCAGAGATCGAGGGCCTGCTGCGAGCCGTTGACGACGACGATCTGCTCGGGCGCGCAGCGCAGGCCCCGCGCCCGCCACAGGTAGCCCTGCAGGGCGCTGCGCAGCTCCGGCAGGCCGCGCGGATCGGCGTAGGCGAGCCGGGCGGGCCGGCGCACGAGCGCGCCGTCGAGCGCCCGCCGCCACGCCAGCGCCGGGAAATCCGCGCCCGCGAGGTCGCCGTAGCGGAAATCGGCCACCGGCCGGTCCGGCGCGGGCCAGAAGGGCACCGAGGCGGCGATCAGCCGGCGCCCGAAGGCCGAGAGGCGGGGGGCGGACCGGAGCGGCGGGGGACCGTCGGGCTCCGCCGCCCGCACCGCCAGACCCGGCGCGACCCGCGCCCGCGCGCCCTGGCGCGTCTCCAGGTACCCCTCGGCGATCAGTTGCTCGTAGGCCGCCGTCACGGTGGTGCGCGAGACCCCGAGTTCGGCGGCGAGCGCCCGGGTCGAGGGCAGGCGTGCGCCGGGTCCGTAGACCCCCTGGGCGATCTGGGCCTTCAGGGCGGCGCAGATCCGCGCGCCCACGGAGGCGGGCCGGGCGGCGGACGGGGCGGCGGTCGACTGGTCCATGCAGAAAGGCCGGAACTGGACGTTCAGGATGGGCCAGTGTCCGGGTTAGGTCCAGGCCGGCGCAGCGCCATGCGCGGCGCACCGCGCCAGGAGGCCTCGATGTACATCCCGCCCGCGTTCCGCGAGGACGACCTGCCCGCCATCCACGCGACGATGCGGGCGGTGCGGCTCGCCAACCTCGTGACCGCCACCGCGGCCGGCCTGCTCTGCACGCCGCTGCCCCTCTTCCTCGACGAGACCGAGGGGGAGTTCGGCGTGCTCTACGGCCACCTCGCGCGGGCCAACCCGCAATGGCGGGAGCCGGCGCAGGGCGAGGCGATGGCGCTCTTCACCGGGCCGGACGCCTACGTCACCCCCTCTTGGTACGCGACCAAGCGGGAGACCGGGAAGGTTGTGCCGACCTGGAACTACGTCGCGGTCCACGCCTACGGGACGCCGGACTTCTTCGAGGATGCGGACCGGCTCCTCGCGGTGGTGACGCGGCTGACGGACTTGCACGAGGGCGCGCGCGAGCGGGCCTGGGCGGTGGACGACGCGCCGCCGGCCTTCATCGCCGCGCAGTTGCGCGGGATCGTCGGCCTGCGCCTGCCGATCACGCGCCTCGAAGGCAAGCGCAAGATGAGCCAGAACCGCAGCGAGGCGGACCGGGCCGGCGTCCGGGCCGGGCTGGCGGCGAGCGAGGGCGAGACCGACCGCCACGTCGCCACGCTGATCCCGGGCTGAGGCGCCGGGCTCAGCCGCCCGTGAGCCACGCCAGCGCGCCGGCCGCCGCCGCGCGGCCGGTGGCGATGCTCGCCTGGAGCAGGTAGCCGCCGGTGGGCGCCTCCCAGTCCAGCATCTCGCCCGCCGCGAAGGTGCCGGGCCGCGCCCGCAGCATGAAGCGCTCGTCGAGGGCCTGGAAGCCGATCCCGCCCGCGCTGGAGATCGCCCGCGCGATCGGCTGGATCCCGGTGAGCCGCAGGGGCGCGGCCTTGATCAGCCCTGCCAGGGCCTCGGGCGCGGCCGGCAGCGCCCCGTCGGCGCTCTCGCGGGCGCTCTCGCGCAGCACACCCGCCGCCACGGGGCTCAATCCCGCGGCCTTGCGCAGGGTGGTGGCGCGCGACTGGTCCGGCCGGGCCGCGGCGAGGCGCTTCGTCAGGGCGGCCGCATCGAGATCCGGCCGCAGGTCGATCGTCACCGCCGCTGCGCCGTCGGCCAGCACGGCGTCGCGCAGGGGGCCGGACAGGGCGTAGACCGCCCCGCCCTCGATCCCGTCCGCGGTGATCACGGCCTCGCCCCGAACCCGCGCCGCACCGAACGACAGGGCGATGCGCTTGAGGGGCGCGCCCGCGAAGCGCTCCGCGAAGACGGCCGACCACCCGGCCGTGAACCCGACATTGGCCGCGCGCAGGGGCGCCACCGAAATGCCCTCCCGGGCGAGAACCGGCACCCAGGCGCCGTCCGAGCCGAGCCGCGGCCAGCTCGCCCCGCCGAGCGCCAGCACGGCCACGTCCGGGCGGAGCGCGAACGGGCCGTCCGGGTGCGCGAACAGGAGGGAGCCGTCCGGCCCCCAGCCGGTCCAGCGGGTGCGCGTGCGCAGGGTGACGTCGCGCGCGTCGAGCCGCGCGAGCCACGCGCGCAGGAGCGGCGAGGCCTTGAACGCCTCCGGGAAAACCCGCCCGCTCGATCCGACGAAGGTCGGCTGGCCGAGGCCGTCGCACCAGTCCCGCAGGGCCTCGGGCGGGTAGGCCCGCACGGCCGCGTCGAGGAGCGGGGCGTGCGGGCGGTAGCGCGCGAGGAAGCGCTCCAGCGGCTCGCCGTGGGTGAGGTTGAGGCCGCCCCGGCCGGCGATGAGGAGCTTGCGGGCCGGCGAGGGCATCCGCTCCGCCACGGTGACGGCGAGCCCTGCGCCGGCCAGCACCTCCGCGGCGGCGAGGCCCGCCGGCCCCGCACCGACCACCACCGCCGTCCGGCGCCCGTTCGCTGCTCGCGTCATGCCCGCACCCAAGCGGGGGCGCGCGGGGCGCTGTCAACCCGGGCGGCGCGCCGGCCGCGCCCTTGATCCGCTCCGTTCCCGGACATAAGTCCGTGCCCATCGGCTGCGGGCCCCTCTGGCGAGCTGCCCCTGCGCGCTCGCGATGTCGGAGCCGATGCTTTCCTCAACCGAAGCATCGATGGTCCGACGCATGATCGACTTTCTCTACATGGCGTGGCTCGGCAAACCGGTCTGGATGTGGCTGGCCTTCCACGCCGTCATCTTCCTCCTCCTCGCCTTCGACCTCGGCCTCCTGCACCGCGACAGCAACCGGGAGATCGGGGTGAAGGAGAGCCTTCTCCTCACGGCCTTCTATCTCGGCCTCGGGCTGATCTTCGGCGGCTGGATCTGGTGGTATCTCGGGCCGCAGGCGGGGCAGGAATACCTCGCGGGCCTCGTGGTCGAGAAATCGCTGTCGATGGACAACGTCTTCGTCATCGCGGTGATCTTCGGCTTCCTCGGCATCCCGCGCGTGAACCAGCACCGGGTGCTGTTGTGGGGCATCCTGGCGGCGGTGGTGCTGCGCGGCCTGATGATCGGGCTCGGCGCGGCGCTGGTGCACCAGGCCGAATGGGTGCTGACCATCTTCGCCGCCTTCCTGATCTATGCCGGCGCCAAGATGCTCGTGCCCGGCAATCACGAGAAGGACGAGGGCGAGACGGCGGGGCGCTTCGCCGAGTGGATGCGCAGCCACTTCCGCGTCACCCCCGAGCTGCACGGGCAAAAGTTCACGGTCCGCCTGCCGGACCCGCAGACCGGGCGGATGGTGCGCTGGTTCACCCCGCTCGCCCTCGCGCTGGTGCTGGTGAACGGCGCCGACGTGATCTTCGCGGTCGACAGCGTGCCGGCGATCTTCGCGATCACCACCGACACCTACGTGGTCTACACCTCGAACATCTTCGCGATCCTCGGCCTGCGCGCGCTCTACTTCGCGCTCGCCGCGATGGTGGACCGCTTCGCCTATCTCAAGACCGCGCTCGCCCTGATCCTGATCTTCATCGGCGCGAAGATCGTGGTGGCGGACACCTTCGGGTGGATCCACATCGAGCCCTGGGTCTCGCTGGTGGTCACCGTGGTGCTGCTCGCGGGCGGCATCGCCTACAGCCTGTGGCGGACGCGGGACACCGCCCACGCGGCCGTCGAGCGTCCGGCCGAGCGCCCGGCGCGGGGGTGAACGCCCGTCGCCGACGCGGTCACCGGGTCGGCGACGGAGGGAGCCCGGCAGAGCCGCCCGACGGCGGGTCTGCCGGAGCGCAGTGCGGCGCCCGCCTACTCGGCGGCGGCGCGCAGCATCTCGGGCTCGCCCGCCAGCACGCGCTGGGCAGCCTCGGCCCCGCCGGCTCGGTGGGGCACGCCGGCCAGCCGCAGGCCCATCTCGACGCCGGACAGCACGGCGGCGATCTGCAGGTCGTTGAAGTCGCCGATATGGCCAATGCGGAAGACCCGGTCGGCGAGCGGACCGAGGCCGCCCCCTAGCGTCAGGCTGAACCGCTCCAGCACGTCCGCCCGGAAGGCGTCGGCCGAGACGCCCTCCGGCATCCGCACCGCCGTGACGGTAGGGGAGGCCTGGGCATCGTCGCGGCACTGGATCTCCAGGCCCCAGTGGCGCACCGCCCGGCGGGTCGCCGCGGCGGCCCGGGCGTGGCGGGCGAAGACCGCGTCCAGCCCCTCCGCGTGCAGGGTCTCGATCGCGACCTTGAGGCCGAAGAGCAGGTTCACGGCCGGCGTGGTGGGGAAGTAGCCGGTCTCGTTGATCGCCAGCATGTCCTCCCAGTCGAAATAGGCCCGCGCCAGCCGCGCCTGCTTCGAGGCCGCCAGCGCCTTGTCCGAGACCGCGTTGAAGGCGAGGCCGGGCGGCAGCATCAGGCCCTTCTGCGAGCCGCCCACCGTGACGTCGACGCCCCACTCGTCGTGCCGGTAGTCGGTGGAGGCCAGCGACGAGATGGTGTCGACCATCAGGAGGGCCGGGTGCCCGGTGCGGTCGAGGGCGGCGCGCACGCCCGCCACGTCCGAGAGGGTGCCGGTGGCGGTCTCGTTGTGGACGATGCAGACCGCCTTGACGGCGTGCGCGCGGTCCTCGGCGAGCCGCGCCTCGATCGCCGCCACGTCGACGGCGGAGCGCCAGTCGCCCTTGAGGAATTCCGGCTCCAGCCCGAGCTTGCGCGCCATCCTGGCCCACAGGGTCGCGAACTGGCCGGTCTCGTACATCAGCACCCGGTCGCCGGGCGACAGCGTGTTGAGGAGGGCGGCCTCCCAGCCGGCGGTGCCGGAGGCGGCGTAGATCAGCACCGGGTTGCGGGTCTTGAAGATGGTCTTGATGCCGGCCAGCACCTCGCGCCCGAGCCGGCCGAACTCCGCGCTGCGGTGGTCGATGGTCGGGCGGGCGGTCGCGGCCAGGATCGGCAGCGGCACGTTGGTCGGCCCCGGGATGTGCAGGAAGGGGCGGCCGGGCTTGTGGGACATGCGGCGTTCCTCGGATGCGCGCCGCTCTCCTGGGCCAGCGCGTCTGTCGGCCTCTCTGATGCGCTTCCGCCCTGTTCGAGCGGAGAGCGCATCAGCCGGGCGGCGGCGCGAAGGGCAACGAATGCTTGACGGTGCCACGAGGATGACCGGCGGCCCGCCGGGCATGCGTCACCGCGCCCCGATCACCGCGGCGGTGTCTGGCGCAAACTTAGGCAGCAAACAAGTGCCATCGCGGTACAGGCGGTGCGCAACGCACTCCCGCGCCGAAATGGCGCGGGCTCTTCGGGCCGGTTACTTCGACACGGCCCAGCGCGCCCAGAAGGCGAGGAGCCAGCCGAGGATGACCACCACGATCGGCACGATCACGAAGGCGAAGAGTTGGATGTCGTTCATGGCCGCAAGCTCCTGAGCAGGTAACGCGCCGCCAAGTGCAGGAGGATGCTCCCGACGAGAAACATCGACACGCCGATGACGATCGTCAAGGTCGGGACCGGCCCGCCCGGTCCGGTCACCCCGAACACGGCGGCGGCGATCGGCGCCACCACGCCGGCCGCCAGGAACGCGCTCGCGCCCGCGTTCAGGTATCCGGCGGTGAGCTTCGTCTGCTCGTTGTGGATCAGGCTCACGCGGGCCGCGCCGCCAGGAGGTCGCGCAGCGTCGTGATGGTGGAGGCATCCGCCACGCCGTCCACACGGGCCGGGCGGAAATGGCGCTGGAAGGCCGCGACCACGTCGCGGGTGCGCGCGTCGAAATGGCCGGTGACGGGCTGGTCGTAGCCGTAGAGGGCGAGCATCGCCTGGAGGGCCTCGATCGGCTGGCCGGCATCGCCCTCGGAGAAGAAGCGCCCGTCGCGGATCGGCACCGGCGCCACCCAGTGGCCGACGCCGTCGCGGTGCAGCCGTTCCCAGGGAAAGCCCTCGCCGGGATCCTGCTTGCGGCCGGGCGCCACGTCGGAATGGCCGAGCACCCGGTCGGCGCGGATCGGCCAGCGGGCCAGGATGTCGCGCGCGAGCGCCGCCACGGCGGCGATCTGGGCGTCGGGATAGGGCGGCAGTCCGCCCGCATGGCCCGGATGCACGATCTCGATCCCGATCGAGCGGGAGTTCACGTCGCGCACGCCCTCCCAGGCGCCCGCGCCCCCGTGCCAGGCGCGGCGGGCCTCCGGCACCATCTGGATCACCCGCCCGTCCTCGAACACCACGTAGTGGGCCGAGACCTCCGCCAGGGGGTTGGCCAGCCGCAGCACCGCCGCCGCCCCGTCCGTCATGCCGGTGTAGTGCAGGATCAGCATGTCGACCGGAAGCCGCCGCTCGCCGTGATTGGGCGAGGGGACGACCTGCGTGGCGAGCGCGCTCTCGGGCACCGGCTTCATGGGTCACGGCTCACGGCAGGTTGCGCTCCGCGCTGATGCGGTCCCAGGCGGCGTTGATCGCCGCGAGGCGGCGGGTCGCGATGGCGACCGCCGCGGGCGGGAGGCCGCGGGCCACCGCCCGGTCGGGATGGTTCTCGGCGACCAGCGCCCGGTAGCGGGCCTTGAGGTCGGCATCCGACAGGGCGCGGTCGGCGCCCAGCACCTCGTAGGGGTCGTCGGCGAGCCGCAGGTGCCGGGCGGCGAGGCAGGTATAGGCCGCCTCGTCGAGGCCGAAGATCTCCGCCACCGACCGCAGGTAGCCGGCCTCCTTGTCGTGGACCGCCCCGTCCGCCTTGGCGATGTGGAAGAGGCCGTCGAGGACGTCCTCGAGCAGGGCCGGCTCCTCGCGGAAGGCCTCGGCGATCTGCTGGGCGTAGGCCTCGAAGCCGCTGGTGGTGGCCTTGGCGAGGTCGAACAGCCGCGCGATGCCCGCGCGCTCCTCGTCCGACACCCGCACCACCTCCTCGAAGGCCGCGACCTCCGAGGGGGTCACGACCCCGTCCGACTTCGCCATCTTGGCGGCGAGCGCCACGAGGCCGGTGGTGAACACCACCTCGCGCGGAGTGCGGCCGAACAGCGAGCCCTCGCGGTCCACGAGGAAGTGCCCCGCCACCGCGCCGATCAGGGCGCCGAGCGGACCGCCCGCGGCGAGGCCGAGCCCGGCCCCGCCGAGCTTTCCCCAGAGGCCGAGGCTCATCGCCGGCCCCGCGGGCAGTGCGGCGTCGGGCGGCGAGGGTGCGCGTTCGTCGTCATCCGGGCCTCGTTAGACCCGTTCGCGTCCGGACGGAATCCGCCATCCGGGCTACGCCGCCGAGGAAAGGCGCGGGGGCCGGGCGAGCCGCCCCCCGCCCGGCGTCTCACCGGCAGTAGATGTTGCCGTAGGGATCGCGGTAGGTGCCGTAGGGGCATTGCGGGGCCGTGGCCGCGCCGACGACGGCGCCGCCGGCCGCACCGATCAGGCCGCCCGCGAGCGCGCCGCCCGCACGGCCGGTGGCCGCCGCGCCGATCGCCGCACCGGTGAGGCCGCCGAGGGCGGCGCCGCCCGCGGCGCGGTCGCCGGGGGTGTTGCAGGCGCCGAGCGAGAGCGCGAGGGCGCCCGCGAGCGTGGCGGCGATGAGCTTCTTCATGAGGTTCGTCCCTTGTGCTTCGATCCGGCCCCGCCGCGTCCCGTCCGGACGGACGGCGGCTTCGGATCACTGGTCCTGCCGCATTCCCTAGGGTGAACCGGTGCCCGGCCCCGCCCGAATGCACGCGCGACGGCGTTTTCCGCCGTTCACCGCTTGCAACAGCCTAGCTGTTCGGCAGCTGAACGCCAAACGAGGAGGCAGCGTCGCCGTTCCCTGCCGCGTCAGGGGACGAGACGAAAAAGCGGCAGGCGCGGCATCGAAGTCACGGTCCGCGCAAAGGGTGTGACTCCGCGCGTCCGGATGCGTAGAGGAGGCCCGGAACCGCCCGCGAGGATGCCATGCTGCGCGCCACCACCATCGTCCGCAAACCCGCCGTCCGGCCGGATGCCGTCGTCGACACGATCACCCTGGACCATGCGGCCCGCAGCCGGCGCGAGGGCGCGCTGACGGCGGACGGAGGCCTCGCCTTCCGCCTCGACCTGGCCAAGGCCGGCACGCTGGAGGACGGCGACGCCGTGCGCCTGGAGGACGGGCGCCTCGTGCGCATCGCGGCGGCGGCGCAGAACCTGCTGGAGGTGCGCGCCGAGAATCCGGCTCGCCTGACCCGGCTCGCGTGGCAGCTCGGCAGCAACCATGTGCCGGCCGAGGTGACGGCCGAGGCGCTCTACGTCCCGGCCGATGCGGTCGTGGCCGAACTGGTCCGCGGGCAGGGCTGCGCGGCTTCGCCGGTGACGCGGCCCTTCCGCCCGGAGCGGGAGGTGGTGGCGCACGACCACAGCCAGTGCGGCCACGACCATCATCACGATCACGCCCATCACGGCCATGCCCATCACGGCCATGACCACGACCATCACGGGCATCAGCACGCCCATGGCCAAGGTCACGATCACGCGCACGATCACGCGCATGGCCACGGACATCATCAGCACGGCCCCGGCTGCAGCCACGACCACTGATCCGGCGGCCGGCGCTCGGGCCGGAGCGCCGGCCCGGGCGGTCCGCCCGTCAGCCGTGGCAGGTGCAGCCGGCGTGGTTGCACCCGGCGTGATCGGGGTGGCCGGCCGCGCATTCGTCGCAGCAGAAGGCCCGGCCGTCGTGCTTGACGGCCTTGGCCAGCGGCACCACGCAGACGCAGTCCTGGCAGGCGCACTTCACCATCTCGACGTCGACTGTCTCGCTCATCACGATCCTCCGGATCCTGGCCGTCGCGGCCATCCTGTCAGGTTCCGGCCGCGAAGGCACGCCCTGACGGAACCCGTCGCGTCAGGCTCCGCCGAGTGCCGCGTCGGCGGCCTTCGCCAGCGCGAGGAAGCGGGCGCCGCCCGTGCCGGGCCCCCAATCCTCGTAGAGGAGCCGGCCCTGGTTCGGCAGGGCGTCGAAGGGGTGGTCGGGCGCCTCGCGGAAGCGTTCGAGGGCGATCGGCAGGGTGTTGAGGATCGCGGCCTGCGAGGCATGGGCGGCGAACAGATCCGCCTTGAGGGCGCAATCCTCCGGGTCGAGATGGAGCGCGATGGCCCGCCGCGGCGGATGGGCGGGCAGGAAGGACCCGGCCTCCGGGCCGTCGGGGCCGCGATGGTAGAAGGGCATCTCGATCACCGCGAGCCGCCCTCCCGTCAGGCGCCGCGCGCCCTGGAGCGCGAGCGCCACCGCGTCGTGGTCCGGGTGGCCGCCCTCGTAGGCGTGGGTGAGGGCGAGCGTGATGCCGCGTTGCGCAAAGAGGTCCGCCAGGTGCCGGGCGAGGTCGGCGATGATCTCCGGCACGCCCTGGTCGGGATACCCGAGGGCGAGGCGCCGCCCGGGCGGCACGCCCGCGCGCGTGAGGGCCGCGTCGCATTCGCGCGCCCGGGCCGCCGCATAGGCGGCCGGATCGGGAAAGCCGCGCCGGCGCGCATCCGCCCCGTCGCGAGGCGCGCCGTCCGTGACGTGGATCACCGTGAGGTCCTGCAGGCGGGGCAGTTGCGCGCCGCAGCCGATGCTCTCGTCGTCCGGATGGGCCACCACCAGGGCCGCGTGACCGGCCGCGACCCGGCCGCGGGCCGGATGCGCCAGGGCCGCCAGGAAGGCCTCGGCGGCGGGCGAGGTCTCGGCGAGCGGCCCGGTGACCACGGTCACGCGGGCACCGGCATCGCGAGGGCGTCCGCCCGGGGCCGGACCTGGCCGGCGTAGCGCCGGATCATCGCGGCGCAGAAATCCGCGAACTCCTCCTTCACCAGCGGCGCGCTGGTGTGGTGGGGGGCGATGCCCCGGTGCTCGGGGGTGAAGCAGAAGGTGACCGTCACGTCGAACTCCGCCAGCGCCTCCATCTGCCGATCGAACCAGTCGAGAGCGTTCGGCCGGAAGGAATCGGCCCAGGACAGGCCGGTGCGGAGATAGCGCACGCCGAGGCGCCGCATCCAGGCCACGGCCTCGTCGAGGCGGGGATCCTCGTAGTGGAACCACTGGCACAGGCCCATCGCGGGGGTGTGGCGGGCGAAGTGCTCCAGGGCGGGCTTGGGCGCGCCGTCCTCGCGCAGCAGGCCCATGTAGAAGTGGCGGTAGTAGGAGGAGCCCTCCGCCTCCCTGTGGCGGGTGGTGGCGCCCCAGGCCTGGGGCAGATCGTAGAGGCTGTACCAGTGGATGCGCGGCGTGCGCCCGACCAGCAGCGCGGCGGTGCGGTCGACGCCGAAGACCTGCACCTCCTCGGCGCCGAAGGTGGAGACCCCGACCTCCGTCACCCAGACGGGCTTGGGCGTCACCGCGCGGATCTCGGCGAGCTTTTTTGGCCACTCGTCGATCTGCCAGAGGTTCCAGTCGAGCGGGAAGCCGTGCACCGCCACCACGTCCACCGCATCGAGGGCGCGCTTGGCGTCGAGGAACTGCACGAAGGTGGGGTCGATCGGCGACAGGCCGCCGAGCACGATGGGCAGCGTCGGCGCCTCGTCCTTGATGGCGCGGGCCGCGCAGGCGAGGGTGTCGGCGAACAGGTGCCAGCCCGGATCCACCTCGGGATCCCAGTGCGACTTGTTGTTGGGCTCGTTCCAGATCATCGCCGCTTCGATCATGCAGGCCCCTCGGCTGCCGCCCGGATACTCCCCTCCCTCATGGCGGGCGGGATGGGACGGCGCAAGGGTTGCGGGTGCTTGGGCGGCGGGTGCTCGGGTGAGGGGTGCTTGGGAGGCGTCCGCTTGCGGGCGTGCAAACGCGCCCTGGCGCGCCGGGACTGGCTCCCGAGAGCCGGAGGGCGCAAGGGAGACGATCAAGCGAGACGAGCCGGAGCCCCCCGCGATGCAACTCACCGGAATCCACCACCTCACCGCCGTGACGGCCCGGGCTGCGGACAACCTCGCCTTCTACACGCGGGTGCTGGGCCTGCGCCTCGTGAAGAAGACCGTGAACCAGGACGACGTCTCGGCCTACCACCTGTTCTACGCCGACGGGCTCGCCTCGCCGGGCTCCGACCTGACCTTCTTCGACTGGCCGGCGGCCCCGGAGCGGCGCGGGACGAACAGCATCGCCCGCACGATGCTGCGCGTGTCGGGGCCTGAGACGATCGCGTGGTGGCGCGAGCACCTCGCCCGCCAGGGCGTGGCACACCGCCCGCCGGTGGCGCGCGACGGGCGGCTCACCCTCGACTTCGAGGACCCGGAGGGACAGCGCCTCAGCCTCGTGGACGATGGCGGCGCCGGCCCGAGCCACCCCTGGGCGAAGAGCCCCGTGCCGGAGGCGCGTCAGATCCGCGGCCTCGGCCCGATCCTCATCAGCGTCGCCGCTCCGCGCCTCACCGAAACGGTCTTGACCGGCGTCCTCGGCCTGCGGCCGGTGCGCACCTACGCGGCGGGCGACGCGGCCGCCGCGAGCTCGGCGGAGCGCCCCGTGCAGGTCTACACGATGGGCGAGGGTGGTCCCGCGGCGGAGCTGCACGTGGTGGCCGAGCCGGAGCTCGGCCCCGCCCGGCAAGGGGCCGGCGGGGTGCACCACGTCGCCTTCCGCATCCCGGACGACGCCTACGAGGGCTGGAGCGAGCGGCTGCGCAGCCTGCGGGTGCCGTCGAGCGGACCGGTGGACCGCTACTACTTCCGCAGCCTCTACTTCCGCGAGCCGAACGGCATCCTGTTCGAGATCGCCACCGACGGCCCCGGCTTCGCCACCGACGAGCCGCTGGAGCAGCTCGGCGAGCGCCTCGCCCTGCCGCCCTTCCTGGAGCCGCGGCGGGCCGAGATCGAGGCGGGGCTGGCGCCGCTCTGAGCGCTGCCGGGCCGGCGCCGAGGCCGCGCCGGCCGCTCCCCATGCAGGGGGATCCCGGGCGCTGTTGCATCGCGGCACGCTCGTGAGCTAGGAAGGCGGCATTCATCAGGACCCGGTGAAAGTCCGGGTGGCTCTTCCGGCCGCCGATCCGCCGGACCACGCAAACGACTGGACGCCCGACACCATCGCCGCATCGGCGATGCGCGTCCCTTTGCGGATATCCATCATGCATGTCTCCTCCCTCCGGCGCGGCTGGTTCGCGAACCCGCGCGCCGACATCCTCTCCGGTATCGTCGTGGCGCTCGCGCTCATCCCCGAGGCCATCGGCTTCTCGGTGATCGCGGGCGTCGATCCGAAGGTCGGCCTCTACGCCTCCGTGGTGATCGCCTGCGTCATCGCCTTCGCGGGCGGACGTCCGGCCATGATCTCGGCCGCCACCGCGGCGACCGCCGTGGTGATGGTCGATCTCGTGCGCGTCCACGGCGTCCAGTACCTCTTCGCCGCCACGATCCTGATGGGCGTTTTTCAGATCATCGCCGGGCTGCTCAAGCTCGGACGGCTGATGCGGTTCGTCTCGCAATCGGTCATGACCGGCTTCGTCAACGCCCTGGCCATCCTGATCTTCCTGGCGCAGCTGCCGGAACTCGTCGGCGTGCCGCCGGCGACCTACGGGCTGATCGGGCTGGGCCTCGCGATCATCTACCTCGTCCCCCGCCTCACCACCGCGATCCCCTCGCCGCTCGTCGCGATCGTCGCGCTCACGGGGCTCAGCGCGGCGCTCGGCCTCGACGTGCGCACCATCGGGCATCTCGGCGAGCTGCCCTCGACGCTGCCGAGCTTCGCCCTGCCGGACGTACCGCTGACCGTCGAGACGCTGCGCATCCTGACACCCGTCGCCCTTACCCTCGCGGCAGTCGGCCTCCTGGAGAGTCTGCTGACGGCGCAGATCGTGGACGACATGACCGACACGCCGTCGAGCAAGAACCGCGAATGCATGGGGCAGGGCGTCGCCAACATGGCGTCGGCGCTGTTCGGCGGCATGGGCGGCTGCGCGATGATCGGCCAGTCGGTCATCAACGTCTCGTCCGGGGCGCGGGGCCGGCTCTCGACCCTGGTCGCGGGCGGATGTCTGCTGGTGCTGCTCGTCGCGCTGCAGGACCTGCTGGCGATCGTGCCGGTGGCGGCCCTGACGGCCGTGATGCTGATGGTCTCGATCAACACGTTCTCGTGGCGCTCGCTCCTGCGGCTGCGCACCAACCCGCTGCCCTCCTCGATCGTCATGCTGGCCACGGTGGCGACGGTGGTCGCCACCAAGGATCTGGCCATCGGCGTTCTGGTCGGCGTCCTGCTCTCCGGCGTCTTCTTCGCCGGGAAGGTGTCTCGCCTGAGCCGGGTCACGTCCGAGCTGTCGGCGGACGCCCGCACCCGCACCTACCGGGTCGTCGGACAGGTCTTCTTCGCCTCGGCCGGGACCTTCTCGGAGGCGATCGACGTGCTGGAGCCGGTGGAGCGCATCGTCATCGACGTCAGCGAGGCCCATTTCTGGGACATCTCGGCGGTCGGTGCGCTGGATCGCGTGGTGCTCAAGGCCCGCCGCCAGGGGCGCGAGGTCGAGGTGGTCGGTCTCAACGCGGCGAGCGCGACCCTGGTGGAGCGCTTCGCGGTTCACGACAAGCCGGACACGGCCGCCACGCAGCCGGTCCATTGAGGCGCTGGCGCGTCACGGGCGGCCGTCAGCGCGGCCGGCGATGACGCGGAACCGCCTTCGGCCCAGACCGGACGTCCATGCCGGTGCGGGCCAACATCCGGGGAGAACCGCGACCCGGCCCCGTGGGAGCGGGCACCGGGCGTCGGACCTCTGCCGCGCCCTACGGCATCGCGACCGGGGCCGTGCCCGGCGAGGCGACGGCGGGACCCGCGGCCTGCGGGCTGCCCACGCCCGCCGGCACCGGCACCACGTCCGGCGCGATCACGCGGACGGTCGGCTTCTCCTCCGGACCGGCGGAACGGGGCGGGCCGGCCGGCGCCTCGCCCGGCTCGTCGACGCCGTGGCGCGCCGCGGCGGTGGCCGCCAGCGTGGCGGCGGACTTGTCGGCACGGCCGACCAGGGTCAGGCGGACCTTGGGCCGCGACAGCGCCTCGGCCTGGGCCGGGGTGACGAAGATGTCGCCCTTGTGGCGCACCAGCATGCTCTCGGCCTTGACCAGGACCTGCGCCCAGGTCTGTCCCTGTCCCTTGCAGGAGCAGTTCGGCACGAAGGCCTTCTGGAACCTGAAGGCGTTCGGCAGGGCCGTGTAGGCGCGCCGGGTCTGGATCGCGGCCGCCTGATGCAGGCCGGTGTCGGTGGCGGGCATGGAATAGGCCGCGGCCTCGGTGCCGGGGCAGAGCGCCTTGCACATCTCATCCGCGCCGTCCCGGCCGTCCGGCAGGTTCGGCATCGGGAAGTAGGCGCCGTCGCACAGCCGCACGCAGATCACCTGGCCCCCGCCGCGCGCGAACCCGTCCGCGGGCTTCGCGGTGGAGGGCAGGCCCGCGCAGGCGTCGCGCACCGCCGCCACGAGCTGCTCGCGCCGGGCGTCCGAGACCTGGGTGGCGCCCGCACCGTAGCCGCTGTTGAGGGCGCGGATGCGGCTCTCGACCTGCGCGCATTGCGGCGGGCGCATGTCGAAGAACAGGAACTTGCCGCCCTCGCAGCCGATCGAGTTGCGATAGGCGACGAGGCGCTGGATCTCCTCCACCTGCCCGCGGTTGGAGTCCCGCTGCAGGTTGGCGAGTTCGGCGCGATAGCGCTGGCAGACGGCGGGATTCGGCTCCGCGCGCGCGCCCTGCACGAGGGCGGTCACGGCGACGAGACCGGCGAGCAGCCGGACGAGCAGGCGGGACAGCGGCATGGTTATGGGCGCAACGGAGGAAGCGGGGCCGGGCCGCGGGGGCTCGGGCGAAACCGTCCCGCGAAAGCTCGACCGCGGAACCGCAACCGTTCTACCCGTCCTCGCAACGCCGCGACAGCCTCCCTACATACGTTAACGTTGCTTTGACGGGGATCAGGCGGATGGTGTGGCGGCACGGTCTCATGACGGCGTGTCTGGCGGCGGGAGTGACGGCGGGGCTCGGCCTCGCGGGACCTCAGGCCATGGCGCAGGAGCCGGACCGGATCTTCGACAAGTCGACGGTGTGGCGCCCGCTGACGCCGAACGACAAGCTGGTGGTCTACGGCATCGACGACCCCGACGTGGCGGGCGTCGCCTGTCACTACACCCTGCCCGAGAAGGGCGGCATCAAGGGCACGCTGGGCTTGGCCGAGGAGGTCTCGGACATCTCGCTCGCCTGCCGGCAGGTCGGGCCGGTCCAGATCAAGCGCAAGCTGACGCAGGGCGAGGTGGTGTTCAGCGAGCGGCGCTCGCTGATCTTCAAGAGCATGCAGATCGTCCGGGGCTGCGACGCCAAGCGCAACACCCTCGTCTACATGGTCTATTCCGACAAGGTGATCGAGGGGTCGCCGAAGAACTCGACCTCGACCGTGCCGCTGATGCCCTGGGGCACCGAGCCGCCGCCGAAATGCGGCGACTTCCTGAAGGGGTAGGGCCGCGGACGGCGCGGATGCGCCGCCGCTCAATCCTTGCAGGTGATGCGGATCGGGCGGTCGGCCGGGCGGGCGACCGGAGGCGCATCGATGGCGCCCGTGTACTCGTCCTGCGCGGCGGTGCCGAAGGAGGCGGCGCGGGCGTAGCCCTGCGACTCGCACCACGCGTCGGCGACGACCTGCCCGCACTCGCCCGTCCCGATGCTGAGGCACTCGGCGACGCCGTAGCCGTCGCTCGACGGGATCAGGAAGGTCTTCTCGACGCCGGACGTGGCCGCGGTTTCGCCGGCCACCGCCGGAGCGGCGAGGGCCAGGAGGCCGAGAGTGCCGAGGGCAGCGAGAATGCGACGCATGAGGGTGCCTTCCGGATCGTCAGAGCGCTTCGAGACTGTGAGTGTTCGGTAAACAAAGCCTCAACCGAGGCCGCGCGCGTCCCGATTCCGCCGGCCGGAGAAAGGACTTCCCCGAATCACCGCGGCCGCTCCTCGAAAAGCACGCGGAATTGAGCTAACCCGGATCCGCCGCGGACGGCGTCTCGCCGCTGCAACAGGGGCGGGAATCGACGGACGGTCCCGGCCCGGCGAAGCGGCCCGCCCGATTCCGGGAGGGACGGCGCGGCAACGAGTTAGAAGCGTGGCCGGAGCGCTCCGGAGCGGGCGCGGCCCTCATCGACGCGAAGGTGTTTCATGGCCCCGTTGTTGCGCCTCTACAACACGCTCAGCCGGGCCAAGGAACCGTTCGCCCCGATCGATCCCGGCAACGTCCGGATGTATGCCTGCGGCCCGACGGTCTACGACGCGGCCCATATCGGCAACGCGCGGCCGATCATCGTCTTCGACCTGCTCTTCCGCCTGCTGCGCCGGCTCTACGGCGAGGCGGCGGTCACCTATGTCCGCAACGTCACGGACGTGGACGACAAGATCAACGCGCGGGCGGCCGAGCGCGGCGTCTCGATCCGCACCCTCACGGACGGGACCCTGGCGGCCTTCCACGCGGACCTGCGGGCGCTCGGCGTGCTGATGCCCGACGAGGTGAACCGGCCGGGCGGCCGGGCGGTCTTCATCGAGCCGCGCGCCACCGACCACATCCGCGAGATGATCGAGATGGTCGAGCGGCTCGTCGCCGCCGGCCACGCCTACGTGGCCGAGGACCACGTGCTGTTCGACGTGCCCTCGATGCCCGATTACGGGTCGCTCTCGAAGCGGCCCCTCGACGAGATGGAGGCAGGCGCCCGGGTCGACGTGGCGCCCTACAAGCGCTCGGCCCTCGACTTCGTGCTCTGGAAGCCCTCGAAGCCCGGCGAGCCGGCCTGGCCTTCGCCCTGCGGGATCGCCGCCCCCGGCCGGCCGGGCTGGCACATCGAGTGCTCGGCGATGTCGTGGAAGCATCTCGGCGAGACCTTCGACATCCACGCGGGCGGCATCGACCTCGTCTTCCCCCACCACGAGAACGAGGTGGCGCAGTCGCGCTGCTGCTTCGGCACGCCCGTCATGGCCAATGTCTGGATGCACAACGGCTTCCTGCAGGTCGAGGGGGAGAAGATGTCGAAGTCGCTCGGCAATTTCGTGACCCTGCGGGAGGTGCTGGCGGATTGGCCGGGCGAGGTCGTGCGCCTCGCCATGCTGCGCACCCATTACCGCCAGCCGATCGACTGGACGCTGCGGGGCCTGGAGGAATCCGCCCGGACTCTGGAGCGCTGGTACGCGGCAGTCGGCGACACCGCCCCGGCCGCGGACCTGCCCGGCCCGGTCCGCGACGCGCTCCTCGACGACCTCAACACGCCGGCGGCGCTGAGCGAACTGCACCGCCTGGACGACCCGGCGGCGCTCAAGGCCGGCGCCAACCTGCTCGGATTGCTCGGTCAGACCAAGGCTGAGCGCGACCGCGCGGCGGTCGTGTCCGCCGGCGTCGACGCGGCGGCGGTGGAGGGGCTGATCGCCGAGCGCAAGGCGGCCCGCGCCCGCAAGGACTGGGCGGAATCCGACCGCATCCGCGACATCCTTGCGGCTCTCAACGTGACCCTGAAGGACAACAAGGACGGGACGACCACGTGGACGGTCGGTCGCGAAGGGGAGCGGGGGTGAACGGTTTCCGGCCGGCCGGGCCTTTAGAAGGCAGGAGGAACGGATGAGGTCCATCGAGGAGGTGCTGCAGCCGCCGACCGACGCGCAGGCGGCGGTCGCCCTGGCTCGGTTCGCCGCGGACGTGCGCCGGCATTACGGTCCGCGCCTCCTCGGCCTCTACCTGTTCGGGAGCCGCAGCCGAGGTGACGCTCGTCCTGAGAGCGATGCCGACGTGGCCGTGATCCTGGTCGATGGCCCGTGGCGGATCATCGACGAGGCCCGGGTCCTCGCCGATCTCTCCTACGACCGGCTGATCGACGATGGGCTCGACATCCAGGCCCATCCGGTCCCGCAGAGCGCCTGGGGCGACCCGGCGCTCCATCCCAACCCGGCGCTCGTCCGCGCGATGCGCCGTGACGGGAGGCCGCTCGGGGCTATGCCGTGACGGAGTTGTGGCTCAGGGCCGAAGAGGCCTTGGCCGAGGCGAGGATCCTGCTCGCGGCCGGGCGCCCCAACGGTGCGATCAGCCGCGCCTACTACGCGGCCTTCACGGCCGTCCGGGTCATCGTGACCCGGAGGACCGGCGCGCGGCCCGAGCAGCTTCGCCGCCACGCCGCGGCGCTCAAGATGTTCTCGGAGCACTTCATCAGCACGGGCCTGATCGACCGGGAGTTCGGCCGCGGGTTGCGGCATCTGTTCAGCGATCGGGCGAGCGCCGATTACGATGGACCCCGCCTGACCCCGGACGATGCCGGCAAGGCCGTCGCCTTCGCCGAGCGCTTCATCGCGGCGGCGGCGCCCTTCGCCACACAGCCGCCTGAGCCCGAGTTCTCGGAGAACGCGACCAGCGATTGACGAAAGCCTCAGAACCGCTCCTCGATCAGCGCGTCCGCCTCGGGCCGGGCGGGGGCGCGGCGCACGGCGTCGCGGAGCATCGGCACGACCTCGTCGGGGCGGTTCGCCACGAGGTAGTTGAGGTCCAGCCCCTCGCGGATGAAGCCGTTGCGGCGCATGTGGTCGAGGAGGGTGAGCAGCGGCGTCCAGAACTCGGCCACCGAGAGCAGCAGGATCGGCTTGGTGTGCCGGCCGAGCTGCGCCCAGGTCATCTGCTCGACCAGCTCCTCCAGGGTGCCGATGCCGCCGGGCATGGCCACGAAGGCATCCGAGCGCTCGAACATCAGCCGCTTGCGGGTGTGCATGTCCGGGACGACGATCGTCTCCTGCACGGCGTCGAGCATGCGCTCGCGGGATTTCAGGAAGTCCGGGATGATGCCCGTGACGTGGCCGCCGTGATCGAGGACCGCGCCCGCCACCGTGCCCATCAGGCCGACATTGCCGCCCCCGTAGACGAGCCCGATCCCGGCCTCCGCCAGGGCGCGGCCGAGGCCGCGGGCGGCCTCCCGGAAGGCGGGATCGGTGCCGAAACCCGAGCCGCAATACACGCAAACCGTTCGCATCGATGCTCCGCACTCCTCCGCTGCGTTCTTGAGCGCCCCCTCGCCGAGGCCCTCGCCCTTCCGGGCGATCTGGCCATCCCGCGCAAGATCCAGTCCACAATCCGTGTCCCGACCGACGGGGAGGAGCGCCGCAGCTTGGTGTCTTCGCGACAGGCCTGATACTATGGCCGGGATGTTGCAGCGTTGTCGACCGGACGGCGCGCCGCGCGCCGGCCCCCATGGCCGACATCGCACCGGTGGAGGAGCCGGGGATCGGGAGTGATGCGCCATGACGGCGGAGTTGCGGCGCGGGATCTATCTCGCGGTCGTCGGATCGGTGAGCGGCTTCGTGCTGATCGGGGTGGTCGCGAGCGGCACGCGCCTGCTGTCCATCGGCGGCCCCTCCCCTGCCCCCACCGCCGGGGCGCCCGCCTCAGAGGAGCGCCTCGCCGCGCTGCCGGCGCCCGCGCCCAAAGCCGAATCGAAGACTGACAAGGCCGAGGCGCCGCGCGGCCCGAGCTTCGACGTCATCCGCATCGAACCCGAGGGCGACAGCGTGATCGCCGGGCAGGCTCTGCCGGGCGCCGAGGTCGAGATCCTGCGCAACGGCGAGGTCTTCGCCCGCACGACCGCGGACCCGGCCGGCAACTTCGCGCTGACGCCCCCGCCCCTGCCCGCGGGCAGCAGCGAGATCACCCTGCGCAGCGTGGCACCGGACGGCACCCGGCTCGCGGGCGCCGAGAGCGCCGTGGTGGCGCTGGCGCCCGACCGCCGCGGCAAGCCCCTGGTCGCCATGACGGCCCCGGGCCGGCCCACCGAAGTGCTGTCGCGGCCCGATGCCGAGACGTCCCGGCCGGCGGCCGCCGGCCCTGCCGCTGCGTCGCCGCCTCCCCCGGCCGAGATCCCGCACGGCACCACGCCGATCAAGGTCGTGAGCGTCGATGCGGAGGCCGGCGGCAAGCTGTTCGTCAGCGCCCAGGGCGCGCCGGGCGCGGCGGTGCGGCTCTACCTCAACGACACGCTGATCGCCCCGGGGCAGGCGGGGCCGGACGGCCGCATCGCCTTCGCGATCGGCCGCGGCGTGCGCCCCGGCGACTACCGGGTGCGCATCGATCAGGTCGATCCCGCCTCCGGCAGCGTGAAGACCCGGTCCGAGGTCAAGTTCGCGGTCCCGGCGACGCTGGACCTTGCGGCGGCCGAGCTGATCAAGCCGGGCCGGGCACCGGCGGGAGCGCCCCGCACGCCGGCCCCGACGCTGGCCGCCAAGCCGGCCGAACCGGCCCGGGACGCCGGCAGGCCCGATGCCGGGGCGTCCGCCGCGCTGCCCGGGACGGCGCCATCCGCGAAGCCGGTCGAGCCCGTCAAGGCGGAGCCCGCCAAACCCGACCTCACCAAGCCGGGCGCGGTGGCGCAGCTTCCGCGGACCGGCGAGACGGCGCGGCTTACCGAGCGGCCGGGCGCGTCCGCCCCGGCGCCGGCCGGTCCGCACACGCCCGTCGCCGATGCCGCCCTGGCGCCGATGCCGGCCGAGACCGGCCGCGCGCTCGAGCCCGGCACGGTGTTCGTCCCCGGAGTCAGCACGGCCACGGTCGCCCGCGGCGACAATCTGTGGACGATCAGCCGGAAGGCCTACGGGCGCGGCACCCGCTACACGGTGATCTTCGGGGCCAACCAAGAGCAGATCCGCAACCCGCACCGCATCTACCCGGGACAGGTCTTCGTCCTCCCGGGCGAGGCGCCGGCCGCCTCCGCCAGCAGGGGCGGCTGAGGCGGAGCGGCCCGGGGCCGGTCCGCTCGGTCCTGTCTCACCGCTCGCCGAATCGGTGCCCGATCCGGCGGCGGGGTCTCAGCGCGACCGCTGCAGCTCGCGCTCGCGATGGCGCAGGCGCAGGAGGAGCTGGATCTGTTCGGTGGTGAGCGGGAGCCCGTCGCTCGTCCGCTCGTAGACCTTGCGCAGCCCGTGGCCGAGGCGGCGGCGGATGTCGGCGCCCAGAGGAGGAAGCGCCTGGGTCGGCATCTCGGTCGAGGTGACGGCGTCCGGCTTCATCGCGTTGGCTCCCGCTCGCATCGCAGGGGGCTCCGGGCGATAGACGATCCCTGCGGCACCGCGATGTTCGGCTCCGCATGGTAAAGAATCGGTGAATTTTCCGCTTTGTTCACCATGACGCCGCGAAACGGGGTGCGGCGATTCGGCTGCGATCAGCTTAACGGTTCGGACCGGCGCGGTCCAGGCCGCAGAAGGCTCACGCCTCCGCGGCCTGGAGCAGGCGGGCGGCAGCGGCGCGGGCCTCCTCGGTCACGGTGGCGCCGGCCAGCATGCGGGCGATCTCTTCGCGGCGCGGCGCGGCCGCGAGCAGCCTGACCCGGGTCGCGACCCGGTCGGAGCCCTTCACGGCCTCCTTGGCGATCAGGAAGTGGGTGGCCGCGCGGGCGGCGACCTGAGGGGCATGCGTGACCGCCACCACCTGCACGCGCTCCGCCAGGCGGGCGAGGCGCGCGCCGATCGCATCCGCGACGGCGCCGCCGACTCCGGTGTCGATCTCGTCGAAGATCAGGGTCGGGGCCGAGCCCTTGTCGGCCAGGACGACCTTGAGGGCGAGCATGAAGCGCGACAGCTCGCCCCCTGAGGCCACCTTCATCATCGGCCCCGGGCGGGTGCCGGGATTGGTCTGCGCCCAGAACTCCACCCGGTCGAGGCCGGCCGGGTCGCGGCTGTCCGCGTCGGTGGCGATCTCGGTGATGAAGCGGGCGCGTTCGAGCTTCAGCGGCGGCAGCTCCGCCTGCACGGCCTTGTCGAGCTTGAGCGCGGCCTTGCGGCGCCCCTCGCTCAGGGTGCGGGCCTTGGCGAGATAGGCCTCTTCCGCCGCGGCGAGGTCCCGTTCGAGCCGCGCCAGGGTTTCTTCGCCGGCGTCGATCGCCGCCACGTCGGCGGCGTAGCGCTCGCGCAGGGCGGCGAGGTCGTCGGCCGCGACGTCGTACTTGCGGGCGGCGGCGCGCAGCGAGAAGAGGCGCTCCTCGACCCGCTCCAGTTCGCGCGGATCGAACTCCGCGGCCTGGAGCGCGTCCTCCAGGGCCGTGCGGGCCTCGTCGAGGGCGACCAGGGCCGCGTCGAGGGCGGTGACGCAGGGCTCGACGAGGCTCGGCGCCTGCGCGGCCCGGCGCTCCAGCTTGCGCAGGGCCGCCGAGAGGTGGGCGGCGGGGGAGCCCTGGCCGCCCACCGCGTCGAGGGCCTCGTTGAGCTCGCGGGCGACCTTCTCGCCCTGCTGCATGCCGGTGCGGCGCTCGGCGAGGTCGGCCTCCTCGCCCGGCTTCGGGTCGAGGGCGCCCAGCTCCTCCACGGCGTGGCGCAGGAAATCGGCCTCCTTGCGGGCGGCCTCGACCCGGGCGCGGTGCTCGGCGAGGGCGCTGCGCGCCTGCCGCACCCGGCGCGCGGCCTCCGCCACCGCACCCTGCGCGGCCTGCAGGTTGCCGAAGGCGTCGAGGATGGCGCGGTGGGTGGTGGGGTCGGCGAGCGCCCGGTCGTCGTGCTGGCCGTGAATCTCGACGAGCGCGGCGCCGATGGCGCGCAGCACCTGCACGCCCACCGGCTGGTCGTTGACGAAGGCGCGGGTGCGCCCGTCGGCGACCTGGACGCGGCGCAGGACGAGATCGCCCTCGGTGTCGAGGTCGGCCGCGGCCGCGACCGCGCGGGCGGGGTGATCGGGCGCGACGTCGAACACCGCCGTGACCTGCCCCTGCGCCTCGCCGTGGCGCACGAGGCGGCCGTCGCCGCGCCCGCCGAGCGCGAGCGTGAAGGCGTCGAGGAGGATCGACTTGCCGGCACCCGTCTCGCCGGTCAGCACGCTGAGGCCGTCGCGGAAGTTCAGCTCAAGCTTGTCGATCAGAACGATGTCGCGGATGGCGAGCTGAACCAGCATGCCGCCTGTGCAGACTCTCTACGAGGTGAGGATCCCGATGCTGTCTACAGGCAGCCGGCCGCCGGCGCGAGGGGTGCCGCCGCCGCATCGCGCGAAATCCGCGGCCCCGCGCGTCCGAGGGCCGGGTCGCCTCCCGGCGGGAGGCGGCCCGGTCTCAGCCGGCGCTCACTGCGCTTCGGCGGTGCGGGTCTCGAGCCCGATGATGCCGCGGAACGCCTTGCTGATCCACGAGGATTTTTCCTCGCGCGGCTCCAGGCCGCCGCTCTGGAGGAGCGCGTAGGCGTCCTTGTACCAGGGCGAGTCGGGGAAGTTGTGGGCGAGCACCGCCGCGGCGGTCTGCGCCTCGGCGACGATGCCGAGCGCCAGGTAGGCCTCGACCAGACGCTCCAGCGCCTCCTCGGCGTGGCGGGTCGTCTGGTACTTGCTCACCACGTCGCGGAAGCGGTTGATCGCCGCCGGGAAGTTGCGCTTCTCCAGGTAGTAGCGGCCGATCGCCATCTCCTTGCCGGCGAGCTGGTCGCGGGTGATCTGGATCTTGGCCTTCGCGTCCACCGCGTATTCGGAGGTCGGGTACTTCTGCACCAGCTCCTGCAGGGCGACGAGCGCGCGCTCGGACCGGTCCTGGTCGCGGGTCACGTCGGGGATCTGCTTGTAGTGCGACATCGCCAGCAGGTACTGCGCGTAGGCCGCGTCCTTGCTGCCGGGATGGCGCTGCAGGTAGCGCTTCGACGCCGTGATCGCGTCCTCGTAGCGGGCGCTCTCGTAGTTGGAATAGGCGGTCATCAGCACCGCCTTCCGGGACCAGTCGGAGTAGGCGTACTCCTTGTCGAGTCCCTCGAACTTCTTGGTCGCGGCCTCGTAGTCGCGGTCTTCCAGCTTCGCCAGCCCTTCGCTGTACATCTTGTCCGCCGGGACGCGGGCGATGACCTCGGGCTTGTACTTCTCGGGTCCGAACGGATTGATCGAATCGAGGGCGTCGCAGCCCGCGAGACCGGCGCCGCACGCCGCGAGCAGCGCGACGCGCAGAACGGTACCCTTCGCACCGCGGAGCGAGGAGGCGAGAGGCATGCGGGTTCTTCCCCAAGCTGGCGGCCGTCGGGCGCGCCGGTGTTGTCGTGGTCGGTCCCGGCCGGGACCGCCTGCGGTCATCGCGGCGTGGCCGGAACGTTCGAAGCTTTGAGCGGCGATTAGGGCGCGAAAACGGCGCAGCCCAGGGCGGGGACCATCGGAACAGGGGTTAAGCACCCGTGAACGAACCGGAAATCCACCGCCTGTGGCTTTCGCGCAACCCGCCGGGGCTCAGAGGTCGGGGGCGTAGGCCGCGGCGCCCAGGGCGGCACCGAGATCGGCCAGGACCGGCTCGCGGCGGGTGCTCGCGCCCTCGACGAGGACGTAGCTGGTGCGGTCGGTGAAGAGGGCGTCGAGGACCGCGACGTTGAGGCCGTGGCCGCCGCAATAGGAGCGGTAGGCGCCGAGGATCGGCAGGCCGGCGAGCGCGAGGTCGCCGACCGCGTCGAGGAGCTTGTGGCGGACGAACTCGTCCGGGTAGCGCAGGCCTTCGGGGTTGACGACGCCGCCGTCACCCACCGCGACGGTATTTTCCAGGGAGGCGCCGAGCGCGAAGCCCGCCTTCCAGTAGCGCTCCACGTCGCGCATCATCCCGAAGGTGCGGGCGCCGGCGATCTCGCGGCGATAGGCGGCGGGGGTGAGGTCGAGGGTCCGGCGGCTGCGGCCGATCACCGGGCTCTCGAAATCGATCTCGACGTCGAGGTGGAAGCCGCGGGCGTAGGGGCGCAACTCGGCGAAGGCCCGGCCCTTCTCGGCCCGGACGGGCTTGAGGACCTTGATGAAGCGGCGCGGGGCGCCGCAGGAGGCGATCCCGACCGCGTCGATGGCGGCCACGAAGGGGGCGCTCGATCCGTCGAGGATCGGCATCTCGGGGCCGTCGATCTCGACGAGGACGTTGTCGATGCCGAGCCCGCGCAGGGCGGACATCAGGTGCTCGATGGTGGCGACGGCGCCGGTGTGGCGGTCGCCGATCACGGTGCAGAGCTCGGTGGCGGAGACTTGGCTGTGATGGGCCTTGATGAGCCGGTCCCGCCCGTTGGGCATTCCGGTCCGCAGGAACTCGATGCCGTCGTTGGCCTCGCGGGGATGGAGCGTGATGCTGACCGGATTCCCGGAATGGACGCCGATGCCCGAGAGGCTCACGGCCGAACGAAGGGTCGTCTGTTGACTTGTTCTCATTCTTCAGCCCCCGGACGCGATCCACCGCCGCGCCCCGCTTGGGAACACGCTCGAGTGAGACCCATCCGCTGTTTGAAGCCCCTTGGGCGCTGGTGCCGGTCCGGGCCCGCGCCGTCTTTCGTGCGAGACAGCTATAGTCGCGCTCAAAAGCGCGGCCAAATCACGGATTCTTACGCTCTGTAACAATCCGGGGTGGGGTCTTCACCCGCCGAAAACCCTTGTCTCGCAGAGTCTTAAACAAGCGCTTAAACCCCGGGATCGCGGGATCCCGAGGTGTGGCCCAAAAGCGCCAGTGGCGGTGTCCGATGCCGCTGCGGGACGTCCCGCGGCCCCTGGCGGAGCCGCGGGACAGCCCTCTCAGTTGGCCTGCCGGCGCAGGAACGCCGGGATCTCCAGCTGGTCGTCATCCATCATCCGTGCGGCCGGAACAGGGCGGCCCTGCGGGTCGAGGTTGCCCTGCGCCGGGCGGTAGCCCAGCGGCGCCTGGGGGGCGTGCGCCTGCGGGGCGTAGCCCTGCGGCGCGTAGCCCTGCGGGAGCGGGGCGCGCGGCACCGGGGCGGCGAGGGCGGCCTGGGGCGCCCGCGGCGGCGCGGCCTGCTGGGGCAGCATCGCCTGCGGGGCGGGGGCCGGAGCCGCGTGAGCCGGATGGGCCGGGGCGGCCTCCTCCTCGCGCCGGCCGCCGAAGCCGACGGTGGCGAGGCGGCGCAGCAGCGAGGTGCGCTTGACGTCCGCCGCAGGTTGCTGGGGCACCGGCTCCTCGCCGCGGCTCGCGCGGATCTGGTTCTGGGCCGGCAGCGGCAGGTCCTGCACCCGCGGCATGCGGGGCGCACGCACCACCTGCGGCGAGGGCGGGATGAAGGGCGCTGAGGCGGACGCCACCGGCGCCTCGGCGACCGGCTGCGGGGCCGGCGGCTCGTAGGCCGGCATCCGCGGCTGGACCGGGGCGATCTGCACGTCGTCGCGCATCACCGGCTGGGCATGCGGCAGCTCCGCCCGCAGGGGCTCGGCGTGCATCGCCTGGGCCGCGGCGAGCGGGGCCTGGATCGGCTCGGGTGCCGGGGCCGGGCGGACCGGGGCGGCGGCCTGCGGCGCCTGGTTGGCGCGGGCGCGCGCCTCGGCGCGGAGCCGGTCGGCCACCTCGGCGATGCGCTGCTCGGTCTGGGCGAGGTCGGGGCCGTTGACCGCGTGCGCGGTGATCAGCGCCGGCTCGATGCCGGTGGCCACCACCGAGACCCGGATGATGCCGTCGAGGCTCTCGTCGAAGGTGGCGCCCAGGATGATGTTGGCGTCCGGGTCGACCTCCTCGCGGATGCGGGTGGCGGCCTCGTCGAGTTCGTAGAGGGTGAGGTCGTTGCCGCCGGTGATCGAGATCAGCAGGCCGCGGGCGCCCTTCATCGAGACGTCGTCGAGGAGCGGGTTGGCGATCGCGGCCTCGGCCGCCCGGTTGGCGCGGTTCTCGCCGGACGCCTCGCCGGTGCCCATCATCGCCTTGCCCATGCCGCGCATGATCGCGCGCACGTCGGCGAAGTCGAGGTTGATGAGCCCCTCCTTCACCATCAGGTCGGTGATGCAGGCGACCCCCGAGTAGAGCACCTGATCGGCCATCGCGAAGGCGTCCGCGAAGGTCGTCTTCTCGTTGGCCACCCGGAAGAGGTTCTGGTTGGGGATCACGATCAGCGTGTCGACCGCGGCCTGCAGCTCGGAGATGCCCGCATCCGCGGTGCGCATGCGGCGCACGCCCTCGAACTGGAAGGGCTTGGTCACCACGCCCACCGTCAGGATGCCCATGTCGCGGGCGGCCCGGGCGATGACGGGCGCCGCGCCGGTGCCGGTGCCGCCGCCCATGCCGGCGGTGATGAAGCACATGTGCGCGCCCGAGAGCTGATCGCGGATCTCGTCGATCACCTCCTCGGCGGCGGCGCGGCCGACCTCGGGCTGCGAGCCGGCGCCGAGGCCCTGCGTCACCCCGATGCCCATCTGGATCACGCGCTCGGCCTTGGAGGAGGTCAGCGCCTGGGCGTCGGTGTTGGCCACCACGAACTCGCAGCCGAGGAGCCCCGACTCGATCATGTTGTTGACCGCGTTGCCGCCGGCGCCGCCGACGCCGAAGACGGTGATGCGCGGCTTGAGTTCCCGGATGTCCGGCGCTTGCAGAGAGATGGCCATGATGCGCGTGCCTCTTGATGTTCTTGGTGTGAGCGCCGACCGGCGCCGGTGTGACGTCCCGCTCGCCCCCGAGGCCCTGAAGCCCGGCCGGGGCGCTCGTTTTCCCGCTCAGAAACTCTCCCGGATCCAGCGACCGACCCTGGAGAAGTAGCCGTCCCCGTGGAGGCCCATCGCGCCGGCCTGCCCCTTCGGCTCGAAATGCTCGACGTGGGAGACCTGCGGATAGACGAGGAGGCCGACTGCCGCCGAGAAGGCCGGCCCCTTGGCGGCCTCCGGCAGACCCCTGATTCCCAGCGGCCGGCCGATCCGGACCTGCCCCTGGAGGATGCGGCGGGCGGCCTCGGGCAGGCCGACGAGCTGGCTGGCGCCGCCCGTCAGCACCACCCGGCGGCCGGCCTGGGCCGCGAAGCCCGCGTTGCGCAGCCGGTCGCGCACCAGCTCCAGCACCTCCTCGACGCGGGGGCGGATGATGCGCACGAGCTGCGATTTCGGGATGTGGTGGGGCAGGTCCCGCTCGTCCTCGTCGACGCCGTGGACCGCGATCATGTCGCGCTCGTCGGAGGCGGTCGCCATCGCGGCCCCGTACAGGGTCTTGAGGCGCTCGGCCGCCGCCACCCGGGTGGAGAGGCCGCGGGCGATGTCCATGGTGACGTGGTGCCCCCCCACCGCGAGCGCGTCGACATGCACGAGGTGGCCGCCCGTGAAGACGCCGACGCTCGTCGTGCCCCCGCCCATGTCGACCACCGCGACGCCCATCTCCGCCTCGTCGTCCACGAGGGCCGAGAGGCCCGACGCGTAGGGCGTGGCGATCACCGCCTCGACGCGCAGGTGGCAGTTCTCCACGGCGAGCATCAGGTTGCGGGCCGAGGCGACCTCGGCCGTGACCACGTGCAGGTCGACGCCGAGCGTCTCGCCGATCATGCCCGAGGGGTCGATCACCGCGCCCTGCTGGTCGAGGGAGTAGCCGGTCGGCAGCGCGTGCAGCACCGCCCGGCCGGGGCTGACGCTGTGGGTGCTGGCCGCTTCGAGCACGCGCTGGACGTCCGCGCCCGTCACCGGGCCGGAGCGCACCGGGACGCGCGCCTCGAAATGCTGCGAGCCGAGCCGCCCGCCCGACAGGTTGACGATGACCGACTGCACCTCGCACTTCGCCATCCGCTCGGCCGCGTGGACGGCGTGGCGGATCGCGTTCTCGGCGGCTTCGAGGTCCACCACCGCGCCGCCCTTGAGGCCGAGCGAGCGCTGGTGGCCGATGCCGATGATGCGCGCCAGATGCGTGCGGCCGCGCAGGGTCGAGAGCGTCTCGACCGGCTGCAGCTCGGCGACGAGGCAGACGACCTTGCTGGTGCCGATGTCGAGCACCGAGAGGGTCGCGCTGCGGCGCGCCGAGAGCGGCTTCAGCCGGGGGGTCAGGCCGTGCTGGAGAAGGCTCATGCGACGCTCGACCGGGAGGACGGGGTAAGGGGAGCGGGGCGGGTCACGTGTCGATCCCCTTCCCCTTCGGCTTCTTCTTCTGCGCCTCCTGGCGCGCGGCGGCTCCCTCCTCGGTGAGCCGCACCACCACCCGGTCGGGCATGCGCAGGTCCACCGCGATGATGTCCTTGTCGAGGAGGCGCTGCTCGGCATCGAGCCGCACGAGGCGGGTCATCGCCTCGCGGGCGCCCGCCTCGGGCAGGCGGACGTCGATGCCGTCGAGCTTCAGGGTCCAGCGCCGCCCCGACACCAGGGTGCCGGCGCGGATGCGCCCCTTCAGCGGCCCGGCCGCGTCGAGGAGGGCGAGGTACTCCTTGGTGCGGGTGTTGGCCTCGTCGCCGACCACGAGCGGCAGGGCGGCGAATCGCCCGTCGCGCATGCGGTCGATGACGGTGCCGTCCGCCGAGATCACCTCGATCTCGCCGTTGCGCTGCCAGAGCGCGCTCGGCTCGCGCTCGGCGAGCGTGACGAGGAGCTCGTGGGGATAGATCTTGCGCACCGAGACCGAGCCGATCAGCGGCACGGCGGCGAGGCGGTCGCGCACCCCGACCACGTCGAGGAAGGGCAGCGAGTTGCGCTGATCGAGGCCTGCCGCGTGCAGGATCTCGGCCGGCCGCAGCTGCACGATCCCGGCGATCGTCACCTTGTCGAGGCCGAACCCGGCCGCGCGGGCGAGGATGTCGAGGGGACGGCCGTGGCGCACGACCAGTTCGGCATAGGCGCCGCTGGCCACGAAGCCCGCCGCGCCCACGACCCCGAAGAAGCCGAACACCAGGGCGGTGCCCACGAGGCGCGGCACGCGCCGCTCCAGCGGAATCGCCACCGACGCGCGGCGGGGCCGCAGGAACCGGGGCAGCCGGCGCGACAGGAATCCTGCACCCGCCCGGGCCCCGGGCAGGGGCGCCCCGGGAAGGGGCGCGACACCGCCGGCCTGCGCGCCGGCGGGACCGGCGGCGATCAGCGGTTCAGGGAAGCGTCCTCCACCATCCATCGGACGAGTTCACCGAAACTGTACCCGGCATGGGCTGCGATCTCCGGCACAAGGCTCGTCTCGGTCATGCCGGGCTGCGTGTTGACCTCCAGCACCACGAGCGCACCGGTTCCTCCCGGTGTGTCGTCGTAGCGGAGATCGGCACGGCTCACGCCCCGGCAGCCAAGTGCTTGATGCGCCGTTAACGCCAACTCTCGAACCAGCTGGTAAATTTTCGGTTTAATTTCGGCCGGCAGCACGTGCACCGACCCCCCCTTGGCGTACTTGGCGTCGTAATCGTACCACTCCCCGGTGGTCGCCCGGATGTCGATGACGTCCAGCGCCTTGTCGCCCATCACCGCGCAGGTCAGTTCGCGGCCGGGAATGTAAGTCTCGGCAAGGACTTCGTCGCCGAATGACCAGTCGTCGCGGCCGATCTCCTGAGGCGGGTGGGAGCGGCCCTCGCGCACGATCACGACGCCCATCGAGGAGCCCTCGGCGACCGGTTTCAGCACGTAGGGCGGGGGCAGGACGTGGCGGCGCGCCGCCTCGAATCGGTTAACGAGCCGCCCGTCCGGCACCGGCACGCCGGCCGCCTTCATCACCACCTTGGCACGCTCCTTGTGCATGGCGAGGCTGGAGGCGAGCACGCCCGAATGGGTGTAGGGGATCGCCATGATCTCCAAGAGGCCCTGGACGGTGCCGTCCTCGCCGCAGGGCCCGTGCAGGGCGTTGAAGGCGACGTCGGGCCTCACCTGCGCCAGCACGTCCGCCAGATCGCGCTGCACGTCGATGGGCGTCACGCGAAAACCCTGCTCCTCCAGCGCCCGGGCGCAGGCCCGGCCGGAATTGAGCGAGACCTCCCGCTCGGAGGACCAGCCGCCCATCAGGACGGCGACGTGCTTGGTCATGGGATGCCCTCCTCGGGGCGGTGTGCGGTTAGGCGTCCACGTACTCGGCGCGGGAGGTCGGCTCCGGGACGGGCTCGCCGTCGGCCATCAATCCTTCGATATGGAACCGGATGGCCTCCCGGATCTCCTGTTCGACTGCCTCGACGGTCGCTCCCGTGGCGATGCATCCCGGAAGATCGGGAACGTAGGCCGAGTAGTTTCGTCCGGCCTTCTCGATCACGACGGCGTAGCGCATCACGATTGCTCCTTCGTCAGGCCGGCCTGCTTGAGGATGCTGCCTCGCGTGCCGGGAGCCACATCATCCTTGAGGGCGCCCGCGACCGTCACGCGTCCAGGCTTCACGGGGTGTTTGAACTGCCTATGGCTCCCGCGAGTCCCTACGAGACTCCAGCCATCGGCTTCGAGCAACCGGATGATGTCCCGCACCGTCATCATCACACGGTCTCCGAATCAGGCCGGAACGCCGATCCGCTTGATCTCCCAGTGCAGGTCGACGCCGGATTGCGCCCGCACCCGCGCGCGCACCTCCTCGCCCAGGCCCTCGATGTCGGCCGCGGTGGCGCCGCCGGTGTTGATGAGGAAATTGCAGTGCATCTCGGAGACCTGCGCGCCGCCCCGCCGCAGACCCCGGCAGCCGGCCGCGTCGACGAGCTGCCACGCCTTGCCCCCCTCGGGATTCTTGAAGGTCGAGCCGCCGGTGCGCTCGCGAATCGGTTGGGCGGCCTCGCGGGCCGCCGTGACGCGGTCCATCTCGGCGAGGATCGCGGCCTTGTCGCCCGGCCGCCCGCGAAACAGCGCGCTCGTGAAGATCACGTCGCCCGGCACGCCCGAATGGCGGTAGGCGAAGCCCATGTCGGCATGGGCGAAGACCCGGATCTCGCCCGTGCGGGTCACGCCGCGCGCCTCGACCAGCACGTCCGTGGTCTCGCCGCCATGCGCCCCGGCATTCATGCGCAGCGCGCCGCCGACCGAGCCCGGGATGCCGCGGTAGAAGGCGAGCCCGTCGAGCCCGGCCTCGGCCGCGGCCTTGGCCAACCGAACGTCCGGCACCGCGGTCCCGGCCCGGATCGTCTCGCCGTCGACCGTCACCTCGCCGAAGGCCCGGCCGCCGAGCCGCACCACGAGGCCCGGCACGCCGCCGTCGCGCACGATCAGGTTCGAGCCGAGCCCGATCACCGTGACGGGCACCTCGGCCGGCAGCACGGCCAGCGCGGCGGCGAGGTCCTGCTCGTCGGCGGGCGTGAACAGCACCTGGGCTGGACCGCCGACGCGGAACCACGTCAGGTCGGCGAGCGGGTGATCGGGCAGGAGCCGCCCGCGCAGGGAGGCCGGCGCGAGGAGGGCGAGGATGTCGTGCGAGGTCATCTGGCTGGTCATGGGTGCGCATCTCCGCCTCTCCCCGCGGGCGGGGAGAGGGCTTCACCCCCCTCGTCGGGGGTGAAGCGAGCCCGAACCGCAGGTTCGGCGCGAGGGTGAGGGGGCCTTTCCGGAAGAGTCTCGTCCGTGAACACCCCCTCACCCTCGCCCTTCGGGCTCGTCTCGCCCCCGACGAGGGGGAGTGGGATCGTTCCGATCCCCAGACCCTCTCCCCGCCCGCGGGGAGAGGAGAGGGCGGCGAGGATCGTCTCCAAGACTCCAGGGAGGTTCGATGAGACTTCGTCGTTCCAGAACCGCAGGACACGGAATCCCTGGGAGGCCAACCAGGCATCCCGGCGCCGATCATGCGCGCTGTCGGCGTGCTGGCCGCCGTCGAGTTCGATGATCAGCCTCGCCTCGCGGCAGGCGAAGTCGGCGACGTAGGGACCGATCGGGCATTGCCGCACGACCTTGAATCCGCCGAGCCGCCGGTCGCGCAGGCGCGACCACAACCGGGCCTCGGGCTCGGTCTGCGTCTGCCGCAGGCCGCGCGCGCGCCGTATCCGGCCGGGATCAGGCCCATGCATCGGACGGCACCGTCACGCCGCCCGCTCGCCGAGCGACGCCAGTTCGCCCGGCAGCGCGTAGGCCCATTGCGTGATGTTGCCGGCGCCCAGGCACACGACGTAGTCGCCCGGCCCCGCGACGCCGGCGATCATGCCGGCCAGGTCCTCGCTGCGCTCCAGCGCGATCGCGTTGCGGTGGCCGCGCGACTTCAGGCCCGCCACGAGGGAATCGCGGTCCGCCCCCTCGATGGGCGTCTCGCCGGCCGCGTAGACCGGGGCGACGATCACCGTGTCGGCGTCGTTGAAGCAGGTGCAGAAATCGTCGAACAGCGACGCGAGCCGCGTGTAGCGGTGGGGCTGCACCACCGCCACCACGTTGGCCTCCGTCGAGGCGCGGGCGGCCTTGAGCACCGCCTTGATCTCCACCGGATGGTGCCCGTAATCGTCGAAGATTTGGGCGCCGTTCCACTCGCCCGTGCGGGTGAAGCGCCGCTTCACGCCGCCGAAGCCCGACAGCGCCTTGCGGATCGCCTCCGGCGACACGCCGAGTTCGTGGGCGACCGCGAGCGCCGCGGTGGCGTTGAGCGCGTTGTGCTTGCCCGGCATCGGCAGGACGAGGTCTTCCATCTCCATCCGGAAGCCCGGACGGCGGTCGCGGATCATCACCCGGAAGCGGCTCTGGCCGCCCTTGAGGTCGACGTCGATGAGGCGCACGTCCGCCTGCGGGTTCTCGCCGTAGGTGATGATGCGCCGGTCCTCGATGCGCCCGACGAGGTCCTGCACGGTCGGGTGGTCGGTGCACATCACCGCGAATCCGTAGAACGGGATGTTGTCGATGAAGGCCCGGAACGCGTCCTTGATCGCGTCGAAGGAGCCGAAATGGTCGAGGTGCTCGGGGTCGATGTTCGTCACGATGGCGATGTCGGCCGGCAGCTTCAGGAAGGTGCCGTCCGATTCGTCGGCCTCCACCACCATCCAGTCGCCCTCGCCCATGCGGGCGTTGGTGCCGTAGGCGTTGATGATGCCGCCGTTGATCACCGTCGGATCGAGCCCGCCCGCGTCGAGGAGCGTAGCGACGAGCGAAGTGGTGGTGGTCTTGCCGTGGGTGCCCGCCACCGCCACGCAGGACTTGAAGCGCATCAGCTCGGCCAGCATCTCGGCCCGGCGCACCACCGGCAGGCGCCGCTCGCGCGCGCCCGCGAGTTCGGGATTGTCGCGGCGGATCGCCGTCGAGACCACCACCAGGGCGGCCTCCGCGAGGTTCTCGGCCGTGTGGCCCACGAAGGTGCGGATGCCCTTCTCGGCGAGCCGCTTGACGTTGGCGTTGTCGGTCGCGTCCGAGCCCTGCACCGTGTAGCCGAGGTTGTGCATCACCTCGGCGATGCCGGACATGCCGATGCCCCCAATGCCGATGAAGTGGATGGGTCCGAGCTGGTTCGGCAGCTTCATGGGAGCGGGTGTCCTCAGGTCTTCGTGTCGTGTGTCAGCGGTTCGCGGCCTGGACCGCGGTCTCGACCACCAGGGCGGCGAGGCGCTCGGCCGCGTCCGGGAGGCCGGCACCCTTCGCCGCCGCGGCGGCCGCATTCAGGCGCTCGGGGGCGCCGAACAGGGTCGTCAGTTCGGCGGCCAGGCGCTCAGGAGTGAACGCCGTTTGTGGTAGCGGAAAGGCGGCGCCCACGGCCCCCAGCACCGCGGCGTTGGCGGCCTGGTCCTGATCGAGGGAGCCGGGCAGCGGCACCAGGATGGCGGGCCGCCCGATCACCGCGAGTTCGGCCACCGTCGAGGCCCCCGAGCGCGCCACCACGAGGTGGGCGGCGGCCATCTTGGCCGGCAGGTCCTTGAAGAACGGCGCCGCCGCGAAGGCGGCGAGGCCCGCCTGCCCGTAGGTGCCCTCCGCGCGCGCCAGATCCTCCGCGCGCGCCTGCTGGATCACGGTGAGCCGGGCGCGCAGGGCCGCCGGCAGGCGCGAGACCGCCTCGGGCACCACCTCGCTCATCACCCGCGCGCCCTGGCTGCCGCCGAAGGCGAGGAGGCTGAGCGGCCCGTCGGCGGTGAGCGGCGGATAGGGCGTGTCGGCCGCCGCCAGGACGGCCGGGCGCACCGGGTTGCCGGTGTGGACGCGCCGCGCGGTCGCCTTCGCGGAAATACCCCGCACCTCCGAGAAACCCGTCGCGATCACGCTCGCGCCGCGGGCCAGGAAGCCGTTGGCGCGGCCCATCACGGCGTTCTGCTCGTGCAGGAGCGTCGGCACCTTGAGCATCTGCGCGGCGAGCAGCGGGGGCACCGTCGGGTAGCCGCCGAAGCCCACCACCACCGCCGGGTTGAGCCGGCGCACCGCCCGCACGGCCGCCGCGAAGCCCCGCCCGAGGGTCAGGAAGGCCGCGCCGCGATCGATCAGCGAGCGTCCGGACGGGGTCGCGGAGGGGATCGCCACGATCTCGGAGGCCGGGAAGCCGCCCGACAGCGTCTCGACGCGGCTGTCGGTGGCCAGCGCGACGCGGATGCCGCGCTCGCGCAGGCGCAGCGCCAGCGCCTCGGCCGGGAAGAGATGGCCGCCGGTGCCGCCGGCGGCGAGGAGGACGAGGGGTTGGGCGACCGTCATGCGGGGCTCACGTCTCCGGATTCCGGCCGCTCTCTGTCACGAACGGGCCGCAAGATCACCCCCGTCGGCGCGCGGGGCGCCGCCCCGCAGCAGCCTCGAGTCCCTCAGGTCCCGGGATCACCGCGCCAGCCCCTCGTCGCGGTTGAGGAGCGCGGTGCGCGGGCGCCGCCGCGTCAGCGCCACCAGGAAGCCCATGCCGAGCGCGAGCGAGATCAGCGACGAGCCGCCGTAGGAGACGAAGGGCAGGGTCATGCCCTTGGCCGGCATCAGGCGCACGTTCACCGCCATGTTGATGCAGGCCTGCAGGCCGAACAGCGTGGTCAGGCCCGTGATGGCGAGCCGGCAGAAAATGTCCTCGCTGCGCCGCGCCAGCATCAGGCCGCGCATCACGATGAAGGCGAAGACCAGCACGAGGCCGATGCAGACCACGACGCCGAACTCCTCGCCCGCCACCGAGAAGATGAAGTCCGTGTGCGCGTCCGGCAGGTGGCGCTTGGCGACGCCCTCGCCCGGCCCGGTGCCGAGCCAGCCGCCGACGTTGAAGGATTCCTTGGACCAGAAGGTCTGGAAGTTGTCGCCCGAATCCTTGTCGAGGAAGCGGGTGATGCGGTCGCGCACGTGGGGCAGGAACTCGTAGGCCGCCCCGACCCCGAGGAGGCCGAGCCCCCCGAGACCCGCGACCCAGAGCCAGTGCAGGCCGGCCACGAACACCATGCAGCACCACACCATGGTCAGCAGCATGGTCTGGCCGAAATCGGGCTGCAGGATCAGCGGCACGATGGTCATCGGCAGGAGGAGCACCGCGAGCGCGCCGCCCGGCATGTCCCGGCGCCGCGCCCCCTCGGCGAAGGCCCAGGCCGCGAGGATCACGAAGGCCGGCTTCACGAACTCGGAGGGCTGGACGCCGAAGGAGCCGAACTGCACCCAGCGATGCGCGCCCTTGATCTCCGGCCCGTACTTGATGGCGAGCACGCACAGCACGATGCCGGCGAGATAGGTGACGAGGGCCAGCCGCCGCACGTGGCGCAGCGACAGGAACGACACCGCCAGGATCAGCCCCACCGTCGGGACGAGGTAGACCACCTGCCGGTTGAGGAAGTGGAAGGTGGGCAGGCCGAGCCGCTCGGCCACCGGCGGACCGCCCGCCATCAGGAAGACGAGGCCGACGGTCATCAGGCCGGCGAGGCCGGCGAGCAAGCCGCGGTCGATGGTCCACCACCAGTCGCCGAGATGCGAGCGTTCCGCGCGGGACATCATGATTTCGGATCCTCGCTGCCGCCGACGCGGCGCGCCCGGCACGCGGGCGCGTCCCGCGAGGATGCGGGGGCATGACTCCCCGGGAGCATCGGCCGGAATGGTAAACCGACCGTTGCCGGGGCGCCGCCGATGCGGCGCCCCCCGCGCGCCTAGCCCTGCGCCGCGAGCGCGGCCGCGACGCGGCGCGCGAAGGCGACGGGGTCGCGCGGCGGGTCGCCGCCCTGCACGTGGCCGAGATCGAGGAGCGTGTGGGCCGCCTCGGCGAGGTCGCGGCCCTCCTGCGCCTGCGCGGCGAGGCGGCGCACCAGCGCGTGGCGCGGGTTGAGTTCGAGGACGGGCAGCCCCGCCCCGAAGCCGCGGCCGGCGCGGCGCAGGAGGCGCTGCATCTGCAGGTCCGGCCCGCCCGAGGAGGCCGAGAGCAGCACCGCGCTCTCCACCAGCCGCTGGCTCGCCCGCACGTCGGCGACGTCGTCCTTCAGGATCTCCTTGAGCTTCGCCAGCAGGTCGGTGAGGTCCGCGGCCTCGCCCGACGCCTCCCCCTCGCCCTCCGGCGCGAAGGCCGAGAGGTCGTCCGAGCCCTGCGTGATGCTGCGGATCGGCTTGCCGTCGAACGTGTCGAGGCGCTCGGGCCAGAAGGCGTCCACGTGATCGGAGAGCAGCAGCACTTCGAGGCCGCGCGCGCGAAAACCCTCGATCTGGGCCGAGTTCGCCAGCGCCGCCGTGTCGTCGCCGACCAGGATGTAGATCGCCTCCTGGTTCGGCTTCATGCGCGAGACGTACTCGGCGAAGGAGGTCCAGCCCTCGACCGCCGTGGAGCGGAAGCGCAGGAGGGCCGCGACCTCGTCGCGGTGCTCGGCCGCCTCCCAGATGCCCTCCTTCAGCACCGGCCCGAAGGCCTGCCAGAAGGGAGCGTAGGCCTCCGCGTCCTTGGCGCGCGCCTTCAGCTCCGAGAGCACCTTGGCGGTCACCGCGCGCCGGATGCGCGCCAGCACCGGCGTCGCCTGCAGCATCTCGCGCGAGACGTTGAGCGGCAGGTCCTCGGTGTCGACCACGCCCTGCACGAAGCGCAGCCAGGAGGGCAGGAGCCCCGCCTCGTCGGTGATGAACATGCGGCGCACGTGCAGCCGCACCCGGCTCTCGCGCTCCTCCTCGACGGCCAGGAAGGGCTTCATCGCGGGGATGAACAGCAGCGCCGAAAAATCGAGGGCGCCCTCCGCCCGCCAGTGCAGCGTCGCCCAGGGCGTGTCGAAGGCGTGGGTGAGGTGGCGGTAGAACTCCGTGTAGGCGTCCTCGGTGATCTCCTGCTTGGGCTTGCGCCACAGCGCCGTGCCCTCGTTGCCGGGCACCTCCTCGCCGTCGCGCAGGAAGGTGATCGGCACGGTGATGTGGTCGGCCCACTTGCGCACGATGGTCGAGAGGCGCAGCGGCTCCAGGTACTCGTCGGCATCGGCCTTGATGTGCAGGACGACGTCGGTGCCGGGCTCCTCGCGGGTCGCCGGGGCCAGCGTGTACTCGCCCTGCCCCTCCGAGGCCCAGGTCCAGGCCTCGTCCGTCCCGGCCCGGCGCGAGGTCACCTCGACCCGGTCGGCGACCATGAAGGCGGAATAGAAGCCGACGCCGAACTGGCCGATCAGGCTCGGGCGCTCGTCGGGCTTGGCCTCGGCCAGCGACTGGCTGAAGGCGCGGGTGCCCGAGCGCGCGATGGTGCCGAGGTTCTGCGCCAGCTCCTCCTTGCTCATCCCGATGCCGGGATCCGAGACGGTCAGGGTGCGGGCCGGCGCGTCGGGCCGGATGCGCACCTTGGCCTCGGCCGGCAGGGCGAGCGCCGGCTCGGTGAGCGCCGCGAAGCGCCGCCGGTCGACGGCATCCGCCGCGTTGGCGACGAGTTCGCGCAGGAAGATCTCGCGCTCCGAGTAGAGCGCGTGCACGACGAGATCCAGGAGGCGCCCGACCTCTGCCCCGAAGGCATGCCGTTCCAGAGTCTCGCTCACGTCCGATCCACTCCCTCTCGGTGATGTCGGCGGCGATATGCGACGTCCGGCCGCGCTTTTCAACGGGGCCGGGAACCGCCCGAGAGGGTCGCGCGCGGGCGTTCGGCTCACCCGGTGCCGGGCTCGCGCCGCATCACCACGAGGTTGGCCACCAGCACCTGCACGGGCGCGCCGTCCTGGGTGAGGGTGGTGGTGCGCACCTTGGCGAGGCCCTGCATCGGGCGCGAGCGGGAGGGGCGCAATTCCAGCACCTCGCTCTCCAGGCGGATCGTGTCGCCGGGGCGCAGCGGGCGCGGCCAGCGCAGCTCGTCCATCCCCGCCCCGATGATGCCGCCCGCGAGCGGCAGCCCGCTCTCGACCAGCAGGCGCATGGTCAGCGCCGCCGTGTGCCAGCCGCTCGCCGCGAGCCCGCCGAAGAACGAGGCGCCCGCCCGCTCCTCGTCGAGGTGGAACGGCTGCGGGTCGTACTCGGCCGCGAAGCGCTTGATCGCCTCCGCGGTCACCACGAGGTCGCCCGAGCGGTACACCTGCCCGGGCGCGAGGTCTTCGAAGTAGAGGGGCGTCATCGGCTCATTCTCCGGGACTGGCCGCGAGAGCGGGGGCGGGGACCGGGCGGACGCGGAACCAGACGCCGGCCGCCACCGCGGCGGCGTTGATCGTGCCGAGCGCGGCGAGGCCGAGGGCGAGGGCCAGAAACACGCCGTCGAGGCCCATGCCGAGGCGCAGCGCCACCCAGCCGCCGCCCACCGAGACGGCGAGCCGCGTCAGGCCCGCCGCCAGGGGCCAGCCGACGCGTCCTGCCCCTTGCGCGGCGAAGTAGAGGGCGAGGCCCAGGCCGGCGAAACCGTAGAACGGGCCGACGATCTGCAGGTAGCGGCTCCCCGTCGCCAGCATTCCGGGCTCGGCCCCGAACAGGCCGAGGAACGCCGCGGGCGCGAGCGCCGCCGCGAGGCCGATGGCCTCGGTGATCCCTGCGGCGATCGCCGCCCCGGTCCAGGCGACGCGCAGCGCCCGGGCGCGCTCGCCCGCCCCGATGCAGGTCCCGACCATCGCGGAGATCGGCGCGCCGAGGCCGAAGACCAGCGGCACGAGCAGGTATTCGAGCCGCGCGCCGGTGCCGTAGCCCGCCACCGCGGCCGCTCCGGCGCTCGCCGCGAAGGCCGTGGCGACCGCGATGGTGATGTTGGTGGTCAGGCTCACCAGCGCGGAGGCCGCCCCCACCCGCAGGATCTCGCGGGTCGGCCCCCAGGCCGGGGCCGGCGGCCGGCGGCCGAGGCGCAGGATCCCCTCCCCTGCCCAGAGATGGCGGATGAACACCGCGGTGCCGGCCGCGTAATAGGCCAGGACCGCGACCCCGCCCCCGATGATGCCGAGCCCCGGCAGGGGCCCGAGGCCGAAGATGAGCACGGGCGAGAGCGGGATGAGCAGCGCCGCCCCCGCGCAGGTGACCACGGCCGGCAGCGCCATGTTGCCCGTGCCGCGGATCACCGCCGCGAGCGCGTTGAACAGCCAGATCAGCACCGCCCCGGCGAAGACGATCCCGCCATAGGCCTGCGCCGCCGCGAGCGTCGCGCCCTCGGCACCCATCGCGGCGTAGAGCGCCGGTCCGAACGGCAGGAAGAGGGCCGTGGTGAGGAGCCCGAACCCCAGGCCGAGGAGGGCTGAGTGCCACGCCACCGCCTCGGCCTCGGCGCGCCGCCCCGCCCCCAGCGCGCGGGCCACCGCCGAGAGCATGCCGCCCCCGACCGCCCCGGCCGAGATCATCTGCACCACCATCAGGAGCGGGAAGACCAGCGCCATGCCGGCGAGCGCGTCGGTGCCGAGCCGACCCACGAAGGCGGTCTCGATCAGCCCCACCGCCGCCTGGACGGTCATGACCAGCATGGTGGGAACGGCCAGACGCACCAGCGTAGGACCGATCGGATCCCGGAGCAGGCGGCGCGTGCGGTCGTCCAGACGGTCGGTCATGCGGACCTCGACGGAGGCCGAGTGGGGCGGCATGGTGCCGGGATGGCCTCGCGAGCGAATTGATGGCATATGCCAGCAATCGTCAAGGGCCGATGCCCGTCCGAGCCATGCGGCAGGCGGGCGACGCGCCAGAGAGGGACGCACGGGTGAGCGAGACGGGCGAGAGACCGGGCCGCTGCAGCAATGCCGGCCTGCGGCGGGCGACCCGGCGGCTGGGCCAGCTCTACGACGACGCCATCGCGCCTTCGGGCCTGCGCGCGACGCAGTTCGGCCTGCTCGTCCAGGTGCGTGAACTCGGCACCCCGAGCATGGGCGAACTCGCCGAGGCGATGGTGATGGACCTGTCGGCGCTGGGCCATACCCTGAAGCCGCTCGCGCGCGACGGCCTCGTCACGCTCGCGGTGGATGCCCGCGACCGGCGCCAGCGGCGCGTCCAGCTGACCGAGGCCGGGCGGGCGCGCCTGCGCGCGGCGGCGGCGCACTGGCGGGAGGCGCAGCTTCGCTTCGAGGCCGTGTTCGGGCGGGAGAAGGCCGCGCAGCTGCGCGCGCTCGTCGACGAGATCGCCTCGCCGGGCTTCGGCGAAGCCTTCGGGCGCACCGGAGACTGAGCGCTCGACGCCGCCGCCCTCCGGCGGAAACAGTGGACGCCGCCCCCGGGCTCCTCCTAAATGCAAGGCAGTTGAGTGCTTCACCGGGCGGGCGGCATGGATCGGAAGTCGGCGCATTCCGCCTTGATCGCGGATGACGATGAGTTCTTCCGCCTGGCCATGACGGCGATTCTGAGCCGCCACTTCGGTTTCAAGGAGATCGTCGAGACGGGCTCCCTCGACGCGGCCCTCGACCAGCTGGCGCAGCGCGCGAACGGCATCTCGCTGGCGCTGTTCGATCTCGCCATGCCCGGCATGGAGGGACCCGGCAGCCTGAGCGCCGTGCGCGACTGCTTTCCCTGGGTGACGGTGGCGGTGGTCTCCGGGTCGAGCGAGCGGCGCAAGATCCTGGCCGCCCTCGAAGTCGGCGTGCACGGCTACGTGCCCAAGGGGCTCGGCTCCTCCGAACTGACCCGGGCGATCGGGATGATCCTGGAGGGCCAGATCTACGTGCCGCCCTCCCTGGCGATCCTCGACGGGCCGGCCCGGACCTCGGCCTCCGAGCGCCGCGCGGGGTTCGAGGGCGGCGACATGCCGCGCGCCGGCCGCACCGTGGAGCTGACGCCGCGCCAGCGCGACGTCCTCTCGCTCCTCGTGGAGGGCAAGTCGAACAAGGAGATCGCGCGCCAGTTGCAGCTCGGCGAAGGCACCGTCAAGGTTCACATCGCGGCGCTGCTGCGCGGCCTGGGCGTGCAGAACCGCGCCGCCGCAGCGGTGGTGGGCGCCCGGCTTCTCGCCGGCTGAGCGATCCCCAGGGTTCCATCCGGCCCGGACCTGCCCTCGATACAGGCTTCCAGCTCCAGACCTGCATCAATCAAACCATGAACTGACCTGTCCCTGCGGCAGACGGATCGGCCGGATCTGCATGAAAACGCGTGGCCGTGCCGTTTCGGGACTTTTGCATACCTGTTGCAGGTATGCGGTCATGTGTACGATAACGCATCGGGCCCCGGAGGCCGGCGATGCGCCATCGCCGGACGCACGGCCGCGTGCTGGAGGCGAGTAGACCGTCGCGATGGAACGGGAAGCGATCGGATCGGAGACCATTTTCGCCGCGCTCGATCAGCTGCTGGACCAGCCCCAGTTGAAGAAGTCGCCGCAATTGTCGGCCTTCCTGTCCTACGTGGTCCGCGAGAGCCTCGCCGGGCGGGGCAGCCTGCTCAAATCGTATACGATTGCCACCGACGCGCTGAAGCGGGCGCCGAGCTTCGACCCGGCCACGGACGCGATCGTGCGCGTGGAGGCGCGGCGCCTGCGGCAGGTGCTGCAGCAGATCTACGCCGACCCGGGCTGCCCGGTCGCGGTGCGCATCGAACTTCCCCTCGGCCGCTACGAGCCGAACTTCGTGCGCCTCAGCCGCCCGTCCGCTCCGTGCTCATCCCGGGCCGCCCCGAGCCTCGCCGATGTCGCCGCCAGCCTGCGCGAGAGCGAGCAGCGCTACCGCGCCCTCGTGGAGGCGAGCGCCGCGGTCGAGTGGCGGGCGACCCCGGAGGGCGGAATCGCCCAGAGCTTCGGCTGGACCGCGCGCACCGGGCAGTCCGAGGAGGAGATGCGGGATCACGGCTGGCTCGCCGCCCTGCATCCGGACGACCGGGCGCGGACCGCACAGGTCTGGGCGGAATCCTGCCGCACCGCCGAGCCGATCGAGGTCTGCTACCGCGTCCTCCACCAGGACGGCGGTTACCGCTGGATGCTGTCGCGCGGCGTGCCGCTCGAGAACCCGGACGGCACGGTGCGGGAATGGGTCGGCACCGTCTCGGACATCCACGAGCGGGTGATGGCCGAGGAGGCCCAGCGCACCAGCGAGGAGCGCCTGCGCCTCGCCGTGGAAGCCGCCGACCTCGTGACCTGGGAGATCGACCCGTCGACCCGCTTCTGCACCTGCTCGCCGAACGCCACCGCGCTGTTCGGCGGATGCGAAGGACCGCTGGAGGGGTTGATCAGCCTGATCCACCCGGAGGACAAGCCGGTGGTGTTCGCCGCCCTGGAGCGGGGGCTGCGGGGCGAGGCCCTCTACGACGTGGTCTACCGCATCACCAGCCCGGACGGACGGCGGCGCTGGATCTCGGCCCGCGGGCGCCTCATGCGGGGCACCGGCACGGGCGAGCGGATGATCGGCGTCGCCGCCGACGTGACCAGCCGCTACGTCGGACACCTGCCCGCCTGGTCTTGACCCCGTGACGGCCACGGGCCAGGAGCCGCCTTCGGGCCGGAGGCGGGACGCGGGATGGTGCATGTGGGGCGGGACGGGTGGCTGTTCCTCATCGGGGGCAGCAACGACGTGCTGGCGCAGTACACCCGCTCCTGGCGCACGTGGCACCACGACTGGCGCTGGCGCCGCGAGGTGGTGCGGCGGGCCGACCGCTGCCGCCGGCTCGGCCTGCGCTACCTGCACCTCGTCGTGCCCGAAAAACTCACCATCTACGACGACCGGACCGAGGGCCTCGCCGTCGACGTCGCGGCGGCGCCGGCCAACCGCCTGCGGCGCTGGCTGCGCGGTTCGGGCGCGGCCGCGACCCTGGTCGACCTCGTGGAGCCGCTGCGGGCGCAGCGCCGCGCGCAGGACCTCTACTTCCGCACCGACACGCACTGGACCCACGAGGGCTGCTTCATCGCCTACGAGGCACTCTGCCGGCGGCTCGGCGCGCGCCCGCGGGAGGATCTGCGCGACGGCCGCCCGCTGCCGCCGGGCGAACTCTGCGGCGACCTCGGCGTGAAGATGGCGCCGCCGCACACCGAGCCCTTCACCCCGCACGCCCTCCAGCGCCACGCGGTGCGCGCCTACGCCAACGACCTCGTGCGCGACTTCGAGGCGGAGGGGCGCATCGGCGAACTGCACCTCGGCACCCACGTGGTGTTTCGCAACGACGCGCCCGACGCCGACCCGCGCCGCATCGTCCTGTTCGGGGATTCCTGCTCGCATTTCCGCTTCGAGGTCTACAGCGGCATGCTCACGGGGCTGCTGGCCGAGACCTTCCGGGAGGTGCACTTCCTGTGGTCGCCCGGGATCGACTGGGACTACGTGGCCGCCGTGCGGCCCGACGTGGTGATCGGCGAGTTCGCCGAGCGCTTCATGGCCCGCCTGCCGCCGCACCACTTCCGGCATGCGGCGCTGGCCCGGCTGGTGCGGGCGCGCAAGGGCGTGCCGGCGGGCGCGGACTGAGGCCGGCCCCGCGATCGTCCGGCGGGACCGGGGTCCGAACGCGATCCGCTTGGCCGCGCGAGGGTCCGCTGAGGCTTCGGGTGGAAGCCGGTCAGGCAGCCTTCGGCGAGACCGGCGCTGAAAGCCGCCACTCGCCGCACGCCACCGGACTATCCCGAGAGCGATGGCATCCTGGGACACTGCCGTCGTCGTATCGCTGTCTCCATCACGGCGCGGGAAGCCTGACCGTCTGGCCCACGACATCGATCGCCAGCTTGCCTCGAAGCCCACGGGAGCCCCCGCCTTCGAGCAGTTCATGCGCTTCGCCGATCCGAGCCAGTGGAAGCACCGCGCCGATGACAGGTCGGATCAGGCCGCGTTCGATAAGGTTTGTCAGCGCGTCGAGTTTGCCTCGGTTCTGCCGGGTGAAGACGAAGTGGTAGGCGGCGTTCTTTCCCCAGGCCTCGATCAGGTTCTGTGGCTGTGCGATGTCGACGATGCTGACCACCCGTCCGGCATCCGCGAGGGCGCGCGCGCTTCTCGTCAGCGTGTCGCCGCCGATCGTGTCGAACACGACGTTCACCCCCTGCCCACGCGTCAAGTCTGCGACGGCCGAGACGTAGTCATCGGAGAGGTGGTCGATCACCTCGTCCGCTCCGAGCGAACGCACGAACGGGTGGTTGCCACGGCGCGCCGTCGTGATGACCCGTGCACCCATCGCTTTGGCGAGCTGGATCGCCACTGTACCCACGCCGCCGGCACCACCGTGGATCAGAATGGTTTCATGAACGGCGAGCTGGGCGCGGGCCACCAAAGCTTCCCAGACCGTGCCGCCAACCAGCGTCAGACTGGCAGCCTCCAGATGGTCGATGTTGTGCGGCTTGCGGGCGACCAGATCGACATCGGCAACGTGCTGCTCCGCGTAGGAGCCGGGGCCGCCGAAGATCCTGGGCGTGTAGTAGACCTCGTCGCCGATGTCGAACTCGCTGACGTAGGACCCCTTCTCTTCCACGACGCCGGACACGTCGTGACCGATGATGGCGGGGAGCGGCACGTCGTCGGCGTAATCGCCACGTCGGATCTGATAGTCCAGAGGATTGATGGCGGTGGCGTGAACGCGCACCCGGACCTGCCGAGGTCCGACGACCGGTACGGCGACATCGCGCATCTCGAAAGCGTCGAAGCCACCGAACTTGCTGAGGACGATCGCCTTCATGGTGCCGGTCATGCTCTTACCTCTTCTCGAACCCGATTGATGGTAAGAGCCCACTTAGGGGGTACACACCGGCGCCGTAATACGCACAAAATTTGCCCTCGGTGCACAGGATGATACCGACATGGTCAAGCGGCGCCATTCCAGCCTGGATTGCAATCCCGGTTGCGCGGTCGAGGCGGCGATCAGCCTGATCGACGGAAAATGGAAATGCGTCGCGCTCTGGTATCTTCATGAAAGAGGCGCGGTCCGCTTCAACGAGTTGATGCGCCTGATGTCCGGCGTCACTCAGCGGACATTGACCAATCAGTTGCGCGAATTGGAAGCCGACGGACTGATCAATCGCGTCGTCTACGCTCAGGTGCCGCCAAAGGTCGAATACAGCCTGTCCGATCGGGGCCGGACATTCGTACCGATCCTTCTGTCCCTCTCGGCTTGGGGAGAAGCCAATATGGACCTGTTCCGGCAATCTGAGCCGGCGGCTTCGTAACGCCTCGCCAAGCAGTTCCTCGCCAAGCTGCAGGTCCGTGCGATGACACGGGCCCTTCTCATGAGGAACGCGCGCGCCTGCGCCGAACCGGCATTCCCTTCGGCGCAGAGCACCCGAGACCCGGGTTCAGGCCGCGGCGCGCGCGGGCTTCGGCCGCGGGCCGGCGGCCCGCTTGCGCGGGGCGGCCGCCTTGGGCGCGGGCTTGGCCGGGGCCGGCGCCGCGCGCATCCCGTGCCGCCAGCCCTGCCAGCTCCAGGCGCCCGGCCCCGCGATGGTGCCGAGGATCAGCCCGCCCGCGAGCCCGGCCTGGGCCAGGAACAGCTCGCGCTCCACGAGCGCCGTCGCGCCCGAAAAATCCCAGAACCGGTGCAGCAGCAGGCCCATCACCAGGGTGTGGACCGCCAGGCCCCAGCCGACGCAGCGCGGCAGCACGCCCGCGGCCAGCGCCAGGGGACCGAACACCGTGATCACGATCGAGGCGGTCGCGACCGCGTTCGGCGCCGGCATCCCGGTGCCGGCCAGCGTGAGCGCGAAGCCCGAGGGGTTGAGCGCGTGGGCGATGCCGGCCGGCAGCAGGGCCGCCGCCAGCAGGAGCCGCCCGGCCAGCAGGATCCCGTTCCCGTCGCGTCCCATCGCGGTCTCCAAGGCTCTGCATCAAGGCTCTGCGTCGGGGCGCGTATCGAGGATCGCGCGGCGCCCCGCACCCGGGCACTCTGGCGCGGCCGGCATCAAGGGCGGGTTAATCGGGCGCGCTGGTCCGTCCGCCAGGGGGCCGCATCGGCAGGCGCATGCACCCTCCTTTACCTAAGGTTCACTTCGGCAGAGGATCATGCACCACGCGTCATCCTCAGCGCGCGAGCAAGACACGATGATGTCGACCATCCCTTTCATGAGCAGAAAGGCCCAGGCGCTGATCGGCAACCGGCCCATCGCCTCGGTGACGATCGAGACCGCCACGGCATCGGGCGCCGTTCTGGTGACCGAGGACGCCTTCGCCCTGCCCGAAATCTTCACGGTCCAGGCCCGGCATGGCCGAAAGACCTGCCGCGTGATGTGGCGCAACCCGCCCAAGGTCGGGATCCTGTTCGAGGAGGCGTGAGCGGGCGCTCCCCGGGGCGATCCCGCGCGGGTCCGCTCCGGGCCTCCCATGCCCGAGACCGGGCGCGTCGTCAGCGCGGGGGCGGATGCGGCACCGTCCCGGTGCCGAACAGCCGTCCGCGCTCGGTCCACAGCACCGCGAGCAGGCTCAGCGCGCTCAAGCCGCAATAGCCGGCCGCGAGCGGGATCACCGTGCCGTCGAAGGCCTGCCCCACGACGAGCCCGCAGAGGGCCGCCAGTAGGGTCGTGTAGAAGCCGATGACCGAGGAGGCGGTGCCGGCGATGGCCGCGAGCGGCTCCATCGCGATGGCGTTGAAGTTGGGCATCGCGAAGCTGAGCAGGAACTGGCAGGCGGCGAGCGTCAGGATCAGCAGCGGCAGCGGCGGGCGGCCCGCGAAGGCGAGCATCAGCCCGAGCTGCACCAGCGCCATCGCGAACAGGCCGACCAGCCCGCCATGCGAGAGCCGCCGCATGCCGAAGCGGCGCACCAGCCGGGCGTTGATCAGCGTCGCCACCCCCATCGCGCCGGCGATCAGCCCGAAGGCGACGGGGAAGAGCCGGCCGAGATGGTAGAGGCCGGTGTCGAAGATGGCCTGCGCCGAGCCGACATAGGCCAGGATGCAGCCGGTGAGCAGGCCGAGCGCCGTGGCGTAGCCGAAGGTCTCGCGCGTGCCGGCCGCGGTGGCGATGCCGCTGCCGATCGCCCGCAGATCGAGGCTGCGGCGGAATTCCGGGTGCAGGGTCTCGGGCATGCGCCAGCCGAACCACGCGAGCACCACCACGGCGAGCGCCAGCATGGCCCCGAAGATCAGCCGCCAGTGCCCCACCGCCAGCACGAGCCCGCCCATGGCCGGCGCGACGATCGGCACGATGAGGAAGACCATCATGCAGAAGGACATGACCTGGGCCATGTCGCGCCCGCCGAAGCGGTCGCGCACGATGGCGACGCCGAGGATGCGCCCGGCCGCGCCGCCGATGCCCTGGACCGCGCGGGCGAGGAGCAGCACCTCGAAGCTCGGGGCCAGCATGGCGAGCACGCTGCCCGCGAGGTAGATCACGGTGCCGCCGATCAGCGCGGGCCGGCGCCCGATCGCGTCCGAGATCGGCCCATAGGCGAGCTGGGCGACGCCGAAGCCCAGCATGTAGACGGAGATCAGGAGCTGCGGCCGGTTCGGGTCGGTGATGGCGAAGTCGCGGGCGATGGCCGGGAAGGCCGGCAGGAAGCTGTCGATGGTGACCGCGGTGAGCCCCATCATGAAGGCGACGAGGGCGACGAACTCGGTGAAGCCCGGCCCCGCCCAGGTCGTCACCTGCCCCTCGGCCTGCTTCTCGGCCGGCCGTTCGTCGTGGCTTGCGCGCGGCGCCATGCTGCTCCTGACAGGGAAGATCGGGGAGGGGGTCGACCCGGCAGAGGTGGCGGAGACGGCCCGGCGCGGCAAGGCCGCGCCGGAGCATGGCAGCGATGCGCCCGTCCGCGCCAGGCTCAGGCGGCCCCGTCGACCACGCCTCCGATCAGGTTGCGCCCGAGCAGGAACTCGGGCGTGAAGGCCGTGCGCACCAGGGGCTCGTGCGCCACCGGTGGCGCCAGCGCCTCGGCCTCGGCGCGCCGGGCGGCCACCGCCTCGGCGACCGACACGGCGCGGAAGCAGAGCCGCGTGCCGGCCTGCGCCTGGGCCAGCCGGCCGAGATCGGGCCCGATCACGGTGGCGATCTTCGGGTAGCCGCCGGTGGATTGCCGGTCCGCCATCAGGACGATCGGGCGGCCCTCCCCCGGCACCTGGATCGCCCCCATGGCGATGCCGTCCGAGACGATGTTGTAGCCCCGCGCATGGGTGAGCGGCGTCCCGTCGAGGAAGCAGGCCATGCGGTCGCCCCGCGGGGTCACGGTCCAGGGTCCCGCCAGGAAGGCGGCGATCTGGTCCGCGGCGAAAAAATCGTCCTGGGGGCCGAGCACCACCCGGATCTCCCCCGGCGGCCGGTCGAGCCAGGGGGCCAGGAGGGCGTGCGTCTCGTCAGGGCCGGGCCGGGCCTCGGCGATCCGCAGGGCATCGCCCGCCTGCAGGGCGCGGCCGCCGAGGCCGCCCACGCCCGAGCGGGTGTGGGTCGCGATCGAGCCGAGCACCGGGGAAACATCGAGGCGCCCCGCCACCGCGAGGGTGCACCACGCGCCGGCCCGCCCCGCCCGCACCGTCAGGGTGCTGCCCGGCCGCAGCGTCAGCACGGCGGCGGGGGGCACCGGCTCGCCGTCGAGGGCGATGCGGAACGCGCCGCCCGCGAGCGCCACCCCGAAGGGCTCCTCCTCGGCCGTCACCGCGAGGCCGGCGAGCGAGATCTCGATCGCCGGGGCGCCCGGCGGGTTGTCGAGGGCGCGGTTGGCGGTGGCATGCGCCAGCGGGTCCATCGGCCCGGCCGCCGTGAAGCCGTAGCGCAGGTAGCCGTGACGCCCGGCATCCTGGAGCGTCGTGCCGGGCCCGGCGGCGTCGATGCGAAGGAGGCTCATCGGGGGAGGCTCATGCGCGGATCCTCACGGCTCGCGGCGGGCCACGGTCTCTCCCGCGTCCGCCCGCGCCTCCAGCGACGCGAAGGCAGCGGCGTCGACGGGCGAGAAGCGCAGCGTGTCGCCGACCGCCACCGGGAAGGGTTCGTCCTGATCGGGCCGGTAGAGCCGCACGGGCGTGCGCCCGACCACGTACCAGCCGGTGGGCATCGGCACCGTCGCCACCGCGGCGAGGCCGCCGCCGATCATCAGGGCGTTCGGCGGATGGGGCGGCCGGGGCGTGGCCCGGCGCGAGACCGCGAGCGCCTCCGGCAGCCCGCCGAGATACGCGAAGCCCGGCGCGAAGCCGTACATGTAGACGCGGTACTCCGCGTCCGCATGCAGGGCCGCGACCTCCGCGGCCGGACGCCCGATCGCCTCCGCGACCGCGCCGATATCCTCGGCGACGTCGGGGTCGTAGCAGACGGGCAGCGTCCAGCACGCGCCCGCGTGCCGCGCGGCCGCGCCGTCCATCCGCTCCGCCAGGGCGCGCACGCGCGCGGCGAGCGCGTCGCGGTCGAGGACGAGGGGGTCGTAGTGGATCATCAGCGAGCGGTAGGTCGGGACGGTCTCGCGCAGGCCCGCGGGCGGGTCGGCCCGCAGCGCGTCGTCGAGGCCGAGCACCCGGTCGCTGATCGCCGGATCGACCCGGTCGCCGAATTCGGCGACGAGGGCCGCCTCGCCGGCATCGAGCAGGCGCGGCAGCGCCATCACGCCGGCCGGAAGGGCGCGACCGTCACGCCCGCCTCCTCCAGGCGCGCCCGCACCGTCCGGGCCGTGGCGACCGCGTAGTGCGAATCGCCGTGCACGCAGACGGAGCGGATCGGCGTCGGCAGCCGCTTGCCCGACCCCACGCCGGACCCCGCGATGATCGCGCCCTCGCGCACCATCGTGACGACCCGCTCGGCCGCCACCTCCGGGTCCTCGATCATGGCGCCCGGCTGGCCGCGGGGCACGAGCAGGCCCTCCTCGGTGTAGCCGCGGTCGGCGAAGATCTCCTGGTGGACGTCGAGGCCGAGCGCCTCCCCGGCGCGCACCTGCGCGGAGAGCGCGATGGCGAGCAGCGACAGGTCCGGGTCGACCGCCTTGACGGCGCGCGCGACCGCCATCGCCACCTCGTCGTTGGCCGCCGCGAGGTTGCCGAGCGCCCCGTGCGTCTTCACGTAGGTGATGCGGTGGCCGGCATAGGCGGCGAGCGCCTGCGCGGCGCCGACCTGATAGGCGACGATGCGCTCGACCTCGGCGGGCGTGTAGGGCAGCACCCGCCGCCCGAAGCCCCACAGGTCCGGGTAGCCCGGATGCGCTCCCACCGCCACGCCGCGCTCGCGGGCGAGCCCGAAGGTGCGCGCCATGATCTGCGGATCGCCCGCATGCATGCCGCAGGCGACGTTCGCCGAGGTGACGATGGCGAGCATCGCCGCGTCGTCCCCGGCCCGGTAATCGCCGAACCCTTCGCCGAGATCGGAATTGAGGTCGATGGTGGGCATGGGGATCTCCGGCCTTCTCGAAGTTGCGCCACTGCCCCGCGTTCAGCGCGGGATCCCCTCTCCCGTGCGGGAGAGGGGTAGGGGTGAGGGTCCAGGTGGGGCCGCAGTGAAGCACGGAGCGTGGTGCGGGGAGCGGAAGGGTCCAGGGTTAAACTCTAACCGTCGTGCTGGTAGCGGGCGCCGTTCCGCCTTCTTGCGGCACCCTCCCGGGGCCCTCACCCCTGCCCCTCTCCCGCACGGGAGAGGGGATCCCCGCGCTTCATGTGGCGAGGCCGACGGCGTCCGCAATGCGCTGCATAACAGCGTCGAGGTCTGTCAGAACCTCCTCGTTGCGGAACCGCAGAACCGCGTAGCCGCATCGCTCGATCTCCTCGGTTCGCTTCGCATCGTATTCGTGATGCCAATCGTGCTGGCGCCCGTCGAGTTCGACGATCAATCTGTGCTCGGCGCACAGGAAATCGACGGTGTAGAGCTGGATCGGCACCTGCCGCTTGAATTTCAAACCGCCGCAACGGCGTCCGCGAAGAGCCCGCCACAGCACGTCCTCCGCCGAGGTCGCCTGCCGGCGCAGGTCTCGCGCGAAGTAGCGCGGCCCGTGCATCAGATCCCCAGATACGCCCGCCGCACCTCCGGGTCGTCGCGCAGGGTCGCGGCCGGGCCGGTGAGCATCAGGCGCCCGGTCTGGAGCACGTAGCCGCGGTCGGCGATGGAGAGCGACTCGGCGAGGCGCTGCTCCACCAGCAGGATCGTCACGCCGGCGGCCCGGATGGTCTCGATGGCGGAAAAAATCTCGTCCACGAGCTTGGGCATGATGCCCTGCGAGGGCTCGTCGAGCATCAGGAGGCGCGGGCGGGTCATCAGCGCGCGGCCGATGGCCAGCATCTGCTGCTCGCCGCCCGAGAGCGTGGCGGCGCGCTGGGGCAGGCGCTCCTTGAGGCGGGGAAACAGCGCGAAGACCCGCTCCAGCGGCCCGTCCGCGTCGGGCTGGCCGCGGTAGAGGTAGCGGCCGAGGCGCAGGTTGTCGGCCACCGAGAGGCGCGGGAAGAGCCGCTTGTTCTCCGGCACGTAGGCGATGCCGCGGGCCGTGATGAGGTGGCCGGGCAGCCCGTCGATGCGCTCCCCGTCGAACACGACCTCGCCCGCGCGCGGGCGCTCCATGCCGGCGATCGACTTCAGGAGCGTCGACTTGCCGGCGCCGTTGGCGCCCGCCACAACCACGATCTCGCCCTTGGCGACCGAGACCGAGACGTCCTGGATGGCGAGCAGGCCCTGGTAGGCGGTGGAGAGGGAGCGGACCTCAAGCAGCACGGTGGCGCTCTCCCAGGTAGGCGGTGATGACGGCCTCGTCGCGCACCACGTCGGCCGGGCGGCCCTCCGCCAGCACGCGGCCGAGATGCAGGACGACGGCGCGGTCGACGAGCGGCATCACCACCTCCATCACGTGCTCGACCATGATGACGGTGACGCCGCGCTCGGCGACGCGCCGGATCAATTCGACGCCGGCCTTGGCCTCGCTCGGGGTGAGCCCGGTGAGCACCTCGTCGAGGAGGAGGAGGCGTGGCTCGGTGGCGAGCGCGCGGGCGACCTCCAGCCGCCGCTTCTCCGGGGGCGTGAGTTCGCCCGCCACGGCCTCCGCCCGGTCGCCAAGGCCGACCACGTCGAGGGTGGCGAGGGCCGCCGCCCGGGCCTCGGCGGCCCGCGCATGGCGCACGAAGCCGCCGACGATGACGTTCTCAACCACGTTCATCGAGTCGAAGGAGCGCGGCACCTGGAAGGTGCGGGCGATGCCCCGGCGGCAGCGCTCGGGGGCCGAGAGGCCGGTGATGTCCTGGCCCTCGAACAGGATGCGCCCGCTCGTCGGCCGGTAGGTGCCGGAGATCAGGTTGAACAGCGTCGACTTGCCGGCGCCGTTCGGGCCGATCAGCCCCAGGATCTCGCCCCGCCGCACCGCCAGGGAGACGTCGGCGTTGGCGACGAGGCCGCCGAAGCGCAGGGTGACGTGGTCGGCCTCCAGGATGATGTCGGTCACGGCGCGGCCTCCTGGTTGCGGGCGCTGCGGGTGCGCTTGAACAGGCTGAGCACGCCCTCGGGCCGGGCGAGCGCCACCAGCATGACGAGGAGCCCGTAGAGGATCAGGTCGAGGCCGCTGCCGGTGCCGCCGAGATAGGAGCGGCTGATCTCGGTGAGCGGGATCAGGATCGCCGCCCCGACGAGCGCGCCCCAGAGCGTGCCGATGCCGCCGAGCACCGCCGGCAGGGCGAAGAGCAGCGAGAAGCGGAAGCTCATCACGCTCTCGGGATCGATGTAGGAGACGTAGGCCGCGTAGAAGCCGCCGCCGATCGCCGTGAAGAAGGCCGAGACGGCCGCCGCCGCCATCTTGGAGCGGAAGACCTCGACGCCGAGGCTCTCGGCGGCCTGCGCGTCGTCCTTGACGGCCCGCCACCAGTAGCCCCAGCGGGAATTCTCGATCAGGTAGGTGACGAACCAGACCGCCACGAACAGTCCGAGGGCGAAGTGGAAGTACGGGACCTTGTCGCGGGCGAATTGCAGGGTCCACCACGAATCCGGGTTGAAGGGCCACTGGATGCCCATCGCCCCGCCGACGAAGTCCCAGTTGTGGATCAGCAGCAGCCCGATCTCCGCGATCACGATGGTGGCGATCGAGAAGTAGTGGCCGGCGAGCCGGAAGCAGGGCCAGCCGAGGAGCAGCGCCACCCCCGCCGAGGCGAGCCCGCCCACCAGCATGCCGCCCCACGGCACCACCCCGTAATTCACGAACAGCACGGTGGTGCAATAGGCGCCGAGCCCGAAATAGAGCGCGTGGCCGAGCGAGATCTGCCCGCAATAGCCGCCCAGGATGTTCCAGCTCTGCGAGAGGGCCGCGTACATCACCGTGAGGATCAGCACGTTCTGCAGGTAGACGTCGCGGACGAGGTAGGGCAGCGCCGCCATCGCGGCGAAGACCGCAAGGCCGATCAGCAGGGTGCGGCGGCGCTTGGCCGCGAAGGCCTTGGCCGCGGCGGCGCCGGCCGGCAGGGCGGCGGGGGAGGGCAGCGTGGTCGAGGTCATCACAGCCTCCCGAACAGGCCCTGCGGGCGCACGAACACCACGGCGAGGTAGAGGGCGTAGACGCCCACGGATTTGAGGGCGGGCGGCAGGATCACCGCCGTGAAGGCCTCCACGAGGCCGACGATGATCCCGGCGACGAGCGCGCCCGCGACGCTGCCGAACCCGCCGAGCGCCACCGTGACGTAGGCGATGAGGGCGAAGCTCGCGCCCACCTGCGGGTGGATGTAGTAGAACACCGCCAGCACCGCGCCGGCGAGGCCGACCAGGGCCGCGCCCAGGCCCCAACCCAGCGCGAAGACCCGGTTGCGGTCGATGCCGACCAGCGCCACGGCGCCCTGGTCCTCGCGGGTGGCCTCCAGCGCCCGGCCGAAATCGGTGCGGCTCATCAGGAGGTGCAGCCCCCCGAAGGCCGCGAGCGAGACCACGGCCCCGAAGATCTGCGGCCAGGGCAGGAAGACGCCGCCGAGGTCGAGGGTGCGCCCGCCGAGCCACGTGTTCTGCACGTTGCGGTAATCGGGCGTGAACAGGTACTGGGCGGCGCCCTGGAGCAGGATCGCGAGGCCGAAGGTCGCGAAGATCTGCACCATGCCCTGGTTGGCCTTGGCCCGCATGGCGAAGCGCACGACGCCGAGATAGGCGGCGCCCCCGAGGGCGAAGAGCAGGGCCGCCACCAGCGGCATCAGCACCACGGGGTCGAGCTGCGTCACCAGCACGAGCCCGAAGGTCGCGTACATGGCGATCATCAGGAACTCGCCGTGGGCGAAGTTCACCACGTCCATCAGGCCGAAGATCAGGGAGAGGCCGACCGCGATCAGGGCGTAGATCAGGCCCATCAGCAGCCCGCTCGCCAGCACCTGGGCCAGCGCTTGCGTCGTCATCGAAGGTCTCCCGGCCGTAAGGAGGGGGCAGGAACCGCGGGATCCCTTCTCCCGTGCGGGAGATGGGTAGGGATGAGGGTCCAGGTGGGGTCGCAGTGAAGCGGTGAACGTGGTGAGGGGAGCGGCAGGGTTCAGAAACACCCACCCACCTCAGTGCTGGTAGCGGCAGCGTCGCGTTTGTTTGCTGCACTCTCCCGGGACCCTCACACGCGATCTTCGATCGCCTGCCCCTCTCCCGCACGGGAGAGGGGTTCCCTGCGGCAAGCGGGAACGGCGTTCTCCCTTAGGCTCACGCCTTCATCGGCCACAGCGCGGGGGCGACCGCCGCCGATTCGGGGAAGACCGTGACGAACTTGTCCCCGACCCATTGCAGCAGCACCGGATCCGCCTCGGTGTTCTGGCCGTCCGGCCCGAAGGCGACCCGCTTCCAGGGCATGATGGTCTGCGCGCCCGGGATGTCGGTGGCGCTGAGCGCCGCGCGGATCTTCTGGCCGTCGGTCGAGCCGGCGCGATTGATGGCGTCGGCGAGCACGATCAGCGCCATGAACTGGCGGGACGAGTTGTCGTTGAGATCCCGGTTCGCCCGCGCCTTGTAGAGCCCGTTCACGGTGCCGACCGAGGGGCGCTTGGCCGCGAGGTCGAGGGAAAAACTGCCCCGCGAGATCAGGCCCTGGAGCTTGTCGCCCACCGTGTCGTACGTGACCTTCTCGGCGAAGCCCGCCGCCTGCGCGAGCATGCTCTTCGGCTTGTAGCCGAGTTCGGCCATCGTCTTCGTCAGCAGGATCGCGTCGGTGGTGTAGCTCGTCGGCAGCAGAACGTCCGCGTTGGCGGTCTTGAGCTGCTGCACCTCGGCGGTCAGCGAGGGCGAGTTGGTCTTGTACTTGATGTCGGCCGCGACCTTGTAGCCGCGCTCGCCCGCCAGCTTGCGCTGCACGTTCGAGGAATCGACGCCGTAGATCGTGTCCTCGAAGAACAGGGCGACCGAGTCGATCTTCTGGCCCTTGGCGCGCTGCGCGTCGAGGAAGTCGAACATCGCGGCCGAGAACATCTCGTCGTGGGCGGCCGGGCGGAAGAAGAACTTGAGGTTCCGGCGGTGCAGGCTGGGCGAGGAGGAATCGGCGCAGACGAAGGGCACGCCGTAGCGCTCGGCCGTGGCGCTCACCGTGTTCGAGACCGCCGACTGGTAGCAGCCGACGAGGGCCGCGACCTTGTCCTGGGTGATCAGGCGCTCGGCCTCGGCGCGGCCCTTCTGCGGGTCGCCCTGGTGGTCGGCGAAGACGAGGCGGATCTTGGCGCCGCCTAAGCCCGGCAGACCCGTGCCCTTGGCGAGCGGCAGGTCGAGGGCGTGGTCGGCGTTGACGATGTCGAGGGCGGTCTCGATGGCGTGGCGGGCATCCACGCCCACCTGCGCGCTCGCCCCCGACATGGCGTAGAGCACGCCCACCACCACCTCGTCCGCGGCGCGGGCGGGCCGCAGGCCGGTTCCGGTGAGCGCGAGGGCGCCCGCGCCCCCGATCAAGAGATCCCGACGACGAATCATGCGCGTTCCTCCAAGGTGACCCGGTGTGCAGGGCCAGGCGGACCTGCCCTTGCGTCATTCTGCTGTGGGTCTTGTGTCTGCACCATGTCCGCCACCTTACCGATGGCCGGCCCGGCGGCGGAGGCCGGGTGGCCGAGCCCCGGGTGATCAGAGCACCGCGAACTCCGCGTTGCGCCGGTCGGTGACGAGCATGGCCCCAGGCGCGTGGGTGATCGCGAAATCCGGCTTCGAGGCCGCGATCACCGACTGGGGCGTGACCCCGCAGGCCCAGAAGACCGGGATCTCGTCGGGGCGGATCTCGACGGGATCGCCGTAATCGGGCCGCATGAGGTCGCGGATGCCGATCGCCTCTGGCAGGCCGAGATGCACCGGCGCGCCGTGCACGGCGGGGAAGCGCGAGGTGATCTGCACCGCCCGAATCGCCTGCGCGGGCTTGAGCGGGCGCATCGACACCACCATCGGGCCGCCGAAGGGGCCGGCCGGGACGCACGGGATGCTGGTGCGGTACATCGGCACCCGCACGCCCATCTCGACGTGGCGCAGCGGCAGCCCGTCCTCGACCATCGCGGCCTCGAACGAGAAGGAGCAGCCGATCACGAAGGCCACGAGGTCGTCGCGCCACAGGTCGGCGACCTCCAGGCGCTCCTCCACCACCTCCCCGTGGCGCCAGACGCGGTAGCCCGGGATGTCGGTGGCGATGTCGAGATCCTCGCCCAGTTCGGGAATGCGGCGCTCGCCCGGAGCCGACACGCCGACGATCGGGCAGGGCTTCGGGTTGCGCTGCGCGAAGAGCAGGAAATCGGTGGCGAGGTCCTTCGGCAGGACCGCGAGGTTGCCCTGCACGTAGCCGTGGGCGAGGCCCGCGGTGCTGCCGGTGATCTCGCCGCGCCGGCAGGCGAGGCGCGCCTCGTGGCCGCTCAGGCGGGCGCGCTCGGCGGGGTTCCGGAGGGGGACGGTCTGCATCGGCACTCCCTTTGCCCAGGAATACGGCATGCTCACATCGTGTACGCTTAAGCGCCAATCGTCATTTCGCATCGATTTCGATAAGGTGAGCTTATCACATTGCTTCAACCGACCGCCTGTGACCCGAGTGCCCGCCGCAGCAACCGGCCCGAGGAGCGTCGCTATGGCCATCGTTAAGTTCCGGCTCGATCCCTCCGCTCCACCGCAGCTCGATCCGGAGACCAGGGCGCGGCTCGACGCGATGACGGAGGAAGAAATCCAGGCCGCCGCCGAAGCCGATCCCGAGAACCCGCCGCTCACCGAGGCCGAACTCCGCCGGGGATCGTTCGCGCGCGACGTCCGACGGGCGCGCGAGGCGCTGGGGATGAGCCCCGAGGGCTTCGCGGCCGCGCTCGGCCTCCCGGCTCCGACCCTGCGCGAATGGGAGCGCGGGCGGATCGATCCCGATCCTGCCGCCCGGTCGCTGATCCGGCTCGTCGCGGACGATCCGGGGCGCGCCGTGCGCCTTCTGGCAGGATGAGCGCGCATCAGGCGTGGCCTTGCCCGGCCACCGCGCAGGCGAGCCGGGCGGCGGGCGCGGCGAGGCCGCAATCGGGCGCGTTGGCGTAGGTGGCGGTGAAGCCGATGTCGGGCAGGCGGGCCTGCGTGGTCAGCACCCGCAACTGCCCGCTCTCGATCTCACGCCGGACGATCTCGGGCGGGATCACGCAGACCCCGATCCCCTCCAGCGTCATGCGCACGATCGTGGAGAGCGAGGCGTTGCTGTAGAGGCGCGGCGGCGGCAGGTTCGAGCGCGCGAGCAGGTCGTGGAGCTGGACGTACGGGTTGGTGTTCTTCGGGTAGGTGATGATGGGGAAGCGCACGAGGTCGGGGAGCGCCACCTCGCCCGGCCCGAAATCGAGCTGCGGGGCGGCGATCCAGGCCACCGAGTAGCTGCACAGGGGCAGGTTCACGAGGCTCGGCATGGTGATCGGCCCGACCAGGAAGGCGAGGTCGAGTTCGCGGGCGAGCAGCGCGTCGCGCATGTTGGGGGAGATGTCGACCGAGATGTCGACGGTGACGCCCGGATAGGTCTGGCTCATCGCCTCGATGAAGCGCATCAGCCACGTGTGCACGATGGTCTCCGAGACGCCGAGCCGCAGCACGCCCTTCATGGCGCCCGGGCTCGCGATGGCGGCCATCATCTCGGTGCGCAGGCGCAGGAAGCGCTCCGCGTAGACGAGGAGGTCGCGCCCCTTGGCGGTGAGGCAGACCGAGCGGGCGCGCCGCTCGAACAGCTTCACCCCGAACTCCTCCTCCAGCGCCGCGATGCGCTGGGACACTGCCGGCTGGGTCGTGTTCAGGCGCTCCGCCGCCTGCCGGAAGCTGCACAGGGTCGCTGTCCAGTAAAAAACTTCGAGGCTCCGCAGATCCGCCATTCCCCGCCCCGGCACCGGCCGCGATGATCATGCAGCAAGGAGCGTACCGCGCGCCAGGGATCACCCCCGTCCCCGCCCCACGACGGTGCGGATCGCGAAGCTCGACTGGATGCGCGCCACCCCGGGCAGGCGCGAGAGCACCTCCTTGTGCAGGCGCTCGTAGTCGCCCGCATCCACGACCTCGATCCGGACCAGGTAATCGGAGAGTCCGGTCATCAGGTAGCAGGAGCGCACCTCCGGGCAGCGGCGCACCGCCGCCTCGAAGCGGTTCAGATATTCCTCCGTCTGCCGGTCGAGGGTGATCTGGGTCAGCACCACCAGGGGCTCCGCCCCGTCCACCTCGTCGATGAGCGCCGTGTAGCCGCGGATGACGCCGCTGCGTTCGAGCAGCCGCAGGCGGCGCAGCGTCGCGGAGGGCGACAGGCCGATCTCCGCGGCGAGGTCGGCGTTGCTGATGCGCCCGTTGCCGCGCAGGACGCGCAGGATGCGCGCGTCGGTCTCGTCCCGCACCATGCGCAGATCCTTTCACGGGGCCGCAGATCCTGCCGTCTGGAGCATCCTTATCGCATCTCCTGCGCCGCTGCGGCGGGACATTCGGCGATCCTTGCGCGACACTGCGTGCATCCGGTTGCGCGGAGGGTGTTGCGATGCGGGTTCTCGTCCTCGGCGGCGGCGTGGTGGGCGTCGCCTCGGCCTATTACCTCGCCCGCGCGGGCCATCAGGTCACGGTGCTCGACCGCCAGCCGGCGGCCGGCCTGGAGACGAGCTTCGCCAATGCCGGCCAGGTCTCGCCCGGCTACTCGGCCCCCTGGGCGGCCCCCGGCATCCCCCTCAAGGCGATGAAGTGGCTGATGATGCGCCACCGGCCGCTGGTGCTGTGGCCGAGCCTGGAGCCGCGCCTCTACGGCTGGCTGGCGCAGATGCTGGCGAACTGCACCGAGGAGGCCTACCGGCGCAACAAGGGCCGGATGGTGCGGCTGGCCGAGTACAGCCGCGATGTCCTGCGCGAGCTGCGCCGGGAGACCGGCATCGCCTACGACCACCGCGAGAAGGGCACGCTGCAGCTCTTCCGCACGCAGAAGCAGCTCGACCACGTGGCCGAGGACACGGGCGTGCTCGACGCCTACGGCGTGGCCTACGAGGTGCTGGACCCGGCCGGCTGCGTTGCCGCCGAGCCGGCGCTCGCGCGGGTGAGCGGGCGCCTCGCCGGCGGCCTGCGCCTGCCTGGCGACGAGACCGGCGACGCGCACCAGTTCACGCAGCGCCTCGCCGGCATCTGCGCGCGGCGCGGCGTCGCCTTCCGGTACGGCGTCACGGTCGCGGGCCTGCGGCACGAGGGAGGCCGGATCACCGGTGTCGAGACGGGTACGGGCGAGGTGCTGCAGGCCGACGCCTACGTGGCCGCGATGGGCAGCTACACCCCGGCGCTGCTGCGCCCGCTCGGCCTCGCCCTGCCGGTCTATCCCGTGAAGGGGTATTCGCTGACGCTGCCCGTCACGGACGAAGCCGCGGCCCCGGTCTCGACGGTGATGGACGAGACCTTCAAGGTCGCAATCACCCGGCTCGGCGACCGCATCCGGGTGGGCGGAACGGCGGAACTTGCGGGCTTCAGCCAAACACTGCGCGGGCCGCGGCGCGCGACGCTGGAGCGCTCCCTCGCCGATCTCTTCCCGGACGGGGGCGACGCGGCGCGGGCGAGTTTCTGGACGGGCCTGCGCCCGATGACCCCGGACGGCACGCCCGTCGTCGGAGCCACGGCCTATCCGAACCTCTACACCAATACCGGGCACGGCACGCTCGGCTGGACGATGGCCTGCGGCTCGGGCCGGATGCTCGCCGATCTCGTCACCGGCCGCGCCCCGGAGATCGCCCACGAGGATCTGGCCGCCGCGCGCTACCTCAAGGCCGCCTGACCCGGGCCGGGTCCGCGTCGGCCCGGCCGCTCCCGGATCAGATCTCGTCGCGGGGCGTGGCGCTCAGCTCCGCCCAGTCCAGCTCCTCCTCCAGGTGGGAATAGGCGTCGTCGCCGATCGCGCCGCGCTGGCGCAGGCCGTGGATCGCCTCGCGGGCGGCCCGGATCGCCCGGCGGCGCGGCGCGTCCGCCGGCAGCGCGGAGGGCGCCCTCCCCTCCCGGTCCCGGTCGGCCTCGCGCAGGGCGGCCTCGAATTCCTCGCGCAACGCCGCCGTGTGCGGCGAGCGGTCCCCCGCGAGGCTGTCGAGGGCGGCGCGGTAGGCGGCGGCCCGGGCGAGGCCTGCCTCGCGCCCGACCACGTCGTCGCCGCGCAGGGAGAACCACGTCAGGAGTGGGCGCAGTGTCAGGCCCTGCACCACGAGCGTGCCGAGGACGATGCAGAAGGCGGTGAGCACCGCGAGGTCGCGGTGCGGGAAGTCCCGGGGCAGCGCCAGGGCGAGCGCCACCGTGACGACGCCGCGCATGCCGCACCACGCCACGACGGTGCCGGCGAGCAGGCTCGCGGGCTCGGGCCCGCGCAGGAGGCCGAGGCGCCGCGCCACCCGCGCCGTGCCGTTGGCACCCATCACCCAGGCGAGGCGCACCAGCACCGTCGTCAGCACCACGAGGGCGGCGATGAAGCCGGCATGCTCGCCCTCATGCGCCGTCAGCTCGTCGAGGATCGGCCCGATCTGGCTGCCGATCAGCACGAAGGCGAGCACGTTGAGGACGAACACCGCGGTCTCCCAGACGGCGTTCGAGGGCACGCGCAGGCGCGCGGGCGTCATGGTGGCCGAGAGGCGCGCCAGCGTGATGCCGAAGGTGACGACCGTGAGGACACCCGACAGGCCGACCCGCTCCGCCAGCAGCCAGACGCCGAAGGTCGAGACGAACTGCAGCACGATGGTGCTCGGCGCGTCGGCGACGCGGCGCAGCAGCCGGGCGTAGAGCCAGGCCAGCACCGGGCCGGCGACGAGGCTGCCCGCAACGCCGATCAGGAAGCCCGGCAGCAGGTCGCCGACCGAGGCGCCGCCGCTCACCGCCACCGCGACGGCGAGCCGGTAGATGATGAACGCCGAGGCGTCGTTGAACAGGCTCTCGCCCTTGAGGATGGTGACGAGCCGGTGCGGCAGGGAGACGTGGCGGAGCACCGAGAGGGCCGCCACCGCGTCCGGCGGCGCCACGATGGCGCCGAGGGCGATGCAGGCGGCGAGCGGCATGTCCGGCAGCAGCCAGCGCAGCACCAGGGCCACGGCCGCCGTGGTGACGCCCACCGCCCCGATCACCAGCCCGGCGATCGGCAGCCAGTTCGCCCGCATGTCGCGCAGCGACGTGTCGAAGCCGGCATCGAGCAGCACCGGCGCGAGGAACAGCGCGAGCGCGAGATCGGGGTCGAGCCGCAGTTCGGGCACGCCCGGCACGAAGGCGAGCCCGACGCCCCCGAGCGCGAGCAGCGCCGGAAACGGCGCCTTGAGGCGCCGCGCCAGGGCTGCCAGCAGCACGGCGGCCATCAGGACGCCGACGATCCATTCGAAGACGAGCATGGGCTCCGCCGCGCCGAAGCGGTGATCGCTTCGGCGAGAAATGCTGAAGCCGAAGACAGGTAGGACGGTCGGCGCCCGTTACACCCCGCCAGTATCGCGAGACTCAGGCGTCGGGCGGCAGTTCCGCCGTGAGCGCGGCAACCTCGCCGGGCCGCAGGATGTGTCCGTCCGCCATGATGATCCAGATGCGGCGCTCGCGCGGGGCCGCGCGGACCGTCCGCACCGCCTCGCGCAAGGTCACGGTTCCGCGATCCTGCGGCTCGTCGCCCTCGGCCTCGGGCCAGATCACGACCTGAGCCGGTTCATTCCAGTCCGTCATGGCGGCAGACCACCACGGCATTGGGGCAGGGGAACGGCAGGATTGGCCGTCCCAAGTCACGATGCCGTGTGATCCGCCGTCAGGCCTGCAGTTTCGCCAGGACGGCGTCCGAAACGGCGAAGTTCACGAAGACGCTCTGGACGTCGTCCTGGTCCTCGATCATCTCGACGAGGCGGATCAGTTTCTCGGCGGTCTCGTCGTCGACCTCGACGGTATTCTGCGGACGCCAGACCAGGGCGGTGCGGCGCGGCTCGCCGAAGCGGGCTTCAAGGGCCTTGGCGACGTCGCCCAGCGCGCCCTGCTCGCAGATCACCTCGTGGCCGCTCTCGTCCGACTTCACGTCGTCGGCGCCCGCCTCGATGGCGGCCTCCAGCATCGTGTCGGCATCCGCCACGCCCGCCTCGAAGGCGACGAGGCCGACGTGGTCGAACATGAACGACACCGCCCCGGTCTCCGCGAGGCTGCCCCCCGCCTTGGTGAAGGCCGAGCGCACGTCGGAGGCGGTGCGGTTGCGGTTGTCGGTCTGCGCCTCGACGATCAGGGCCGCACCGCCCGGGCCGTAGCCCTCGTAGCGGATCTCCTCGTAGGTCTCGGCGTCGCCGCCGGCCGCCTTCTTGATCGCCCGCTCGATGTTGTCCTTGGGCATATTTTCGGCGCGGGCGGCGAGGATCGCCGCGCGCAGGCGCGGGTTCATGGCCGGATCGGGCGTGCCGAGCTTGGCCGCGACCGTGATCTCGCGCGCGAGCTTGCCGAAGACCTTCGAGCGGACCGCATCGACGCGGCCCTTGCGGTGCATGATGTTCTTGAATTGCGAATGACCGGCCATGGGGCTCCCCGGGGCGATGCTGCGGGGGCGGAGATCTCCGGCAGGGGAGACCTCGACGCCGCCGCGATGAGACAGAGGCGGGTTATAGAGGCGGGGAGCGGCGAAGCACAATCAGCCGTGCGGGTGCGCGGCGGGACGGCCTGCCGTGGCGGTCACCCCGAATTGCCGAGCCCTGTCTGCAAGGCGTGTATTACCTCAACGCATGGGTAGACATCGATCCCGTCGAACGCCTCTCAAGGGGTCTCCGATCGTATCACAGGGCGCCCTTCCGGTTACTCTCGTGTAAAACTGTCGCATTCTGCGAAATAAACATTGACGCGATGGGCTGTTGAACGCATGGGGCTGTCACTCTGTGAACCGGAGCACACGATGCAGGACCAAGACCAAGAAATCGAACTGATCGAACGCGCCACCGACATCGTCGCGGCGTACGTTTCGAACAACTCCGTGCCGCTGGCCGATCTGCCCAGCCTGATCGGCGCCGTGCACACGTCGCTGGTGCGGCTCCGGGTGCCGGCGGCGGCCGAGCCCGAGAAGCCGGTTCCCCTGATGCCGATCAAGAAGACGGTGACGCCGGACTACCTCATCAGCCTGGAGGATGGCCGGCAGTACAAGTCGCTCAAGCGCCACCTGTCGACCCGCGGCCTCACCCCCGAGCAGTACCGCCAGAAGTGGGGCCTGCCGCACGACTACCCGATGGTGGCGTCGAACTACGCCGCGCAGCGCTCCGAACTCGCGAAGAACAGCGGTCTCGGCCGGCGCCGCAGCGCCTGACCGAGGCTCGCGCCCCGTCCGGCCGCTCGGCCCGCGCCGGGCTGCGGAACCCAAGGAAAAAGGCCCCGGACGTCGCCGTCCGGGGCCTTTCTCGTCGCGGTCAGTGGAGGAAGTGGCGTCAGTGCGCCACCAGCCCCGACGCGTCGTCCTCGCTGCGGTTCTGGGTCGAGGTCGGCAGGGTCTCGTCCCACTCGATCGCCTCGGGAACGCGCACCAGCGCCTTCTCCAGCACTTGGTCCATCCGCGAGACCGGGATGATCTCCATGCCGTTCTTCACGCTCGCCGGGATGTCGGCGAGGTCCTTGGCGTTCTCCTCGGGGATCAGCACCGTCTTGATGCCGCCGCGCAGCGCGGCCAGGAGTTTTTCCTTGAGTCCGCCGATCGGCAGCACGCGGCCCCGCAGCGTCACCTCGCCGGTCATGGCGATGTCACGGCGCACCGGGATGCCGGTGATGACCGAGACGATGGCGCTCGCCATGGCGATGCCGGCGGACGGTCCGTCCTTCGGGGTCGCCCCCTCCGGCACGTGGACGTGGATGTCCCGGCGCTCGAACAGCGGCGGCTCGACGCCGAAGTCGACGGCCCGCGAGCGGACGTAGGAGGCCGCCGCCGAGATCGACTCCTTCATCACGTCGCGCAGGTTGCCGGTGACCGTCATCTTGCCCTTGCCGGGCATCATGACGCCCTCGATCGTGAGCAGCTCGCCCCCGACCTCGGTCCAGGCCAGACCCGTGACCACGCCGACCTGATCGTCCGCCTCGACCTCGCCGTAGCGGAACCGCGCCGGGCCGAGATAGGTGTCGAGGTTGTCGGCCGTGATCGTCACGCCCTTCACCTTGGAGATCAGGATCTCCTTCACCGCCTTGCGGATCAGGTTGGAGATCTCGCGCTCCAGGTTCCGCACGCCCGCCTCGCGGGTGTAGCGGCGGATGAGGAGCAGCAGGCCGTCGTCGGAGATCGACCATTCCGCCGCCGCGAGCCCGTGCTTCTTGAGCGCGTTCGGGAGCAGGTGGCGCCGCGCGATCTCGACCTTCTCCTCCTCGGTGTAGCCGGCGATGCGGATCACCTCCATCCGGTCGAGCAGCGCCGGCGGGATGTTGAGAGTGTTGGCCGTCGTCACGAACATCACGTGCGAGAGGTCGTAGTCGACCTCCAGGTAGTGGTCGTTGAAGGTCGCGTTCTGCTCCGGATCCAGCACCTCGAGGAGCGCCGCGGAGGGATCCCCGCGGAAGTCCATGCCCATCTTGTCGATCTCGTCGAGCAGGATGAGCGGGTTCGAGGTCTTGGCCTTGCGCATCGACTGGACGATCTTGCCGGGCATCGAGCCGATATAGGTGCGCCGGTGACCGCGGATCTCGGCCTCGTCGCGCACGCCGCCGAGCGACATGCGCACGAACTCGCGGCCCGTGGCCTTGGCGATCGACTTGCCGAGCGAGGTCTTGCCGACGCCGGGAGGACCGACGAGGCAGAGGATCGGACCGGTCAGCTTGTTGGCCCGCTGCTGCACCGCCAGGTACTCGACGATGCGCTCCTTGACCTTGTCGAGGCCGAAATGATCGGAATCGAGCAGGGTCTGGGCGCCGAGCAGGTCCTTCTTGATGCGCGAGCGCTTGCCCCACGGGATGCCGAGCATCCAGTCGAGGTAGTTGCGCACCACGGTCGCCTCGGCCGACATCGGCGACATCTGGCGCAGCTTCTTCAGCTCCGCCATCGCTTTGTCGCGGGCCTCCTTCGACAGGTTGGTCTTTTCGATCTTGTCCTCGAGCTCGGCCAGTTCGTCGCGGCCGTCCTCGTCGCCGAGTTCCTTCTGAATGGCCTTCATCTGCTCATTCAGGTAGTACTCGCGCTGCGTCTTCTCCATCTGCCGCTTGACGCGGGTGCGGATGCGCTTCTCGACCTGCAGCACCGAGATCTCGCTCTCCATCAGCGAGAGCACGCGCTCCAGGCGCTCGGCGACCGTCGGGATCTCGAGGATCGCCTGCTTGTCGGAGATCTTGACCGCGAGGTGCGAGGCGACGGTGTCGGCGAGCTTGGAGGGCTCCTCGATCTGGACCACCGCCGAGACCACCTCGGGCGAGATCTTCTTGTTCAGCTTGACGTAGTTCTCGAACTCCGAGATCACCGAGCGCGCCAGGGCCTGCGCCTCGATGCGGTCGCCGAGGTCGTTGGGAAGCGTCTCGGCCTCGGCGGCGTAGAACTCGTCGGAGCGCACGAAGGTGCGGATCTTGGCGCGGCCCGCGCCCTCCACCAGCACCTTCACGGTGCCGTCGGGGAGCTTCAGCAGCTGGAGCACCGAGGCGAGCGTGCCGATGGTGTAGATCGCGTCGGTGGCCGGGTCGTCGTCGGTGGCGTTGACCTGGGTGGCGAGCAGGATGTGGCGATCGGCCTTGACCGCCTCCTCCAGCGCGCGGATCGACTTCTCGCGCCCGACGAAGAGCGGCACGATCATGTGCGGGAAGACCACGATGTCGCGCAGCGGCAGAACCGCGTAGGTCCCGGTCGAGCCGGGGACGACGGGCTGGCGCGATTTCGGCTGGGTCATTGACTGACTTCCTTGATGGGGGCGCCCTTGGCGTCCCGCGCCTTCGAGGATGAACAGGCGGGACGAGGGTCCGACCGGGCCGCGGGGGTCGGAGGGAGAGGCGGCCGGGCCGCGGCACCGCACCTCCGAGTGAGCGTGCGGCCGCCGCGTGAGGGTGAGGTGGCCCCTGGCGGCGCTTCTTTCAAGCGCCGTGCCACCCCGGCCGCATGGTTAAGCCTCTGGGTTGAGACGCGAAGGGCCGCCGCATCGCGGCGGCCCTCCAGAGCCGTCAGGCGCTGACGCTCGCGGGCGGAGCGTCCTTGTTGCGGTCCCCGTGGATGTAGAGGGGCCGCGCCTTGCCATCGACCACCTCCGGGCCGATGACCACCTGCTCCACCGAGTCGAGCCCGGGCAGGTCGTACATCGTCTCCAAGAGGATGCTCTCCAGGATGGAGCGCAGGCCGCGGGCGCCGGTCTTGCGCTCGATCGCCTTGCGGGCGACGAGGGTGAGCGCCTCCTCCTGGAAGGTGAGGTCGACGTTCTCCATCTCGAACAGGCGCTGGTACTGCTTGACGAGCGCGTTCTTGGGCTCCTGCAGGATCCGCTTGAGCGCGACCTCGTCGAGGTCCTCGAGGGTCGCGAGCACCGGCAGGCGGCCGACGAATTCGGGGATCAGCCCGAATTTCAGCAGGTCCTCCGGCTCGACGTTGCGGAAGATCTCGCCGGTGCGGCGGTCGTCCGGGGCCTGGACGGTGGCGCCGAAGCCGATCGACGTGCCCTTGCCGCGGGCCGAGATGATCCGCTCCAGCCCCGCGAAGGCGCCGCCGCAGATGAACAGGATGTTCGTCGTGTCGACCTGCAGAAATTCCTGCTGCGGGTGCTTGCGCCCGCCCTGGGGCGGCACGCTCGCCACCGTCCCTTCCATGATCTTGAGGAGCGCCTGCTGCACGCCCTCGCCCGAGACGTCCCGGGTGATCGACGGGTTGTCGGACTTGCGCGAGATCTTGTCGATCTCGTCGATGTAGACGATGCCGCGCTGCGCCCGCTCCACGTTGTAGTCGGAGGCCTGGAGCAGCTTCAGGATGATGTTCTCGACGTCCTCGCCGACGTAGCCGGCTTCCGTGAGCGTCGTGGCGTCGGCCATCGTGAAGGGCACGTCGAGGATGCGGGCGAGCGTCTGGGCCAGCAGCGTCTTGCCCGACCCGGTCGGGCCGATCAGCAGGATGTTGGACTTCGCCAGCTCGACGTCGTTGTGCTTGGTCGCATGCGCCAGGCGCTTGTAGTGGTTATGCACCGCAACCGACAGGACCTTCTTGGCAAAGTCCTGCCCGATGACGTAATCATCGAGGACTCGCCGAATTTCCTTGGGGGTTGGTACGCCGTCCCGCGACTTCACCAGCGAGGACTTCGATTCCTCGCGAATGATGTCCATGCACAGCTCGACGCACTCATCGCAGATGAAGACGGTCGGGCCCGCGATCAGCTTGCGGACCTCATGCTGGCTCTTGCCGCAGAACGAGCAGTACAGCGTGCTCTTCGAGTCGTTGCCGCCAGCCTTGCTCATATGGGTCTCCAAGTCCCCGACGGGCCATCGCCCCGAGGGCGAGGGCCGCGTCCCTCTAGATAGTGGCACCCGGCTAAAGAAACAGTCACCGCCTTCGCCCACGCGGCCGGGTGCCCGACGCAGAATCGCGATGCAAACACGCAGCCACCTCCGGATCAATCCCACGAAAGCGACACGGCCTCGCCAAAAGGCCGCATCGCGTCCGGGCTCGGATAATCCCGAGGGGACCGGTGGCGTTCCGGCTCAGGCGGCGGGCGCCTCGGCCCGCTTCTGCAGCACCTCGTCGATCAGGCCCCACTCCTTGGCCGCGTCCGCGGTCATGAAGTTGTCGCGCTCCAGGCCCTGCTCGATGGCGTCGTAGTCGCGCCCCGTGTGCTTGACGTAGATCTCGTTGAGGCGCCGCTTCAGGGCCTCGATCTCGCGGGCGTGGATCAGGATGTCGGTGGCCTGGCCCTGGAAGCCGCCGGAGGGCTGGTGCACCATGATCCGGGCGTTCGGCAGGGCGAAGCGGTGGCCGGCCTCGCCGGCCGCCAGCAGGAGCGAGCCCATCGAGGCCGCCTGGCCGACGCAGAGCGTCGCCACGGGGCAGCGGATGAACTGCATCGTGTCGTAGATCGACAGGCCGGAGGTGACCACGCCGCCCGGCGAGTTGATGTAGAAGGAGATCTCCTTCTTCGGGTTCTCGGCTTCGAGGAACAGCAGCTGCGCCACGATCAGCGAGGCGGAGTAGTCCTCGACCGGCCCGGTCAGGAAGATGATGCGTTCGCGCAACAGGCGCGAGTAAATGTCGAAGGCGCGCTCGCCGCGGCTCGACTGCTCGACCACCATGGGCACGAGCGCGCTGTTGTAATAATCGACGGGATCTCTCATCGGGGTGGCCCTGCGAGTGGGAAACCCGGCCGCGCCGCTGCGGCCGGGGTGTCGGCGGATCGGGAGCGCCTCGGCCCGCCCGGTCCGCCGCCCGTGCGCGGGCCGCGGGCCGGATCAGGCCGCGCCGGTCTCGTTCTTCGCGGTCTCCTCGGACGAGGGCTCTGCGGCCGGGGCCGCACCCTCCTCGTCGTCGGCGAACAGCGCCTCCTTCGAGACGGGCTCCTCGACGAGTTTGACCTGCCCGAGGACGTGGTCAACCACCTTCTCCTCGAACAGCGGCGCCCGCAGCTCGGCCATCGCCTGGGGGTTCTTGCGGTAGAAGTCGTAGACCTCCCGCTCCTGCCCCGGGAACTGGCGCAGCCGGGCGATGAGCGCCTGATTCACCTCATCGTCCGAGACCTTGATATCGGCGCTCTCGCCGGCCTGCGCAAGGACGAGTCCGAGGCGCACCCGGCGCTCGGCGATACGGCGGTACTCCGCCTGCGCCTGCTCCTCGGTGGTGCCCTCGTCCGCGAAGGTCTTGCCGCGGCTCTTGAGGTCGTTCTCGACCTGGGCCCAGACGGCGGCGAATTCCTGGTGCACGAGGCTCGGGGGCAGCTCGAAGGCGTAGCGCGAATCGAGCGCGTCGAGCAGCGCCTTCTTCACCCGGCGGCGGGACTGCGCTTCGAGCTCCTGCGAGAGGGACGTGCGCACCGCCTCCTTGAGGGCGTCGAGGCTGTCGAGCCCGAACGCCTTGGCGAGCTCGTCGTCGATCTTCGTCTCGGCCGGGGCCTGCACGGCCTTCACGGTCACGTCGAAGGCGGCTTCCTTGCCGGCGAGGTTCGCGGCCGGATAGGCCTCCGGGAAGGTCACCGTGACGGTGCGGGCCTCGCCGGCCTTGGCGCCGACGAGCTGGTCCTCGAAGCCCGGGATGAAGGTGTTGGAGCCGAGGTCGAGGTTGGCGTCCTCGGCGCTGCCGCCCTCGAACGCCTCGCCGTCGATGCGGCCGACGAAGTCGATCACCACACGGTCGCCGCTCTGCGCGGCCTCGCCCTCGGGCCGGTCGTCGAACGAGCGGTTCTGCTCGGCCATGCGGGTGATGGCGGCCTCCACCTCCTCGTCCGAGGCGGTGGCGACGGGCTTGGTCAGGCTGACGTCCGACAGGTCGACGAGGTCGAAGGTCGGCATCACCTCGAGGGCGACCTTGAAGGCGAGGTCGGCCTTGGCGTCGAGCGCCTTCTCGATCTCGTCCTTGTCCTCCGGCATCTCGATCCGGGGCTCGAGGGCGAGCTTGAGCTTATTGTCCTCGACGATCTTCTGGTTGGCCTCGGTGACGGCGTTCTGCACCACGTCGGCCATGATCGAGCGGCCGTAGACCCGGCGCAGGTGCGCCACCGGCACCTTGCCGGGGCGGAAGCCCTTCAGCTGGACCTTGTCCTTGATCCCGGCGAGTTCGTTCGTGAGCCGGTCTTCGAGTTCGGCCGCCGCGAGCACCACCTGGAATTCGCGCTTGAGCCCCTCGGACTTGGTCTCGGTCACCTGCATCGTCGTCGTTCCGCCCTTGAATCCTGCGGACCGCCTGCGGACCCGGACGGCGAGAGGAGCCGTCACGGCGGGAACCGTCAGTCAGGCGGGCCGGCCCTGATGTGAGAAGCCATTCCGTCGTGTCGCCCCGCGGCGCGGGACGAGTCCTGCGGCGCGGGCGTGTCCGGGGAACTGGTGCGGGCGGAGGGGCTCGAACCCCCACGACTCATCGTCACTGGAACCTAAATCCAGCGCGTCTACCAATTCCGCCACGCCCGCCACGCGCGCGCCCGGGTTCGCCGCGGCGCTCGGGCGGCGCTCTATAGCATGGTCCCGGGCCGGCGCAGCAAGAATTTTGGGGCTGCTGCCGGGCGCTCGCGCGGGGGCGGACGGATCGCTATCAAGGCGGGCGACCCACACGTTGCCGACCCCCAGCGAGGTGCCATGCCGCCGTCGACCCCGCCCACCCGCCGCGCGCTCCTCGCGGGGGCCGCCCTCGCCCTGGTGCCGGCCGTCCGGCCGCCCGGCGCCCGGGCGCAGACGCCGCCCCCGACCGAGCCGCGGGCGCTGACGGCGGCGCCCGCGACCGCGCGGCTGCGGCCGGACCCGGCGCCCGAGACCCCGGTCTGGTCCTTCGACGGCCGGAGCGTGCCGCCGGTGCTGCGCACCAAGTTCGGCGAGCCGGTGCGGCTGCGCCTCGACAACCGGACGGACAAGCCGCTCTCGCTGCACTGGCACGGCGTGCGCAACCGCAACGCCATGGACGGGGTCGGGGGCGTGACCCAGGCGCCGGTGCAGCCCGGCGCGAGCTTCCTGTACGAGTTCACGCCCCCGGATGCCGGCACCTTCCTGATCCGCCCCCTCGTGGTCGGCGGATCGAGCGAGCCGGGCGGCCGGGGCCTCGCGGGGATGCTGGTGGTCGAGGAGGCCAAGCCCCCGGTGGTCGACCGCGACGTGCCGCTGCTGCTGCAGGACTGGCGCCTGGAGCCGGACGGGAGCCTCGCGCCCTTCGGGCAGGTCGCCTTCGCGGCGAGCGCCGGCCGGCTCGGCAACGCGCTCACGGTGAACGGCCGGCCGGTGCCCGAGACCATCGAGGCGGCGCCCGGCACGCGGCTGCGGCTGCGGCTCGCCAACGGCTGCAACGCCCGCGCGACCCGCATCCGCTTCGACGGGCTGAAGGTCTGGGTCGTGGCGGTGGACGGCCAGCCCACCGACACCTTCGAGCCGCTGCGCGCCACCCTGCCGTTCCCGCCTGGCACCCGCTACGACGTGCTCCTCGACGTGCCGGCGGAGGGCAAGGGCGCGGTGACGGCCCTGATCGCGCAGGGCATCCCGCTCGCCGTGGTGGCGGCCAAGGGCGAATCCGTGCCGGCGCGCCCGCCGGTGGCGCCGATCGGCGAGAACCGGCTGCTGCCGCCCGAGATCAAGCTGCAGAACGCCGTGCGGCGCGACCTCGCCATCGCGGGCGGGGCGAGCCTCGACAAGGCCAAGCCCGACGCGCCGCCGAGCTACACCGGCGATCCGACGCGGATCTGGACCGTCAACGGGGCCGCCGGCACGGCGGGAAGCGCCCCGCTGTTCTCGGTGAAGCGGGGCAGCGTGGTGGTGCTGGCGCTGGCCAACCAGACGGCCTTCCCGCAATTCCTGCACCTGCACGGGCACGTCTTCCGGCTGCTGCACCCGCTCGACGACGGCTGGGAGCCCTACTGGCTCGACACGTTCCAGCTCCTCGAAGGGCGCACCGCCCGCATCGCCTTCCAGGCCGACAATCCGGGCCGCTGGCTCATCAGCGCCACCGCCCTGGAGCGCTTCGACACCGGCCTGTGGACCTCCTTCGAGGTGACCTGACGGCCCGCCAAAGGCGGGTGCCCGGCAAAGGCGGGTGCCCGCCTCAGGCGGGCGCCTCGAACCCGGTCAGGCGGGCGAGCACCCCCGGCATCAGCTCGGGCAGGTCCTCGGCGATCAGTCCGGGGCCGTGGCGGCGCCCGGCCTCGCCGTGGAGCCACACCGCCGCGGCGGCGGCCTCGAAGGCCGGCATGCCCTGGGCGAGGAGCCCGGCGGCGAGGCCGGTCAGCACGTCGCCCGACCCGGCGGTGCCGAGCCAGGGCGCGCCGTTGTGGTTGATGACCGCCCGGCCGTCGGGCGCCGCCACCACGGTGTCGGCCCCCTTGAGGACCAGGACGGCACCCAGGAAGACGGCGGCGGCCCGCGCACGCTCCAGCTTGGACCCGTCCGGCACCGCCGCGACCCCGCCCAGCAGGCGCGCGAACTCGCCCGCATGCGGGGTGAGCACCGCCTGCGCGCCGCCCTCGCGCAGGTGGCCGGCGAGGTCGCCGGCGCGGCCCGCGAAGCTCGTGAGCGCGTCCGCGTCGAGCACGAGGGCGCGGCCGGCCTCGGCGGCCACGCGCACGATCTCCCGCGTCGCCCCGCCGGTGCCGAGCCCGGGGCCGGCCGCGATGGCGTTCAGGCGCTCGTCCGCCAGCATGTCCTCGAGGTCGTCGGCCCCGGCGCAGGGGCGCAGCATGATCGCCGTGAGGTGGGCGGCGTTCTCGGCGAGCGCGGTCGGGGGCGAGGCCACGGTGACGAGGCCCGCCCCGACCCGCAGCGCCCCGCGGGCGGCGAGCCGCGCCGCGCCCGTGCGGGTCGCCGGCCCCGACACCACGAGCGCGTGCCCGCGCGTGTACTTGTGACTCGCATCCGTGAGGCGCGGGAAGGCCGCGCGCCACAGGGACGGCCCGTTGGCGAAGGCGCGCGCGCCGAGCCCGTCCACCACCGCGTCCGGGATGCCGATCCCGGCGAGCGTGATGCGCCCGCACAGGGAGCGGCCGGGCAGGAGCAGATGGCCGGGCTTGAGGCGCGCGAAGGTCACGGTCTCGCGCGCCTGCACGGCGAGGCCGCGGGGCATGCCCGTGTCGCCGTCGAGCCCCGAGGGCACGTCGACCGCCAGCACCGGCACGCCGGCCCGGTTCAGCCGCTCGATGAGCGCGCAGGCCGCCCCCTCCAGCGGCCGCGCGAGCCCGGCCCCGAACAGCGCGTCGATCACGAGGGCGTAGCCGGCGGGGTCGGCGCCCGCCGCGTCCGCGACCGGCCCGGTCCAGGCCGCGGCGGCCTGCGCGGCGTCGCCCGCCAGCGCCTCGCGGGGGCCGAGCAGGGCGAGGTCGACCGCGCGCCCGGCCGCCGCGAGGTCGCGGGCCGCCACGAAGCCGTCGCCGCCGTTGTTGCTCGGGCCGCAGAGCACGAGGATGCGGGCGCCCTCGCCCACGAGGCTCTCCGCCCGCGCCGCCACGGCGGCACCGGCCCGCTGCATCAGCGTGAAGCCGGGGATGCCCGCCGCGATCGCGCCCGCATCCGCCTCGCGCATCTGCGCCGTGGTGAGCAGCACGGTTCCATCCATGGCATCCTCCTGCAGGGGCATTCGTCGGCGCGCCGGAGGCAGGGCCGGGTTCCGGCGAAGGATTGCTTAACAAACGGGCAGAAACGGCCCAACCCACAGGCGATTCCACCGAAATCACCCCGGAAAACCCCGTGGCGGTCGGCGAAGCGCGATGGTAGGAATGCCGCCGGAACCGTTGCAGAACCAGGCCCGCCCGGCATGAAGAAGATCGAAGCGATCATCAAGCCCTTCAAGCTCGACGAGGTGAAGGAGGCCCTTCAGGAAGTCGGCCTCCAGGGCATCACCGTGATCGAGGCGAAGGGCTTCGGCCGCCAGAAGGGGCACACGGAACTCTACCGCGGCGCCGAGTACGTGGTCGACTTCCTGCCGAAGGTGAAGCTCGAGATCGTCCTGCCCGATCACTTGGTCGAAGGCGCGGTTGACGCAATCCGCAAATCCGCGCAGACGGGCCGCATCGGCGACGGCAAGATCTTCGTGTCGTCGATCGAAGAAGCCATCCGCATTCGCACGGGCGAGACGGGCGCCGACGCGATCTGACCTCGTTCCGCTTCAGCGACTGCCAGCGAGCGACTGTCGCGGTCGCGCGGGCGGACCGCGGGTGACTGACGGCCTGCGTGCCGGTTCTAGGAAGGGATCCAGACAGAATGGCCAAGACCGCATCGGAAGTCCTCAAGGAAATCAAGGACAACGACGTCAAGTACGTCGATTTCCGCTTCACCGATCCGCGCGGCAAGTGGCAGCACGTCACCTTCGACGTCTCGCTCGTCGACGAGGACATCTTCGCCGAAGGCACGATGTTCGACGGGTCCTCGATCGCCGGCTGGAAGGCGATCAACGAGTCCGACATGCTGCTGATGCCGGATCCGGCGACCGCCTGCATGGATCCGTTCTTCTCCGCCTCGACGATGTCGATCGTCTGCGACGTGCTGGAGCCCGGCACCGGCGAGCCCTACGGCCGCGACCCGCGCGGCATCGCCAAGAAGGCCGAGGCCTTCGTCAAGGCGAGCGGCATCGGCGACACCATCTTCGTCGGCCCCGAGGCCGAGTTCTTCGTCTTCGACGACGTGCGCTTCTCGGCCGATCCCTACAACACCGGCTTCAAGCTCGACTCCGTCGAACTGCCGATCAACGGTCAGACCGAGTACGAGGGCGGCAACCTCGGCCACCGGGTCCAGATCAAGGGCGGCTACTTCCCGGTGCCGCCGCAGGATTCGGCCCAGGACATGCGCGGCGAGATGCTGGCCGCCATGCAATCCATGGGCGTCAAGGTCGAGAAGCACCACCACGAGGTGGCGTCCGCCCAGCACGAACTCGGCATGAAGTTCGACACGCTGACGCTGATGGCCGACCAGATGCAGATCTACAAGTACTGCATCCACAACGTCGCCCAGAGCTACGGCAAGACCGCGACCTTCATGCCCAAGCCCGTCTACGGCGACAACGGCTCGGGCATGCACGTCCACCAGTCGATCTGGAAGGAAGGCAAGCCGGTGTTCGCCGGCAACAAGTACGCCGACCTCTCCCAGGAATGCCTCTGGTACATCGGCGGCATCATCAAGCACGCCAAGGCGCTCAACGCCTTCACCAACCCGTCCACCAACTCCTACAAGCGGCTGGTGCCGGGCTACGAGGCGCCGGTGCTGCTGGCCTACTCGGCCCGCAACCGCTCGGCCTCCTGCCGCATCCCGTGGACGACCTCGCCGAAGGCCAAGCGCGTCGAGGTGCGCTTCCCCGACCCGATGGCCAACCCGTACCTCGCCTTCGCGGCGATGCTGATGGCGGGCCTCGACGGCATCGTGAACAAGATCGATCCCGGCCCGGCGATGGACAAGGATCTCTACGACCTGCCCCCGGCGGAGCTGAAGGAGATCCCGACCGTCTGCGGCTCGCTGCGCGAGGCCCTCAACAGCCTGGACGCGGACCGCGAGTTCCTGAAGGCTGGCGGCGTGTTCAACGACGACTTCATCGACTCGTTCATCGAGCTGAAGATGACCGAGGTGATGCGCTTCGAAATGACGCCGCACCCGATCGAGTTCGTCCACTACTACTCGCTCTGATCCCTCGGGATCGGCGAGACGGGGGGCGGATCGCTCCGCCCCCCGTCTCGGCACGCTTTCGGCTGGCGCCCCGGCGAGGATCTGCACCGCCGAGCCGGATGCTCCGGCTTCGCGTGCTGCGGCCGCTCAGTCCGGCGTCTCCTGCCCGCGGTACAAAGCCTCGAAATCCCGTCCGCCGTAGAACACGTTGGTGATCAGCACCCGGTCCCCCTCGACCCGATAGGCGATCACGGCCGTTCGCTCGAACGGAACCGTCCGCAGGCCAGGTTCGAGGTCGTCGCGTCGTCGGCCGCCGAGGGGTGCGTCGCCGATGCGTTCGCACCGGCCGATGAGCCGGTCGAGGAAGCGCTCCGCCACCTGCGGGCTCCGGCTCGCCTCGTAGACCCAGAGATAGATCTGCGAGAGGTCGTCGTCGGCTTCGGCGCGGAATGCGACCTCAAGGCGCTTCATGCCGCTGCGCCGTCACGACGTCCGCATGGAGCGCCTTGATGCGCGCGCGGGCCTCGTCGAGGCTGACGGAGGGGCGTGGGTCGTCGGCGGATCGGCGGATTCGGGCGCGGATGGCGTCCAGTCGCTCGGCGTCCTCCCGGCGCTGGCGCTGCCAGAGGCGTACGGCCTCGTGCACCACCTCGCTGGTCGAGGCGTACTCGCCGGCCTCGACGCTCTCGCGGACAGCGCGCAGTTGTTCGGGGGTCATGGTGATGCTGATCTTCTCAGCCGATCGCATGGCCGGCGCCTCATCGCTTGGGTCGCCGATGGTGGTAGCATAAAATCCGACCCGGCGCGCTGGCGACACGGGCGGACCACTCGTGGACGTCCCGGCTCAGCCGGTTGCCCGCCCGCGTCAGGCGTCCCATATCGGTGGATCGGGCCGCTCGCGCACGGCACGCGCGTTCGCCGTGCCCGTCCGCCCCCTTCCGCCCCCCGCTCTGAGTCTCCGTTGGCCAAGCGCACGCATCCCAAACCGTCCCAGCACGGCGCCCTCCCCTCCCGCGAGGCCGTGCTCGCCTTCATCGACGACGCCTCCGCCAAGGTCGGCAAGCGCGAGATCGCGCAGGCCTTCGGCCTGAAGGGCGCCGACAAGGTCGAGCTGAAGCGCATGCTGAAGGATCTCGCCGAGGAGGGCTTGGTCGAGAAGGACCGGGCGGGCCTGCGCAAGGCCGGGCGCCTGCCGCCCGTGCTGGTCGCCGACATCGACGGGCGCGACCGCGACGGCGAGCTGCTGGCGCGTCCGGCGCAGTGGGATGCCGAGGCCGGCCCGGTCCCGAAGATCCTCGTGATGATGCCGCGCGGGCGCCGCGCCGGGGGGCAGCCGGCCCCCGGCCTCGGCGACCGGGCGCTGCTGCGCGTCGAGCCCGACCGCGAGGCGCCGGGCCGCTACGTCGGCCGCGTCGTCAAGCTGCTCGGCCGCAACAAGGCCGAGGCGCTCGGCGTCTACCGCGCCCTGGAGAAGGGCGGCGGCCGCGTGCTGCCGGTCGACAAGCGCGCGCAGGGGCGCGAGATCGCGATTCCCGCGGGCCAGGAGGGCGAGGCGCGCGACGGCGACCTCGTCAGCGTCACGCTTTCCCGCGAGGGCCGCCTCGGCCTGCCGCAGGGCCGCGTGAAGGAGCGGCTGGGCTCGCTCGCCTCCGAGAAGGCCGTCAGCCTGATCGCGCTCCACGCCCACGGCATCCCGCACGTTTTTCCCCGCGAGGTGCTGGAGGAGGCCGAGCGGGCCGGACCGGCCTCCCTCGACGGGCGCGAGGATTGGCGCGAGCGGCCCCTCGTCACCATCGATCCGCCGGACGCCAAGGACCACGACGACGCCGTGATGGCGGAGCCGGACCTTGACCCGGACAATGTCGGCGGTTTCGTCGTCACGGTGGCGATCGCGGACGTCGCCGCCTACGTGCGGCCCGGCAGCGCGCTCGACCGCGAGGCGCTGGTGCGCGGCAACTCGGTCTACTTCCCGGACCGGGTGGTGCCGATGCTGCCCGAGCGCATCTCCAACGACCTCTGCTCGCTGCGCCCCGGCGAGGACCGCCCGGCCCTCGCGGTGCGGCTCGTGATCGGGCCGGACGGGCGCAAGGCGCGCCACAGCTTCCACCGCGTGATGATGCGCTCGGCCGCCAAGCTCGCCTACGGGCAGGCGCAAGGAGCCATCGACGGGCAGCCGGACGACGTCACCCGGCCGCTGCTGGCCCCGGTGCTGCGTCCGCTCTGGGCGGCCTACCGCCTGCTCGCCAAGGCGCGCGACGCCCGCGGGCCCCTCGCCCTCGACCTGCCCGAGCGCAAGGTGATCCTGGACGCGGAGGGGCGGGTCGACCGGGTGGTGGTGCCCCAGCGGCTGGAGGCCCACCGCCTGATCGAGGAGTTCATGATCCAGGCCAACGTCGCCGCCGCCGAGACGCTGGAGGCGAAGGCGCAGGCCCTGATCTACCGGGTGCACGACGAGCCGTCGCTGGAAAAGATGCGGGCGCTCGGCGAGGTGCTGGCCTCCATCGGCATCAAGCTGCCGAAGGAGGGGATCCTGCGCCCCTCCCTGTTCAACCGCATCCTCGGCCTCGTGGACGGCACCGAGCACCAGTTGTTCATCAACGAGGTGATCCTGCGCTCGCAGGCGCAGGCCGTCTACGCACCGGAGAATGCGGGGCATTTCGGCCTCGCGCTGCGCCGCTACGCCCACTTCACCTCGCCGATCCGGCGCTACGCCGACCTCGTGGTGCACCGCGCCCTGATCCGGGCGCTGCGCCTCGGCCCCGACGGGCTGCCGGACATGGCGGCGGCGGACCTCGCCGAGATCGGCCAGCAGATCTCGACGGCGGAGCGGCGCGCGATGGCGGCCGAGCGCGAGACCATCGACCGGCTGATCGCCCAGCACCTCGCCGACCGGATCGGCGCCACCTTCGCGGGCCAGATCTCGGGGGCGACCCGCGCCGGCCTGTTCGTCAAGCTCGACGAGACCGGGGCGGACGGCTTCGTGCCGGTCTCCACGCTCGGCGCGGATTATTACCGCTTCGAGCCGGACCGCCACGCCCTGGTGGGCGAGCGCAGCGGCGAGAGCTTCCGGCTCGGCGACCGGATCGAGGTCCGCCTCGTCGAGGCGGCGCCCGTGGCCGGCGCGCTGCGCTTCGAGGTGGTGTCGGAGGGCGCCCGCGCGCCCGCGCCCCGGCGCGGCCTGCGCAAGGGCCGCCCGACGCCGGAGCGGCGCGAGAGCCTGACCAAGCGGCGGGGGAAGCGGGCGTGATCGAGATCGACGGCGAGGCCGCCCGGGCGGCGGCGGCACCGGCGCCTGAGGTGCCCTGGCATACCGCCATGGCGCGCGGCTTCCGCAACCGCTGCCCGCATTGCGGCGAGGGCCGGGTGTTCGGGCGCTTCCTCAAGGTGCGCGACGCCTGCGAGGCCTGCGGCACCGAACTCCACCACCACCGCGCCGACGATCTGCCGCCCTACCTCGTGATCTTCATCGTCGGCCACGTCGTCGGCCTGGCAATCCTTGAAACCGAGATGCGCTTCGAGGTGCCGCTCGCCATGCAGCTCGCGGTCTGGCCGGCTCTCACCCTGGCGATGGCGCTGGCGCTGCTCCAGCCCGTGAAGGGAGCGGTGGTCGGGCTGCAATACGCACTTGGCATGCACGGCTTCGCCGCGATACGCCGCGGGCGGGCTGAGCCGGCCGAGAGCCCGGCCGAGGGGTCGGTCAAGGCCCGGCCATGAGCGGGGAGACGGCGGATGGCGCGCGCGACGGCCGAGACGACGCAGACCGAAGGACCTCTGGCCTCCGCCGCGCCTGAGCGGGCGCCGGCCCGCCCCCCCGCGCTGCGGCCGAAGAACGCCGCCACCCTCATCATCCTCGACCATTCCGGCAAGGTGCCGACCGTGCTGATGGGCCGGCGCCATCACGGCCACAAGTTCATGCCGGGCAAGTACGTCTTCCCGGGCGGGCGGATCGAGCTCGAAGACCGGCACATGCCGGTGGTGGGCACCCTCAACGACCGGGCCGAGGCCGCGCTCGCCGCGCGGGTGACGCGCCCGCCCCACCATCTCGGCCGGGCGCTCGCCCTCGCGGCCATCCGCGAGACCTACGAAGAGACCGGCCTGATGATCGGCACCCGCGACTACGGCCCGCCCGAGACGGCGCCGGACGGTCCCTGGGGGGCCTTCCGCGAGGCCGGCATCATCCCCGACCTCGAAGCGGTGCAGTTCGTGGCGCGCGCCATCACCCCGCCCGCGCGGCCCAAGCGCTTCGACACCCGCTTCTTCGCGGTGAAGCGCAGCGCCGTCGCGGGCGAGACGCCCGGCTTCGTCGGCCCCGAGGCCGAACTCACCGAACTCGCCTGGGTCAGCTTCGCCGAGGCCCGCAAGCTCGACCTGCCGCGCATCACCCACATCGTCCTCGACGAACTGGAGGCGCGCCTCGCCGCGGGCTTCAGCCCGTTCCTGCCGGTGCCGTTCTTCCGCGAGGTGCGGGGCCGGCACACGCGGGAGGAGCTTTGAGGCTCGGCTTCGATCCGCCGGAGCGGGTCGCCGGCCGGGCGGCAGTGCGGATCGTGGAATGTCCCGGTCTCGATCCGGCGCCCGATGCGCGCCTGCGAGCGTCACGATAGAAGCGGCATCCACCACCGGACCCGCCGCGCCGCTTCCGTCGTGCGGCCAGGCGTGCGCGCGGTTTCGCAGGATCGGAATTGCCTATCGCAGGTCCGGATGCAGACAGACCCCCATGCACGCGACAGCCTGTCCCCGACCAGAAAACGTCCGGGAGTGGCGCTCGATGGGCTCATTGTACTACGAACAGCACCGCCGCCTGCAGGAGGAGTTCGACACCGTCAAGCTCGCCGAACTGCTTGATACCAAGTGGGTTCACGACGAGATCGGCCCCGACGAGCGGACCTTCATCGAATCGCGCGACTTCTTCTTCCTCTCCACCGTCGATCCGGACGGCATGCCGACCGTCTCCTACAAGGGCGGCCCGGTCGGGCTGGTGCGCGTGATGGACGGCAACACCCTGGTTTTTCCGGGGTTCGACGGCAACGGCATGTTCTACTCGGTCGGCAACATCGTGGGACAGCCCAAGGTCGGCCTGCTGTTCATCGACTTCGAGACGCCCCACCGGGTGCGCGTGCAGGGCACGGCGACCATGCTGCGCGACGATCCGATCATGGCGAGCTGGACCGAGGCGCAGTACGCCGTGCGGATCGACGTCACGAAGGCATGGGTGAACTGCCCGCGCTACGTCCACAAGTTCCAGCGCGTCGATCAATCCAAGTACGTGCCGAAGCCCGGCCAGAAGACGCCGCTGGCGCTCTGGAAGCGCCTCGACATGGTGCAGGATGTGCTCCACGACGAGGACCGCGCCCGCGCCGAGCAGGAAGGCCTGCTCGACCTTCCCGCCTATGAGGCCAGGGTGTCAAAGGGCGACAACTAAGCAGAATTGCCCGGGGCAAGTCTGCTTAGTCTTTTGATATTGCATCATTTCCGCCGCCGAACCGGTGACCACTTCGGCGAATGATGCTTAGCGCCTGCTCGATGGAGCCGGCGCCAGGTTGAGCTGCCGGTACTCCGCCGGAGTCCGGCCGGTGGCCTGCTTGAACGCGCGGGCGAAGTTCGACGCGTTCGAGAACCCTGCTGCGGTCGCGACCGCAGCGAGATCGTGGGCGCGGCTGCCGAGGAGCTGCCGCGCCAGCTCAAGCCGTTTCGCACTGACATAGGCGTGGGGTGCCATGCCGAACGTCTGCTTGAAGCTGCGGGCGAAGTGAGCGGGGCTCATACAGGCCACGGCCGCCAGCTCGGCGACCGTGAAGGATTGCGCAACATGCGCCTCGATGAACGCCAGCACCCGCTGTTCTCGCCGCTCATCCAGCGGTTTCTCCCGGCAGGGCGGCGGCTTGGCCCTCAGGCCGGTCTCGGCGCAGTGCGTGATGAGGTAGGCCGATAGCGCCTGGCCGAGCCCTTCGACCAGCAGCGTCCCCGCCGCCGTCTGATGGTCGAGCTCGCGCGCGATCTGAATGGCGACCTGCTCGATGAACGGGTCGTGTGCGATGACATCGTAGCGCAGCGCCACCCTGGCGGGGTCGATCCCGAAATCCTGCTCGACCGTCGTGGCGAAGGGGTGGGCGGGCAGGAAAATGTGCAGGCAGTCGCGGAGCGGCTGCTTGAAGTCGATGTACTCCTCGCGGATGCCCGCCGGGCACAGCCACGCCGTGCCGCGCCGTCCGTGGGTGCGCTGCTTCAGGCCTGCCCCCTCGCGATCGACGAGGGTGGCCTCGCTCAACAACACGGCAAGCTCGGTGTCGCGCGGCAGCACGGACGGCAGCTCGCCGCGTGCATGGCTCCAGCGCTCGGCCAGCACGTTCGTCCAGCCCCGGCCGCGCGAGGTGCCGAGGCAGTGGCCGGTGACGTACTTCTCGTTGGCGTGACCCTCGATGGCCATGGGTGCGGTCCGACGCGAATCTGACCGAGCGTAACCCGCGCCACCCTCCGCTGGCTACCGTGCCGGCTTGCTGGGCGGCCCGGCAGAAACCGCCTCGCCTGTCCGATCGAAAACGACGCGTTTCGTGGTCGATGCGCCCGGCCCGGGCAGGGACGGCCGTTCAGGGGGCACGGGCGACCGCCCCCGTGCCGAACGCGGCCTCGGGTTCAGAAATCGACCGAGTCGCTCGGATGGGCAACGCGCTCCTTGAGGGCTTCGGACATCGGGAAGTTCAGGTTCTCGTTGCGGGGCGGGATCGGGCTCTCGAACCACTTGGCGTAGAGTTGGGTGAACGCTCCCGAGGCCATCATGTCCTTCAGGACACCGTCCGCCAGCGTCTTGAGCTCCGCGTCGTCCCTGGGCAGCATCAGGGCGTAGGGCACCAGGGTGTAGGTTTCGGGCAGGAACGCGAAGGCAGCGGGATCGGGCGTGCGCGCCTTCAGGCTGGCGAGCAGGATGTCGTCCTCCATGAACGCCGCGGCACGCCCGCTCTGCAGCGTCAGCATGGATTCGCCGTGATCCTTGGCCTGGATGACGTTGAAGGTGCCGCCCTTGGCCTTGATGCCGAACGCGAAGCCGACCGCGTTCGAGCCTTGCGTGGCGACGACGCTCTTGCCGTCGAGACCCTTGACGTCGTGGATGCCGGACGAGGCCTTGGTCAGCCACCGTGCCGATGACACGAAGATCGCGACCGTGAAGGCGACCTGCTTGAGCCGGGCGACGCTGCTGGAGGTGGCGCCGCATTCCATGTCGATGGTCCCGTTCTGGATGAGCGGGATGCGATTGGTGGAATCGACCGGCTGGAGCTTGACCGCGAGGGTATCGAGCTTGAGGTCGCTCTTGATCTTGGCCACGACCTGCGCGCACAGATCGAGGGAGAAGCCGACCGGTTTCTGGTCCGCGCCGAGATACGAGAACGGGATCGAGGCCTCGCGGTAGCCGAGCGTCACGCTGCCGTTGCGCTTGATCTTGGCCAGCGTCGGGCTCTCGGCGGAGACGGCGGTCGTGGCGAGACCGAGGACGAGCGCGCAGGACGCTCGCGCGAGACCGCGACCTGGGACCATGGCTTTTCTCCTCTCGAGGGATGCGGATTCGTCCGGGCGCCGTGCCGGGACGGGGTGGAGGCGTCCTTCGGCGGGTTACCCGAGCTGCGACAGGACGGCGGTGCGGGCCTGCGGCGTCGCCGGCGTATTCCTGGCGCGGATGGCCTCGACCAGCCGATCGATGTCGGCCGTGGTGTTGAACATGCCGAGGGACACCCGGATGCCGTCCCGCTCGGGCGAGACCCGGATGCCGGTGCGGGCGAAGTAATCGAGCCAGTCCGCCGCCGGCAGCGCGATGACGTAGATGTGCGGCGCGCGGTGCTGCCGCTCGCGCGGGCCGACCACGCCCACGCCGAGCCCGTCGAGCCGTTCGATCAGATCGTCGCCGAGGTCGAAGCAGTGCTTCCGGATGTTTTCGATCCCGACCTGGCCGATGAGATCGAGCGCAGCGGCGAGCCCCTGGATGGCCGGCAGGTTGAAGTTGCCGAGTTCGAACCGCCCGGCGGTCGCCGGCAGGGCCATGTTGTCGGCGCGCGCGATGAAATCGGCCGGCGGGCTGGCGAGGCTCGCGGCCGCCAGATAGGCCGGCTCCAGCTCAATCCGTCTCGCGTCCCAGTAGAGCAGGCCGAGCCCCTGCGGCACCAACAGGCCCTTGTGCGTGCCCGAGCCGATGAAGGTGGCCTTCATCGCCTTGGCATCGATCGGCACGACGCCGATGCTCTGCATCACGTCCACGACGAAGTAGAGGCCGTGCTGCGCGCAGAGTTCGCCGACGCTCTCCACGTCGAACCGGTGTCCGGCGTGGAAGGTGACGTGCGACATGGAAATCGCCCGCGTCCGGTCGTCGATATGCGGCCGAAAGCTCTCCCCGTTCACCACCTCGGTCATCGGGATGAAGATGATCTCCACGCCCTTCCTCTGCAGGTTGAGGAAGGCATAGGCGTTGTTGGGATGATCCCCCTCGATCATCAAAACCTTGTCGCCGGCCCGCAGCGGGAGCGCGTTGGCGGCGATGTTCATGCTCTCCGAGGTGTTCTTCGTGAAGGCGATCTCGTGCGGCTCGGCGCCCAGGAGGGCCGCCACCTTGGCGCGGGTTTCCTCCAGACGATTGAGCCAGACCTGCTTCGGGCCGGCCGTCTCGAAGCTCTCCTGCAGGAAACGCTCGTAGGCCTCCTTCACCGGGCGGGAGAGAGGGGTCTGGAAGCCGCTGTCGAGGTAGACCACGTGCTCGGCGGCCGGGAACGCCCGACGGACAGCGGCAACATCGTAGTGCTGGCTCATGCTCACCTCTGGCAGAGCGGACATGGCGAAGCATTCGCGCCGGGCCGAGCCGGCGGCCGTCTTCGCTCAGTCTCACGATCTTTGCGACCCGAAACCGCGCATCCTGCTGAGGATTTGGTCGTTTCGGTTGGGCGCCTTGAAAATACACAACGTGCACGGCGCGTCGAGATAGCGCCTCGAAAAACGAGAGCAATAATTCCGAAAATCGAGAATTCTAGAGATCCTCGTTGTCCTGCAGGATCGTCTCGGAGAGCAGGGCCGCCGCCTCCTGCAGGGGACCGATGAAGGTATCGAGCCTTGCGAAGCCGACGCGCGCCACCGGCACCGACACGCCCAGGCAGGCGATGAGGTCGCCTGCCGGTGAGACGATCGGCACGGCGCAGCCCACGACACCCCGAACGAACTCCTCGTTGGTCTTGGCCCAGCCTCTGCGCCGCACGTCTTCGAGACCGGCCAGCAGCTCGTCGGGGTCGACGATCGTCGTCGGCGTGTAACGAACAAGCGCTAATGACCGAACCAACCGATTTCTTATTTTGGCCGGCAGCCGGCTCATGTAGATCTTGCCTGTCGACGTGCAGTGCAGTGGCGCGGAGTCACTCGGATTGAACTGCAGGCCCTGCTGTTCCTTCGACCGCACGCTGTCGACGTAGACCACGGCATGGTCGCGCACGACGCCGATCTCGCATTGCTCGCCGATCCGATCGGCCACGGCGCTCAGGACGGCCTGCCGGCGTACGGTGCGGAACGCGGCCCCGATCGTCTTGGCCGAGAGCGTGACGAGCCTGCTGCCGACGACGTAGCGCTTCGTGCCGAGCGCCTTCTGGATCAGGCCCCGACGTTCGAGATTGCCGATGAGGCGATGGGCCGTCGGCAGCGGCAGCGCGAGCGCGGCGGCGATCTCCGCAGACGACAGAGCCTTCTTCTGCTCGGCGATGACCATCAGGATCGCGAGGGCCCGGTCCAGCGGCCCAGCCGGTGATCCGTCCTGTTCGTCGGCCACGATACCTCCCTTGGCGCGCGGGCGGCTGCGCTGCGTTCGACCGTCGCTCGCCTGCGAAGACCTCCGCTGACCCAACCACGACGATCAGGCTCCAATCCAACCCGAAATGCACGACCTCTGACGGGACGAGGACGCCTCGGTCGATCGCGCGCTCGGGTCGATCGCGCTCTTGGGTCGATCGGCCTCTTGGCGCGTGCAGACGTCGCGACCGCCTTGCACCGCGCCATCCTGCCGAACGCAGGGCGGCCACCCGTGAGGCGCCCTGGCCCCGCGGCCGGTTCCGCGCCATATCGGGCCGCCCGCCCCGGGCCGCCAGGACCAGCATGGACGCCACCACGCACGCCTTCGACAGATCCGGCATCGCCGCCATCGCGGCAGCGATCGCCTGCGTGGCGGTGGTGGGCATCGGCCTGAGCCTGTCGATCCCGCTCCTCTCGCTCGAGATGGAGCGGATGGGCCTGTCGAACACGATGATCGGCGTGAACACCGCCGTCGCGGGGGTCTCCAGCATCCTGGTGGTGCCCTTCGTGCCGCGGGTCGCCGCCCGGCTCGGCGTGCTGCCGCTGCTCCTCGGGGCGATCGCGGTCGGGGCGATGTCGCTGCTGGGCTTCAAGGCCCTGTTCGACGTGGCGTGGTGGTTCCCGCTGCGCTTCGCGTTCTCGGCCGCGCTCGGGGTGCTGTTCGTGCTGTCCGAGTTCTGGATCAACCAGGCGGCCCCGCCGGCCCGGCGCGGGCTCGTCATGGGCGTCTACGCCACCGTGCTGGCGCTCGGCTTCGCGATCGGGCCGGGCCTGCTCGGGCTGCTCGGCACCCGGGGCTGGACGCCCTACGTCGCCGGGGCGGTTCTGTTCGGCGCCGGCGCCCTGCCGCTCCTCCTGGCGCGCGGCCTCTCGCCGGAGATCCCGCGCAAGGGAGGCCGGGGCTTCCTCAGCTACCTGCGGGTCGCGCCCTCGGCGACGCTGGCCGCCCTGGTCTACGGGGCGGTGGAGACCGGGGGCTTCGCCATCCTGCCGATCTACGGCCTGCGGCTTGGCCTGACGGCGGAGCAGGCGGCGGGGCTGGTCAGCCTCGCGGCGCTCGGCAACGTGCTGTTTCAGATCCCGGTCGGCCTCCTCTCCGACCACGTCGACCGCCGCCGCCTGCTGCTGGCGGCCAGCGCCGTCGGGGGCCTCGGCGCGCTGATGCTGCCGCTGGGCGCCGGGCAGCCGCTGCTGCTCGGCGCCATCCTGTTCGTGTGGGGCGGCATCGCCGGCACGCTCTACACGGTCGGCCTCGCGCATCTCGGCGCGCGCTTCACGGGCGCGGCGCTGGCGGGCGCGAACGCCGCCTTCCTGGTGCTCTACAATGTCGGCCTCGTGCTCGGCCCCCCGATCGTCGGCGGCGGCATGGACCTCGCCTCGCCGCACGGCTTCGCGTGGTCGCTCGCGCTCCTGTTCGGCGCCTACCTCGTGGTGGTCGGCCTGCGCGTGGTCCGGGCGAGCCCGGCTTGACGCCAGCCCGGCTTGACGCCGAGTCCGGCTTGACGCTCTTGGGCGGATCGGGCATTCAGGCGCCGCGTTTCGGCCGGGCTATCCCGGCCCTTTTGCGTTTGGGTCGTCCGGACGCATCCCTGTCCCCAACTGAGGTCGCGTCATGGCCAAGGCCGTCACCGTCAAGATCAAGCTCGTCTCGACCGCCGACACGGGCTATTTCTACGTCACCAAGAAGAACTCGCGCACGCAGACCGATAAGCTGTCGTTCAAGAAGTACGACCCCGTCGCGCGCAAGCACGTCGAGTTCAAGGAATCCAAGATCAAGTAAGCCCGACGCGGGCGCGAGCCCCGCGCCGCGATCACGACCGCGAAGGCCGCCCGGGGGACCGGGCGGCCTTCGCCGTTTCGGGGCGGCCTTCGCCGTTTCGGGCCTCACCCGAACAGGTAGAAGAGGCTGGGCAGGCCCGCGAGGCCGGCCGCGCAGCCGTAGGCGAGCCACAGGCCCGGGCGCCGGGTGGCGAGGCGGCGCAGGCGCCGCGCGGTCGCGAAGCCCGTGACGCTGCGCCCGTTCACGCATGAGCACAGCAGATGGTGGGCCTCGCCGGTCCCGAGTTCGAAGAAGCTGCGCGCATCCCCGAACGTGTCGCCGGACAGCCCGCTCGCGCGCAGGACCGGGTCGGCATACGCGTAGGCGATGGGCGAGTTGTCGGCGCGGATCGCGGCACGCATCCGGCGCGGCACGAACTCGATCTCCTCGAGGGTCGTGAACAGGCGCGCCGGCTCGCGTTCGAGGATCTCGGCCCACCGCTCGAGCCGGGCCCGGCGGCCTTCGAGCAGGACCGGACCCGGCTCGACGTCGGCGATGTCGCGAAGGTGACGAAGCGGCTGATGTTCCATGGTGGACATCCTGTCGATGCGAGGTTCAACACTCGCACGCTGCGGTCGACCCAGGATGCTACGGACTTCACGCCAATGCATGCGCGAAGATCAGGCGGAACGACTTCGGCTATACTGTCAAGGTTGATCCGGCGGCACTGAAAAGATGCGGCTGGAATCAAGGGCCTGGAGCGTCGCGGCGACGTCGCGGCATCACCCGGCCCGGAACGCTGCGACAGTGCGCCGCGCCCTCAGGGGCCTCCGCCTCAGGCGGCGGCCGCCACCACGCGGTTCCGGCCCTCGTTCTTGGCCCGGTAGAGGGCGGTGTCGGCGCGCTTCAGAAGGCTCGCGGGCCCGCCATCGTCGGGCAGCCGCACCGCCACGCCGATCGAGACCGTCACGTCGATGCTGCGCGTGCCGCCATGGATCGGGAACGGCATCGCCTCGATGCGCTCGCGGATGCGCTCGGCCACCTGCTGCGCCCCGTCGAGCCCGGTATCGGGGACCACCACCACGATCTCCTCGCCCCCGAACCGCGCCACGACGTCGATGCCGCGGGTGTGCGCGCGGATGCGCTCGGCGAACTGGCGCAGCACCTCGTCGCCCGCGTCGTGGCCGAAGCGGTCGTTGATCGTCTTGAAGCGGTCGATGTCGAGGAGGAGGACCGAGACCGGGCGCCCGCGCAGGGCGGATTCCGCGAAGAGGCCGGCGAGATGCGCGTCGAGGTAGCGCCGGTTGTGCAGTCCGGTCAGCCCGTCCACCACCGCGAGCTCCATCGAGGCCTGGACGGATTCGCGCAGGGAATCGGCGAAGCGCTTGCGGCGCACCTGGGTGCGGACCCGGGCCACGAGCTCGTTCCGGTCGACCGGACGCACGAGGTAGTCGTGCACGCCGAGGTCGAGGCCGCGCATGATCCGGTCGCGGTCGCCCGCATCCGCCACCATCACCACCGGGATGCCGCGGGTGCGGTCGAGCGAGCGCAGCTGGCTGCACAGGCGCAGGCCGTCGAAGCCGTCGAGGTCGAGGCTCACCACGGCCACGTCGACCTGGCCCTCGGTCGCCCGCACGAGCGCCGCCTGGGGGTCGGCCTCCACCTCGACGCAGTGGAACTGGCCGAGCGCCCCCGCCATCCGCTCCGCCGAGGAGGGCCGGTCGTCGACGATGAGGAGGCGGGCGTTCTGCCCGGTCTCGGCGGCGGCCGCCGCCAGCGGGTCGCCGAAGCCGAAATCGCGCGAGGCCATGGCGCGGCTGCGCAGCTCGTCGGTCATCGCCTTGAGGCGCACGAGGCTGCGCACGCGCGCGAACAGCGCGGTGTCGTCGATCGGCTTGGTGAGGAAGTCGTCGGCGCCCGCGTCGAGCCCCCGCAGGCGATCGCTCGGCTGGTCGAGGGCCGTCACCATCACCACCGGCAGATGGGCGGTGGTGGGCGTCGTCTTGATCCGGCGGCAGACCTCGAACCCGTCCATGCCCGGCATCATCACGTCGAGCAGGACGATGTCGCACAGGCCCTTCTCGCAGATCGCGAGGGCATCCGGCCCGTTCATGGCCGAGACGACGTCGAAATATTCGAGGCTGAGCTTGGTTTCGAGCAGCTTGAGGTTCGGAAAAAGGTCGTCGACGATGAGAACCCGTGCCGACATGGACGGCCCTTTCTCAAGCCTGGCGCTCGTCGCCCAGGAAGGTGCGCACCGTGGCGAGGAACTTCGCCACCGAGATCGGCTTCGACAGGTACGCCTCGCAGCCGCCCTCGCGGATGCGCTCCTCGTCTCCTTTCATCGCGAAAGCCGTGATCGCGATGACCGGAATGCTCTTGAGTTCGTCGTCCTCTTTGAGCCACTTGGTGACCTCGAGCCCGGACACCTCGGGGAGCTGGATGTCCATCAGGATCAGGTCGGGGCGGTGGCGGCGGGCGAGTTCGATCGCCTCGATCCCGTTGGCGGTCTTCAGGGTCGCGTAGCCGTGAGCCTCCAACAGGTCGTTGAAGAGCTTCATGTTGAGTTCGTTGTCCTCGACGATGAGCACCGTCTTCTTCATGGCTCACTGTCTCCGGCGCCGGCGGGCCGCGTCCCCCACCCGGACGGCGCCTGTCCCTTCCGTCCCTGTTAAGCGGCACATGTTGATGAAACGCAAATCCGACCGATACGCCAGTGGGAAAGCCGCACAGGGCGAACTACACACCGGTTCCGGCGCCGAAACGCTCGCCGCCGCGGTGTTCGATTTCGTCGCCGCCGACCCCGGCCGGCTGATGCGCTTCATGGAGACGTCCGGCCTGTCGCCCGAGGGCCTGCGCGCCGCCGCGGCCGGCCCGGACCTGCTCGTCGGCATCCTCGATCACGTGGTGGCGGACGAGGACCTGCTCCTCGCCTGCGCGCGGTCGCTCGCCGTGCCGCCCGAGCGCATCGTGACCGCGTGGCGCCGGCTCGGCCCGCCAGACCCGGATTCCTTCGGAGCATGAGCGGGGCCGCGCTCTGCCGCGATTGCGGCCGGACGGGGAGCGCCGGGCCGCGCTGCCGGGACTGCGGCTCGCCGCGGCTCCTCGACCACCCCGAGCGCGACGCCCTTGCCATCGCGCATGTCGATTGCGACGCCTTCTACGCGGCGATCGAGAAGCGGGACGATCCCGCCCTGCGCGACCGTCCGCTGATCGTCGGCGGCGGCCGGCGCGGGGTGGTGGCGACCGCCTGCTACATCGCCCGCACCTACGGGGTGCACTCGGCCATGCCGATGTTCCGGGCGCTCGAAGCCTGTCCGGACGCGGTGGTGGTGCGGCCCGACATGGACAAGTACGCCCGGGTCGGCCGCGAGGTGCGCGCGATGATGCGGGCGCTGACGCCCCTCGTCGAGCCGGTCTCGATCGACGAGGCCTTCCTCGACCTCGCGGGCACCGCGCGCCTGCACGGGGCGAGCCCGGCCGCGACGCTGGCGCGCTTCGCCCGCCGCGTGGAGGACGATCTCGGCATCACGGTCTCGATCGGGCTGGCGCCCAACAAGTTCCTGGCCAAGATCGCCTCGGACCTCGAGAAGCCGCGCGGCTTCTCGGTGATCGGCCGCGAGGAGGCGCAGGGCTTCCTCGGCCCCCGCCCGGTCGGGATCCTGCCCGGCATCGGGCAGGCCGCCGCCGCCAAGCTGAAGGACCTTGGCGTCGTGCGGGTGGGCGACCTGCTGCGGGTCGACCCGGGCCGGCTCCACGCGGCGCTCGGGCGCGACGCCGGGCGGCTGCTCGGCCTCGCGCGCGGCGAGGACCGGCGCCGGGTGGAGCCGGTGCGCGAGGCCAAGAGCGTGTCGGGCGAGACCACCTTCGCGCAGGACCTGCGCGACCTCGCCAGCCTGCGGCCGATACTGTGGCGGCTGTGCGAGAAGGTCGCGCGGCGCCTCAAGCGGAGCGAGCTCGCGGCCGCCAGCGTGACCCTGAAGCTCAAGGATGCGGGCTTCCGCCTGCGCACCCGCACCCGCTCGGGCCTGCCCCCGACCCAGCTCGCCGAGCGCCTCTTCCGCCCCGCGGAGGCGATGCTGGCCCAGGCCTGCGACGGCACCGCCTACCGGCTGATCGGGGTCGCGGCGGGCGATCTCTGCCCGGCCGTCCACGCCGATCGGGGGGACCTGGCGGATTCCGCGGTGCTGCGGGAGGCGAGCCGGGCCGCCGCGGTGGACGCCCTGCGCGAGCGCTTCGGCGAGGCGGCGGTCCAGCGCGGCCTCTCCTTCGCGCCGGGCGGGAAGCGGGATTGAGCCCCCCTCAGGGCCGGCAATCCTTGCTCTCGGGCGAGAGGTCGATGCGCGAGAGGTCGCCCCGCAGCGAGAAATCCCCGTAATCGAGGCGCAGCGCCCCGCTGATCCCGTTCTCGTAGAGGTCGAAGGACAGGACGTAGATCGGCGTGCGCTCGCCCTCCCCGCTGGAGAAGTAGCTCAGGGTCACGGGCCAGCGCGGCATCGAGGCCATCACGCCCTCCTGCAGCGGCGCCTCGGCGGCGACCGGGGCGCCCGGCTGCGCGGCGGCCGGCCCGGTGCGCCCCTGACCGATCACCGCGAGCGTGTCGTAGATCTTGCGGCCGTCGTCGGAGCCGTCGAAGACCTTCACGGCCACGGTCTTCTCGCCCGCCCGCGCGGCCTCGATCAGCCGGCGCATGTGGGCGGCCGGAAACAGCACCTCGCCCGGCACCGTCACCTGCCCGCGCTTGGGCTGCTTGAGGCTGACCGAGAGGCCCTTCTCGTCGCGCTCGGCGTCGCCGTCCACGGGCGCCTGGACGGCACCGTTGAGGTCGGACTGGGTGCGGAAATGGAAGGCGCGTCCGTCGCCGCTCTCGAAGGTGTTGTTGCGCAGGTCCGAGGTGCGGGTGCCGCTCTCGGAACTCTCCAGCACCGTCACCTGCCGGTACTGCAGCGCCCAGCCCTTGCAGGCATCCCCCGAGAAATCGAACACGATGCGCCCCCGCGCGCTCTCGACCGCCCGGGCGCCGCCGCTGCGCGCCAGCGACAGGTCGTAGACGGCACGATGGGGGGCGAGCCGGACGCCCCCGGCCGGCTCGGCGGCGAGCCCGGTGGGCACGAGAAGCGGCAGAAGAAGCGCGACCTGGGCCGCGAGGACGATCCGCATGGAGTTTCCCGTGTGGGG
>NZ_JBKIBX010000001.1:143922-168532 GCF_046557895.1 Methylobacterium oryzisoli | reverse complement strand
GTCCCCCGGGCCGGAACCATAGGAGCAGGCGCCGGAACCGGCAACGCCGCGCCCTGGTTGCGGCAACCGTGACCGATCTGCCACGCTCGCCGGCCAGGAAATCCCCAAGCGGCCGGAATCGGCACCGCCGATCGGTCCGGTTGCCCGGTCGGCGGAGCCGCCGGGCGGGATGGCGGCCCGAGGCAAACCGCTGATAAACCATCTTTATTCAACCAGCAGGCGAGCCCATTTCACGCCCGCCGGGAGCCGCCCGGACCCGGCCGGGGGCCGTTCGGCCCGCCCGCGCGGGAGCGGAAAAGGAATCCTGCTCCGCGCCGGACTCTTGCGCGGTCAACCGGCCGTCCTGTAGGTTCAGCCCCGTCGCAAGCGCTCTCTCGTGGCGGCGATCACCAAGCCAGGAACGGACGGACTGAACCGCGGTCGGACGCATGACCGAGCGCGGTCGCGTGCCGATTCGCCCGAGAGAGAGCAGGTGGGGGAAGTCGGAGGCGGCGATGACGGATGCGGGCCCGAGCTGGACCAAGGAACGGGTCGAACTCCTGAAACGGTTGTGGAGCGACGGCCGCAGCGCGAGCCAGATCGCTGCCGAGATCGGGGGCATTTCGCGCAACGCGGTCATCGGCAAGGTCCACCGCCTCGGCCTCGCCGGCCGCGCGCCGAAGGTCAACGGGGCCGGCGGGTCGATCTCCGGCGCGCCGATGCCCGCCGCCGTGCGGCGCCCGGTGCCGGTGGCCCAGCCCGAGCGGCCGTCGAGCCCGACCCCGAGCCTGCTCGCCCCGCCCCCGCCCTCGCTCGCCCTGGTGCGCACGGACCTGCGCGTCGAGACCGAGGTCGCGCTGCCGGTCTCCGAGCGCGTGACGATCATGGAACTGCGCGAGTTCATGTGCCGCTGGCCGATGGGCGACCCGGCCTCGCCGGACTTCCGCTTCTGCGGCGCCCGCTCGATCACCGGGCTGCCCTACTGCACGCACCACGCGCGCATCGCCTACCAGCCCGCGGCCGAGCGCAAGCGCGACCGGCGCGTCGCCGCCTTCCGGTAGAGGCGCGAGTAACGCGGGGAACCCCTCGTCCGTGCGGGAGAGGGGATCCGGCGCTGCCCGCGCTCCATCCGGATGCGCCGGACGGCGGTGAGGCGGCTCAGGCCGCCTTCCGCTTCGGGGTGATCAGCTTGCGGTTGATCAGCACCTCGGCGATCTGCACCGTGTTCAGGGCCGCGCCCTTGCGCAGGTTGTCCGACACGCACCAGAACGAGAGGCCGTTCTCGACCGTGATGTCCTCGCGGATGCGCGAGACGTAGGTCGCGTCCTCGCCCGCCGCCTCGTGGGGCGTGATGTAGCCGCCCGGCTCGCGCTTGTCGTCCACCAGCACGCCCGGCGCCGAGCGCAGGATATCGCGCGCCTCGTCGGCGGTGATCGGGCGCTCGAACTCGACGTTCACCGCCTCCGAGTGGCCGATGAACACCGGCACGCGCACGCAGGTCGCCGTCAGCTTGATCTTGGGGTCGAGCATCTTCTTCGTCTCGGCCACCATCTTCCACTCTTCCTTGGTGGACCCGTCCTCCATGAAGACGTCGATGTGCGGGATGACGTTGAAGGCGATGCGCTTGGTGAACTTCTGCACCTTGACCTCGCCGGCGGTGAACACCGCGCGGGTCTGGTTGAACAGCTCGTCCATCCCCTCCTTGCCGGCGCCGGAGACCGACTGGTAGGTCGCCACGACGACGCGCCGGATGGTGGCGGCGTCGTGCAGGGGCTTGAGGGCCACGACGAGCTGGGCGGTGGAGCAGTTCGGGTTGGCGATGATGTTCTTCCTGGTGAAGCCGGCCACCGCGTCGGCATTCACCTCGGGCACGATCAGCGGCACGTCGGAATCGTACCGGAAGGCCGACGAGTTATCGATGACGACGCAGCCCTGAGCCCCGATGCGGGGCGACCACTCCTTCGAGGTCTCGCCGCCCGCGGACATCAGGCACAGGTCCGTGTCGGAAAAATCGTACTGGTCGAGGGCCTGCACCTTCAGGGTCCGATCGCCGAAGGAGACCTCCTGGCCGAGGCTGCGGCGGGAGGCCAGCGCCACGACGGTATCGGCCGGGAAGGCCCGCTCGGCCAGGATGTCGAGCATCTCCCGGCCCACATTGCCGGTGGCTCCGACGACGGCAACCTTGTAACCCATCACACATCTCCCGTTCGGAAAGCGAGCCCTCCCCGGAGATCGTCATCGGGCTTCGACGAGAGAGCCCGGCCTCCGCACGCCGCGGACGGGGAGGGATCCGGGACGACGCGAGGCTTCAGCCGGCGAGGATCGCCGTCAGGGCTTTCGGTTTCGTCGTGATCGCGGCACGCATGGCGCGAAAGGATCCCCGGCGCGGCGTCTCCGAAGCGGGCGCACGCGCGACGCCAGCAACAGCGCGCGGCGCGCGTTCTGTCAAGGGCGATCGTGCGATGCGGTGCGGCCCGGCCGCTGGATCTCAGCCGGTGTAGACGGCGGCGGCGACCGGGAGGGCTTTGGGCCGTGCCGAGTGGGAGAGGCTCCAGATCGCCCAGGCGGCGAGGCCCGAGCAGGACAGCAGGACGAGCCCGCGGACGTAGCGACCGCGGTGTATGTCGCGCACCGCGTAGACCGGCGTGAGCGCCACCTTGGCGAGATTCCTCAGGATGAGGACCATGACGATCGCCATGAAGGCCGAGACCGTGCCGAGCATGTGCGCCCCCTTGTGCGTTCTGATTCCCTGACCCCAGCCTAGACCTGCAACGCGGCGAAACGAAGTCGGCTGATGGCTCGCGTGACGGTTGAGGCGCCGGGCGCCGGCGGAGATCCGACGGCCGGACGATGGCGGGCGAATGGTTAACGAAAGTTTTCGGGCTGCCCTTGGGGCGCCTCAATAGCCCAGCGCCCGGTCGACGGCGTTCGGGACCGGCGCGCCGGCCGTGATCGCCTCCGCGGTCGCGCGCAGCATCGCCGCCACCGCCTGCGGGCTCGCATCGCAGGCTTCGTGCGGGGTGACGACGATCTTCGGGTGGCGCCAGAACGGGTGCGCGGGCGGCAGCGGCTCGGTGGCGAAGACGTCGAGGGCCGCCCCCGCGAGACGGCCGCCGTCGAGGGCGGCGAGGAGGTCGTCTTCCACCAAGTGGTCGCCGCGCCCGACCTGCACCAGCGTCGCGCCGGGCTTGAGGCGGGCGAACAGGGCCGCGTTCAGGATGCCGCGCGTCTCCGGCGTCAGGGGCAGCAGGTTCACCAGCACGTCCGTGCGGGCCAGGAGGTCGGACAGCCCGCTCTCGCCGCTGAGGAGGTCCACGCCCGCCTCCGGCGCCCGCGGCGCGCGGCTCCAGGCGAGGACCGGGAAACCCAGCGTCGCGAGGTCCGCGGCGACCCGGGCGCCCATCCGGCCGTAGCCGAGGAGGCCGACCGTGACCTCGCCCGCCGCCCGCTGGCCGAGCGGTCGCCAGAGGGTCTGGGCCTGGTTCTCCGCGTAGGTGCGGAAGCGCCGCAGGTGCCCCAGCACGTGCCAGAGCACGAAGCACGACATGGCGCGGGCCTGCTCGGGATCGACCACGCGCACCACCGGCACGCCGGCGGGCAGGCCCGGAGAGGCGAGCAGGCTGTCGACGCCGGCCGCGATCGAGCAGACCGCCCGCAGGTTCGGGTAGCGCGCGAACGCGTCGGCCGGCGGGAACCACGCGAGCGCGAGGCGCACCGTCTCGGGGTCTTGGGCCGGATCGGGCACCGCCTCGACCGCGTCGGCGACCTCGGCCAGCACCGGCCCGAACAGCCCGGCGAGGTCGAGGGTGGCGCTGAGGAGCACGCAGCGCTCGGGCGGGGTCACGCGGCGCTCCGCGTCCGGCCCGGCACCGCGTCGAGGAGGGTGCGGGTGTAGGGGTGCTCGGGATTGGCGAAGAGGGCGCTCGCGGTCTTCAGTTCCACGATCTCGCCCCGGCGCATCACCGCGATACGGTCGCAGATCTGGGCCGCGACGCGCAGATCGTGGGTGATGAACAGCATCGAGAGGCCGAGGCGCGCCTTCAGGTCCTCCAGGAGCGCGAGCACCTGCGCCTGCACCGAGACGTCGAGGGCCGAGACCGCCTCGTCGGCGACCAGGATCTCGGGTTCGAGGGCGAGGGCGCGAGCGATGCCGACGCGCTGGCGCTGGCCGCCCGAGAATTCGTGCGGGTAGCGGTCGAAGGCGGAGGGGTCGAGCCCGACGAGGCCGAGGAGCCGGCGGGCGCGCTCGCGCGCCTCGGCCTCGGGCACGCCGTGGGCGCGCGGCCCGTCCGCGATGATGCGCCCGACCGTGCGGCGGGGATTGAGCGAGGCGAACGGGTCCTGGAAGACCATCTGGATGCGGCGGCGCGCCCGCCGCAGGGCCTCGCCCGAGAGCCCCGTCAGGTCGGTGTCGCCGAGCCGCACCGTGCCGGCATCCGGCTCCACGAGCCGCATGACGAGCTTGGCGATGGAGGACTTGCCCGAGCCGGACTCGCCCACGAGGCCGAGCGTCTCGCCCTTGTGGAGCGCGAAGGCGACGCTCCGGGCGGCCTCGACCCGGCGGGCGGGGCGCCACCAGCCGCCGCCCGTGACGTAGGTCTTGGTCAGCCCCGCCACCTCGACGGCCTTCGGGCCGGCGGGCGGCGTGCGGACGGGCGGGTCCATGGACGGCACGGCGGCCAGCAGGGTGCGGGTATAGGCCTCCTGCGGGCGCCCCAGCACGGCGGCGGCCGGCCCCGCCTCCACCACGCGCCCGTGGCGCAGCACCAGCACCCGGTCGGCGATCTCGGCCACCACCCCGAAATCGTGGGTGATGAACAGCACCGCCATGCGGCGCCGCCGCTGGAGATCGCGCACCAGCGCCAGGATCTGGGCCTGGGTCGTCACGTCGAGGGCGGTGGTGGGCTCGTCGGCGACGAGCACCGCCGGTTCCAGGGCGAGCGCCATGGCGATCATCGCGCGCTGGCGCTGCCCGCCCGAGAGCTGGTGGGGATAGGCGCGCACGATGCGCTCGGGCTCGGGCAGGCCGACCTCGCCCGCGAGCGCCACCGCGCGGGCGCGCCGCTCGGCGGGCGTCAGGCGCCCGTGGGCCTCGAACATCTCGGCCATCTGGTCGCCGATCCGCATCAGCGGGTTGAGCGCCGTCATCGGCTCCTGGAAGATCATGGCGATGCGCCGGCCGCGGGTGTCGCGCCAGCCCGCCTCGTCCTGCGCGAGGAGGTCGTCGACCTCCATCCGGATCTCGCCGCCCGCCGGCTTCACGGCCCGGGGCAGCAGGCCCATCAGCGCGTGGGCGCACATCGACTTGCCGGAGCCCGACTCGCCCACGAGGCAGAGGATCTCGCCCGCGTTGAGGTCGAACGAGACGTCGTCCACCGCGAGCACCCGGTCCGCCCCCTTGGGCAGGGCGAGGCGCAAGCCGCGGACGCTGACGACGGGCGCGCTCATCGGCCCTCCCGGGACAGGCGGGGGTTCAGGGCGTCGTTCAGCCCCTCGCCGATCAGGTTGAGGGCGAGCACCGTCACGAGGATGACGAGGCCCGGGAAGGCGGTGATCCACCACGCCTGCCGGATGACGGTGCGCCCGGCCCCGACCATGAAGCCCCAGGACATCCGGTTGGGATCGCCGAGGCCGAGGAACGAGAGGGAGGATTCGAGCAGGATCGCGGTCGCGACCATCAAGGAGGCCAGCACCACGATGGGCGAGAGGGTGTTGGGCAGGATCTCGCGGCGCAGGATGGTGAAGGTGGTCTGGCCCGTGACGACCGCCGCCTGCACGTACTCGCGCGAGCGCAGCGACAGGACCTCGCCGCGCACGAGGCGCGTCACCGGCGGCCAGCTCACCAGCGCGATGGCGAGGATCAGCGAGGAGAGGGCGGGCTGGAGGATCGCCACCAGCACGATGGCGAGCGCGAAGCTCGGGATGGTCTGAAAGAGTTCGGTGAAGCGCATCAGGAGGTCGTCGACCCGGCCGCCGTAGTAGCCGGCGAGCGCCCCGATCGGCACGCCGATGAGGAGGGCCGCCAGCGTCGAGACGAGGCCGACGAGGAGCGAGACGCTCGCCCCGTGCATCAGGCCTGCCGCGATGTCGCGCCCGAGCGCGTCGGTGCCGAGCGGCACCCGGTCGAGCGTGAAGGGCGGCACGAAGGGCCGCTGCACCATGCGCCAGGGCGAGGCCGGGTACAGCACCGGCGCGAGCAGCGCCGCCGCCACGACGAGCACGAGGATGAGGAGCCCGATCACCGCGCCGGGATGGCGCAGGAAGGCGCCGAGCGGGCCGCGCCTCACGACGCCGCCTCGATGCGCGGGTCGACCACGCGGTAGATCACGTCGGTGACGAGGTTGAAGAGCAGCACCATGGCGGAGGAGACGACGAAGACGCCGAGCAGGAGGTTGTAGTCGCGCTGGAGCAGCGCCTCGTACATCAGCCGGCCGATCCCCGGCCACGCAAAGACCGTCTCGGTGAGGATCGCGCCGCCGACGAGCGTGCCGGCCTGCAGGCCCGCGAGCGTCACCACCGGCAGGAGCGCATTGCGCAGCACGTGCCGGCGCTGGACGAGGCCCTCGGCGAGCCCCTTGGCGCGGGCGGTCTTCACGAAGTCGAGGCCCGCCACCTCCAGCATCGAGGCGCGGGTCATGCGCACGTAGACCGCCATGAAGAACAGCCCCAGGGTCATGGAGGGCAGCACGAGGTGGCGGGCGATGTCGCCCGCGCGCGCGAGCCCCGTGTAGCCCCCGCCCACCGTCTCGAAGCCGAAGGCGGGCAGCCAGTCGAGCCGCACCGAGAAGACGATGATCGCCATCAGCGAGACCCAGAACAGGGGCGTGGCGTAGAACAGGAGCGCGAGCGCCGTGATGGCGGTGTCGGCGAGCCGACCCGCCCGCCGGGCGGCGAGCGCCCCGAGCGCCACCCCCAGCGTCAGGGAGATCAGGAAGGCGGTGCCGGTGAGGAGCAGCGTCGCGGGCAGCCGGTCGAGGATCAGCCGGCCCACCGGCATCTGCTGGCGCACCGAGTAGCCGAGATCGAGGCTGAGGATGCTGCGCAGATAGAGGCCGAGCTGCACCGCCAGCGGCTGATCGAGGCCGAATTTCTCCCGCAGCTGCGCCACGTAGATCTCGTCGCCCGCCCCGGCCTCGCCCGCCATGACGAGGGCGGGATCGCCGGGAGCGAGGCGGATCAGGAAGAAATTCAGGACCACGATGGCGAGGAGGACGAGGATGCCCTTGCCCACCCGCCGGGCCAGAAACAGGGCCACGGCGTCAGCGCTCGATCCAGGCGTCGCGGAACCCGTCGTTCACGCCGATGCCGGTGGTGACGAGGTCCTTGACCTTGCAGCGGGTGATGGTCGGGAACTGCAGTTCGAGCAGCCACGCCATCGGGGCGTCCTCGATCAGGGTTTTCTGCACGCCGTCGTACAGCGCCTGCCGCTCGGCCGGGCTCACCGCCACCGCGGCCTCCGCGAAGGCCTTGTCGACCGCGGGGTTGGAATAGCCCTCGACGTTGTTGAAGGGCGAGCCCTTGGCGATCTGCGAGGAGATGTAGTTGCGCGCCACGCCGAGCGCCGGGTCGCCGTACTGGTAGAGATAGGTGAAGGCGATGTCGTAGTCCCAGTCCGAGGTCTTCTGGTTCCAGCCGGCGACGTCGGTGGCGACGAGCTCGGTCTTGATGCCGACATCCTCCAGGTTCTGCTTCACCGCCTCGGCCCAGCGCTGCCACGTCTCGCCGTAGGGCACGGGCAGGAGGCGCAGCGTCTCACCCTTGTAGCCGGATTGCTTGAGCAGGGCCTTCGCCTTGGCCGGATCGTAGGAGTACTGGCCGAGCTTGGCGTTGAAGAAGCGCGTCGAGGAGGAGATTGGACCGATCGCCGGCTTGCCGAGCCCGTTCCAGATCACGTCCTTCGCGAAGTCGCGGTCGATGGCGTAGGAGACCGCCTGCCGGAAGGCCTTGTTGGCGGTGGGACCCTGGCGGTTGTTGAGCCAGAGCCAGGAATGGGGGCCGAAGAACTCCCAGCCCTTGCCGGTCACGCAGGCGCCCTTCATCTGCGAGAGACGCGGCACGTCGAAGTTCTCCACCGAGCCGCCCGGCAGGATGTCGACCTTGCCGGTCTCGAAGGCCACCGCCCGCGAGGCGGCGTCCGGGATCACGTGCCAGTAGATCTCGTCGAGGTAGGGCCGGCCGGCCATGTGGTAGTTCGGGTTCTTCACCAGCCGGATGAAGGAGCCCTTCTTCCACTCCTTGAACATGAACGGCCCGGTGCCGATCGGCGTGTTGTTGGCCGGGTTGGTCTTGTAGTCGGTGCCCTCGTAGACGTGCTTGGGGATCATCGGCAGCGAGCCGACCTCGAACACGCCCAGGAACGGCCCGAAGGGCTCGGAGAGCGTGAACACCACCGTGTGCGGGTCGGGCGCCGCGACGCTCGCGACCTTCGACAGGTTGCCCCGGGCGCGGGGATGGGTCTGCTTCAGGAACTCCACCGAGAAGAGCACGTCGGCGGCCGTGAAGGGCTTGCCGTCGTGCCACGTCGCGTTCTTCACGAGCGAGAAGGTGTAGGTCTTGCCGTCCGGGCTGACCGTCCAGCTCTCCGCGAGGCCGGGCCTGGGGTCCAGCGTCTCGCTGTAGCGCAGCAGGCCCTCGTAGATGTTGCCCGCCACCATCTGGGTCGGGCCGTTCTGGAGCAGGCCGAGCATCAGCCCGGGCGGCTCGGGCTGGATCACCGCGTTGGCGACCCCGCCGGGCTTCGGCGCCTGTGCGACGGCGGTCCCCGCCAGGGCGAGAAGCACCGCCGCACCCGAAACGATCAGCCTGATCATCTGCGTTCTCTCCACCGATCCGATCGCTTCGCTCTGAAATTCCGTCTGCGTCGGTCCCCGGACGAGGACAGCGCGAGATCCCCTCTCCCGTGCGGGAGAGGGGAAGGGGATCGACGATCCCGCACGGGATCAGAGATCCCGCGCGAGGGTCCCGGGAGAGGGCAGCAAGAAGGCGGAACGCTACCGCTACCAGCACTGAGGCTGATGGCTGGTCCTGACCCGTTCCGCTCCCCTCACCACGCTCTGCGTTTCACTGCGGCTCCGCCTGAACCCTCGTGTGGGATCTTGGATCCCCATGCCCTTCTCCCGCACGGGAGAAGGGCTCCCCGCGCCCTCCCGGCACCGTCAATCCTTGTAGTCCGGGTCGCTGCGCTCCAGCATCCGCTTGAAGGCCTCCCACTCGGCGTCGGCCAGCGAGCCGGAGGCGACCTTCTCGCCGAAGGAGGCGTACTGGCCGGCGGTCTTGCGGGCGATGGCCGCGGAGGGCCGCACCAGCGGCGCACCCGCGGCCTGGATCGCGAGCTGGGTCCGGCAGGACCGCTCCATGTTGTGCATCAGCTTGAACGCCTCGCCCACACTGCGCCCGCAGGTGAGCAGGCCGTGGTTGCGCAGGATCATCACGAACCGGTCGCCGAGATCCGCCACCAGCCGCTCGCGCTCGTCGAGGTCGAGCGCGATGCCCTCGTAGGCATGGTAGGCGATGCGGTCGGTGAACTGCATCGACCACTGGTTCAGCGGCAGCAGGCCCTCCTCCTGGCAGGAGACCGCGACGCCCGCCACCGTGTGGGTGTGCAGGACGCAGGTCGCGTCCTCCCGCGCCGCGTGGATGGCGCTGTGGATGGTGAAACCCGCCGGGTTGATGCCGTGCCCGTAGGGATCGTCGATCACCCGCCCATCGAGGTCGACGGTGACGAGGTTGCCGGCCGTCACCTCCTCGAAGCGCAGCCCGTACGGGTTGATCAGGAAGCGGTGCTCCGGCCCCGGCAGGCGGGCCGAGATGTGGGTGTAGATGCTGTCGTCGAGGCCGAGCCGGTGGATCAGCCGGTAGGCGGCGGCGAGGTCGACGCGGACGGCCTGCTCGGCGGGATCGCGGGGTGACGGCATGATGGCCCTCCACTGACGCATCGGATGTGGCAGACTGGCGCATGGCGGCCGCATGATCAAGCCAAAAGTGTCGACAATCGACGCTTAATAGGTGAACATTGTGCGTCCGGAGGTGTCATGCGTCTGCTCTCCCCACCCGTCGGCCTGCCTGTGCTCTCGGAGAGCGACCTCGTCCGTCAGGTCGCCCGCCGCCTCACCGACGCGATCACCCGCGGCGATCTCGCGCCCGGCGCGAAGGTGGCGGAGGCCGCCGTGGCGCGGGAACTCGGCATCAGCCGCGCGCCGGTGCGCGAGGCGGCGCGGCTCCTGGAGAGCCAGGGCCTGCTCTGCGCCCACCCGCGCCGCGGCTTCTTCGTGCGCGAACTCTCGCCCGCCGACATCGACGACCTCTACGACCTGCGCCTGTGCATCGAGCGGCACGCGGCCGTCGAGGCGGCGCGGCGCCTCGACGCGCCCGCACGCGCGGCCCTGCGGGGCTGCCTCGACGACCTCTACGCCGCCGCGCAGCGGGACGACGCCGCCCGCATCGTCGAGGCCGATTACGGCTTCCACCGCAAGATCTGCGAGATCGCCGGCAACCGCCGCCTGCTGCGGCTGTTCGACGGCCTCGCCACCGAGTTGAAGGTGGTCATCGGGCTGATCGGCCGGCTCTACGACGACCCGCACGTGATCGCCCGCACCCACGAGCCGGTGCTGGCCGCCCTCGAAGCCGGCCATGCCGAGCGCATCGTCGCGCATGTCGACCACCATATCGGCGTGGCGCGGCGCGAGGTGGGCCGGCTCGCGCGCGCCCTTTCCCCCGGACCGGAGACCCCATGAAAGCCGTCTATACCGAGGACCATCGCGGCCACGACCCGCAGTTCTTCCTCGTGCGGGGCCGCGTGACCCGCACCACCGAGCAGCCCGAGCGGGCGGACCGCCTGCTCGCGGGCCTGCGCGCGGGCGGGCACACGCTCGTGGCGCCCGAGACCTTCGGCCACGACGCCCGCGCCCGGGTGCACGCGCCGGACTACCTCGCCTTCATGGCGGAGGCCTGGGACGCCTGGGCGGCGCTGGGCGATGCCGCCCCCGAGATGGTCGCCAACATCCACCCGATGCGCGAGGGGGCGACCTACCCCGAGCACATCATCGGGCGGCTCGGCTGGCACACGCTCGACACCGCCTGCCCGATCGGCCCCGGCACCTACGCGGCGATCTGCGCGGCGACCGACGTGGCGGCGAGCGCCGCGCAGCGGGTGCTCGACGGGGAGGACGCGATCTACGCCCTGTGCCGCCCGCCGGGCCACCACGCCTACCGGGACCGGGCGAGCGGGTTCTGCTTCTTCAACAACAGCGCGGTCGCGGCGGCCCACCTGCGCACCCGGCACGCGCGGGTGGCGATCCTCGACGTCGACGTGCATCACGGCAACGGCACGCAGGGCATCTTCTACGCCGATCCGAGCGTGCTGACGGTCTCGCTCCACGCCGATCCCACGCGGTTCTACCCCTTCGTGTGGGGCTACGCGCACGAGCGCGGCGAGGGGGCGGGCACGGGCGCCAACCGCAACCTGCCGCTGGCGATCGGCACCGGCGACGACGGCTTCCTCGACGCGCTGGAGGAGGCGGCCCGCACCCTCCGGGCCTTCGCGCCCGGCGCCCTCGTGGTGGCGCTCGGCCTCGACGCCTCGGTGCATGATCCCCTGGCGGGCCTCGCGGTGACCACCGAGGGGTTCACCCACATCGGCGCGGCGCTCGCCCGGCTCGGTCTCCCGACCGTGATCGTGCAGGAGGGCGGCTACCTCTCGGAGCATCTGGGGCCGAATCTCGCGGCCGTGCTGAGGGGTTTCGAGGCGGCCCGCTGACGGCCGGCGCTCCCGATCGACATGAGGACAAGGAGCAGGTCATGGCCTTCGCGTGCACGATCCCGGCGGTGCCGACGATTCAGCAGGACGACGAGGCGGTGCGCATCACCCGCTGGGACTTCGCGCCCGGGGCGGTCACCGGCTGGCACGAGCACGGCTGGCCCTACTTCGTCATCATGATCACGCCGGGCACCCTGCGGATCCACGACGGCACGGCCGTGACCGAGGTCCCGCTCGCGCTGGGCCAGGCCTACCGGCGCCCGGCCGGCATCCGCCACGACGTCATGAACGGCTCCGACCATCCGATCGCCTTCGTGGAGATCGAGGTGAAGCGGCCCGAGGCGCTCGGTCCGGCCCTGGCCGGCGCGGGGCAGTGATCCGCCGGGCGGGTGGTGCGGCGGCGGGCCGGCGATCGGCTGAGCGGTGACGGGGTCGGTCTCTCCCCCGCGGGCTTGCGGATCGGCGCTTTTCCGTTTCGACTGACACCCGGATGACACCCGCGGGATCCCCTCTCCCGAGTGGGAGAGGGGTATGGGGATCGAAGATCCCACGTGAGGGTGCGGGAGGGTGCAGAACGAGGCACGACGGTGCCCGCTGCCAGCACTGAGGCTGGCTGTCGAACCTGATCCGTTCCGCTCCCCTCACCGCTGTCTCAGCTTCGCTGCGGCAGCGTCTCACCCTCACGCGGGATCTTCGATCCCCTGCCCCTCTCCCACTCGGGAGAGGGGTTCCCCGCGGCTCGTCCGACGACGTGTGAGTTCAGCAGCCGCCTCGGGACAGCGCACCCCGAGATTCACGCCGATACGGAGACCCTCATGGCCCCGACCGTCCTCTCCGTCCGCGACGACGTGCTCGCCGTGCTGGAGCGCCTCGGCGTGGCGGCGGCGCTCCTGACCGAGGCGGGGCTGGAGGCCCGCTCGCCGATCGACGGAGGCGTGGTCGGGCACCTGCGCGAGACCACCGGCGCGGAGGCCGAGGCGGTGCTGGGGCGGGCCGAGGCCGCCTTCCTGGCGTGGCGCCGGGTGCCGGCGCCGCGGCGCGGCGAACTGGTGCGGCTGCTCGGCGAAGAGCTGCGCGCCGCCAAGGCCGATCTCGGCCGGCTGGTGACGCTGGAGGCGGGCAAGATCCTCTCCGAAGGCCTCGGCGAGGTGCAGGAGATGATCGACATCTGCGACTTCGCGGTCGGCCTCTCGCGCCAGCTCCACGGGCTCACCATCGCCACCGAGCGGCCGGATCACCGGATGATGGAGGTCTGGCACCCGCTCGGCCCCTGCGGGGTCATCACGGCCTTCAACTTTCCCGTGGCGGTCTGGTCGTGGAACGCGGCGCTCGCCCTGGTCTGCGGCGATCCCGTGGTCTGGAAGCCCTCCGAGAAGACGCCGCTCACCGCGCTCGCCGTGCAGGCGATCGCCGGGCGGGCGCTCGCCCGCTTCGGGGCCGAGGCGCCGGAGGGCCTGCTGCAGGTGCTGATCGGCGGGCGGGCGCTCGGCGAGCGGCTCGTCGCCGACCCGCGCATCCCCCTCGTCTCGGCCACCGGCTCCACCGCCATGGGACGGCAGGTGGCGCCGGTGCTCGCCGCGCGCTTCGCCCGCGCCATCCTCGAACTCGGCGGCAACAACGCCGCGATCGTGGCGCCCTCCGCCGACCTCGACCTCAGCCTGCGTGCCGTCGCCTTCGCGGCGATGGGCACGGCCGGCCAGCGCTGCACCACGCTGCGCCGCCTGTTCGTGCACGAGAGCGTGTACGGCGACTTCCTCGACCGCCTGCGCCGGGCCTACGCCTCGGTGCGCATCGGCGATCCGCGCGATCCCGCCACCCTGGTCGGCCCCCTGATCGACGCCTCCGCTGCCGACGGCATGGCCCGCGCCCTCGACGAGGCCCGCGCGCTGGGCGCCACGGTCCATGGCGGCGAGCGCCTGCCGGGCATCCGCGGGGAGGCCGCGGCTTACGTCCGCCCGGCCCTGGTGGAGATGCGCGCGCAGGCCGGGCCGATGCGCCGCGAGACCTTCGCGCCGATCCTCTACGCGGTGCCCTACCGGGAGCTGGAGGAGGCGATCGCGGCCCAGAACGCGGTGGCGGCGGGCCTCTCCTCCTCGATCTTCACCCGCGACCTTGCCGAGGCCGAGACCTTCCTGTCGGTGGCGGGCTCCGATTGCGGCATCGCCAACGTCAATATCGGCCCGTCCGGCGCGGAGATCGGCGGCGCCTTCGGGGGCGAGAAGGAGACCGGCGGCGGGCGCGAGGCCGGCTCCGATTCCTGGAAGGCCTACATGCGCCGGGCCACGAACACGATCAATTACGGGCGCACGCTGCCGCTGGCCCAAGGCGTCAGCTTCGAGATCTGATCGCTCAGGACGTTGCGTCCCGGTCGAGGGCCTCGCGCAACGCCGCGTTCATGCGGCTCTGCCAGCCGGGACCCGAGGCGCGGTAGCGCGCGATCACGTCCGCGTCGAGGTGCAGGGTCACCTCCTCGGTGCGCCCCGCGAGCGGCGGGCGCCCCATGCGGGGTCTGACGAGACGGTCACCGATGTGGAAGTCCCCCGTTTCGGGCGCGACATCGGACAGGTCGGGCGCGTCGTCATACTCTTCCGGCTGAATGACATGCGCATCGACCTTCGCCCAGTCGGTCCGATCCTCAACGGAGGAGTGGCGCATATCTCGCTTGCTCTCGGGCATTGGCCTTCCTCATCGAGAGGACGTGCTGGTCCGGTCCGCGCGCTGTCCACACCGGGCCGCGATCTGATCACTGCGCCGGCATCGCCCGCTCGATCAGCCGCGCCCAGAGCGACACGCCGTAGGGCGTGGCCTGATCGTTGAAGTCGTAGGCCGGGTGGTGCAGGCCGGGGCCGGGGCCGGTGCCGAGGAAGATGTAGGCGCCCGGGCGCTCCTCCAGCATGTAGGAAAAATCCTCCGCGCCCATCATCGGGGCGACCGCCCGGTCGACGCCCTCCTCGCCCGCCACCTCGGCGGCGACGTCGGCCATGAAGCCGGCCTGGGCGGGATGGTTGTCGGTCACCGGGTAGCCCCGGCTGTAGGTCGTGCCGGCCACGGCGCCGAAGGCCGCCGCGACGCCGGCCGCGATCGCGCCGATGCGCTCCTCGCACAACACCCGCACCGCCTCGGTGAGGGAGCGGACGGTGCCGTTGAGGATTGCCGTCTGCGGCAGGACGTTGAAGGCCTCGCCCGCCCGCATGGTGGTGACCGACACCACCGCCGAGGCCACCGGATCGGCGTTGCGGGACACGATCGATTGCAGCGCCGTGATGATGTGGGCGGCCACCAGCACCGTGTCGATGCATTCCTGGGGCTGCGCCGCGTGCCCGCCGCGCCCCTCGATGGTGATGGTGAAGCGGTCCACCGCCGCCATGATCGGGCCGGGCCGGATCGCGAAATGGCCGAGCGGCAGGCCCGGCTTGTTGTGCAGGCCGTAGACCTCCTGGACGCCGAAGCGCTCCATCAGGCCGTCCTTGACCATCGCGGCCCCGCCGCCGCCGCCCTCCTCGGCGGGCTGGAAGATCACCACGGCCGTGCCGTCGAAGTTGCGGGTCTCGGCGAGGTACTTGGCGGCACCGAGCAGCATCGCCGTGTGGCCGTCATGCCCGCAGGCGTGCATCTTGCCCGGCACCGTGGACTTGTAGGGGACGTCGGTCGCCTCCTCGATCGGCAGTGCGTCCATGTCGGCGCGCAGCCCGACGACGCGGCCCGAGCCGGTGCGGCGCCCGCGGATGACGCCGACGACGCCGGTCCGGCCGAGGCCCGTCACGACCTCGTCGCAGCCGAACTCCCGCAGCCGCTCGGCCACCACGCCCGCGGTTCGCTCCACCGCGAACAGCAACTCGGGGTGGCGGTGGAAGTCGCGCCGCCAGGCCGTGATCTCGTCGGAGAGGGCGGCGACGCGGTTGATGACGGGCATGGGACGGCACTCGGACGGGCGGAAGGCTGCGCTAAGCAAGCCGGAGGCCAGCCCGAAGGTCAACTCGCGGCAGATGAGCGCCCCGCGCATGCCCGCTTGGCGCCGGCCGCGGCCCGGGTTGGTGACCATCTTGCAAGGGCGCGGCGCGCGGCGGGCTGGACCTCCCGCGCGCCGCTGGTCTAACTCTCGGGGCGGCGGGCAAAACCGCCGCCCCGCGCCCCCGCGCCCGAGGAGCTTTGGTGTGTCGACCATTCGAGTGAAGACCCGTTCGCGGCTCGCGAGCCTCGCCGCCGCCCTCGCCCTTGGGGCGTCACTGGGGGCGTCGCTGGGGGCGGCCCCGGCGCTGGCCGCCAACACCTTCCGGTTCGCCTTCCAGGGCGACCTGAAGTCGCTGGATCCCTACACGCTCAAGGAGACGTTCACGATCGCCGCCCACGGCGCGGTGTTCGAGTCGCTGATCACCCGCGACAAGGACCTGAAGTTCGCCCCGGGGCTCGCCGAATCCTGGGAGATGCCGGAGCCGACGCGCTACCGCTTCCACCTGCGCAAGAACGTGAAGTTCCACGACGGCTCGCCCTTCACGGCCGACGACGTGATCTTCTCGGCCGAGCGGGTGCGGGCGCCGGGCTCGAACTTCCAGACCAACGTCCCGGCCGACGCCACCTTCGTGAAGGTCGACGACCACACCGTCGACATGGTGCTCAAGACGCCGAACCCGATCGCGCATTTCCAGTTCGGCGGCTGGTACATCATGTCGAAGATCTGGGCGGAGAAGCACGACGCGCTCAAGCCCACGCCCGCCGCCGCCACGGCCCCGAGCTACGCGGCGCTCAACGCCAACGGCACCGGGCCCTTCATCATCACCGAGCACCAGCCCGGCGTGCGCACGGTGTTCAAGAAGAACCCGAACTACTGGGGCAAGGTCGAGTCGAACCTCGACGAGGCAATCTTCACGACGATCGGCAACGACGCCACCCGGGTCGCCGCCCTGCTCTCGGGCGAGGTCGACTGGATCGAGCCGGTGCCGCTCCAGGACCAGAACCGGGTCAACGGCAACCCGGGCACGCAGGTGATCTCGTCGCCCGAACTGCGCACGATCTTCCTCGGCCTGGACCAGTCGAGCGAGGAGCTGCGCGGCTCGAACGTCAAGGGCAAGAACCCCTTCAAGGACGTGCGGGTGCGCGAGGCCTTCTACCGCGCCATCGACGAGGACGCGATCGTCAAGCGGGTGATGCGCGGGCAGGCCGCCGCCGCGGCGCTGCTGATCGCCCCGCCGCTCTTCCCGCTCGCGGGCGAGTTCAAGCGCCCGGCCTACGATCCCAACCGCGCCAAGGCGCTGCTCGCGGAGGCCGGCTACCCCAACGGCTTCGAGGTGCCGATGGACTGCCCGAACGACCGCTACGTCAACGACGAGGCGATCTGCCAGGCCATCACCTCGATGCTCGCCCGCGTCGGCGTCAAGGTGGCGCTGAACGCCCAGCCCAAGGCGAAGTACTTCGCCAAGATCCTCAAGCCGAACTACGACACCTCGTTCTACCTGCTCGGCTGGACGCCCTCCTCGCAGGATTCCCACAACATCCTGTACGAGATCGCGGGCTGCCGCAACGACAAGGCCTCGCCCCGCGGCACCACCAACCTCGGCAATTACTGCAACCCGAAGGTCGACGAGATCGCCGACAAGGTCGAGCGCGAGACCGATCAGGAGGCCCGCAACCTGCTGATCAAGCAGGGCTACGACCTCATCCAGGCCGATTGGGGCTACATCCCGCTGCACCAGCAGGCCCTGGCCTGGGGCGTCTCAAAGAAGGTCAAGGTGGCGCCCCGCGCCGACAACCAGCTGATGCTCTACTGGGTGTCGAAGGAGCCGTGAGCGCGCGGCCCGCGCGGGGTGCCTCCCGCGCGGGCCCGACCACCCGACCCTGATCCCCTCTCCCCCGTCGGGAGAGGGGCGGAATCACGAAGAAGAACAACCGGAGCGCCATGCTCGCCTTCATTCTCCGCCGCGCGCTGCAATCCGTCGGCGTCATGCTCGCGGTCGGACTGATCGCCTTCGCGATGTTCCGCTTCGCGGGCGATCCGGTGAACCAGCTCGTCGCCCCCGACACGCCCTACGCCGAGCGCCTGCAGATCCGCGAGAGCCTCGGGCTCGACGATCCGGTGCTGGTGCAGTTCGCCCGCTACGCCGGCAACGCGGTGCGCGGGCAATTCGGCAATTCCTACCAGTTCCGGCAGCCGGTCTCGACGCTGCTCGCCGAACGCATGCCGGCCACCCTCGAACTCGCGCTCTGCGCCACGCTGTTCGCGCTGACCTTCGGCATCCTGATGGGGGTCTACTCGGCGCTCCACCGCGACAGCGTCTTCGCCAAGGTGCTGCAGGCCGTTTCCCTCATCGGCGTCTCGCTGCCGACCTTCCTGATCGGCATCCTGCTGATCTTCCTCTTCTCGGTGACGCTCGGCTGGCTGCCCTCCTACGGGCGCGGCGAGACGGTGCGGATCGGGTTCTGGACCACGGGCTTCCTCACCGAATCCGGCCTGCGCGCGCTCATCCTGCCCTCCATCACCCTCGGGCTGTTCCAGATGACGCTGATCATGCGGCTGGTGCGCGCCGAGATGCTGGAGGTGCTGCGCACCGACTACATCCGCTTCGCCCGCGCCCGGGGCCTGACCACAAGGGCGATCCATTTCGGCCACGCCCTGAAGAACACGCTCGTCCCGGTCATCACCGTGGCGGGCCTGCAGCTCGGCTCGATCATCGCCTTCTCGATCATCACCGAGACGGTCTTCCAGTGGCCCGGCATGGGCCTGCTGTTCGTGCAGGCGGTGCAGAACGTCGACGTGCCGATCATGGCCGCCTACCTGCTGCTCGTCGCCCTGATCTTCGTGTCGATCAACCTCGCGGTCGACCTCCTCTACACCGTCGTGGACCCGCGGCTGCGGGCCGTGCGGCGTCCGGCCTGAACGGAGATCCCCGATGGCCACCCCCGCCCCCGCCCTCCGGGCCGAGACCGCGAGCCCGCCCTCCGCGCTGGCCCGCTTCCTCGATTCCGACCTGTTCGCGAGCTTCCGGCGCTCGAAGCTCGCGATGGTCGCCTTCGCGGCCACCCTGCTGTTCTTCGCGGTGGCGGTGCTGGCGCCCTGGATCTCGGCGCAGAACCCCTACGACCCGGCGCAGCTCGACCTCATCAACGCCAACCTGCCGCCGATCTGGGAGGCGGACGGACAGGCGCCGTTCTGGATCGGCGCCGACGACCAGGGCCGCGACGTGCTCTCGGCGGTCTTCTACGGCATGCGCCTCTCGCTCGTCGTCGGCGTGCTCGGCGTTCTCGTCTCCAGCACCATCGGCATCACGCTGGGGCTGATCGCGGGCTACGCGGGCGGGATGGTGGACACCGCGATCATGCGGGTCGCCGACGTGCAGCTCACCTTCCCGGCGATCCTGATCGCGCTCATCGTGGACGGCGTCGCCAAGGCGGCGCTGGGCGGGCATCTCGACACCGACGCGACGCTCGCGCTGATCGTGGTGGCGATCGGCCTTTCTTTCTGGGTGCAGTACGCCCGCACCGTACGCGGCTCGGTGATGGTCGAGAAGAACAAGGACTACGTGCAGGCGGGCCGGCTGATCGGCCTCTCGGCCCCGGTGATCCTGGTGCGCCACATCCTGCCGAACGTGACCGGCCCGGTCTTCGTCATCGCGACGATCAACCTCGCGCTCGCGATCATCACCGAGGCGACCCTGTCGTTCCTCGGCACGGGCCTGCCCGAGACCATGCCGTCGCTCGGCACGCTGATCCGCACCGGCAACCGCTTCCTGTTCTCGGGCGAGTGGTGGATCGTGGCCTTCCCGGGCCTCGCGCTCGCGGGCCTGGTGCTCGCCATCAACCTGCTGGGTGACTGGCTGCGCGACGCGCTGAACCCGAAGCTGCAATGACGCGATCCCCCGATCCGGCGCATCCCGCACCCACAACCAGAAGGCCGCGCCGATGAGCGAGCCCGTCCTCTCCGTCCGCGACCTCCGGGTCGAGTTCGTCACCCGCCGCGGCGTGCTCACCGCCATCGACGGCATCTCGTTCGACATCGCCCGGGGTGAGGTGCTGGGGGTGGTGGGCGAGTCCGGCGCCGGCAAGTCGGTGACCGGCGCGGCGGTGATCGGCCTGATCGACCCGCCCGGGCGCATCGCCGGGGGCGAGATCCGCCTCGGGGCCGAGCGCATCGACACCCTGCCGCCGGAGCGGATGCGCCGGGTGCGCGGCAAGCGCATCGGCATGATCTTCCAGGACCCGCTGACCAGCCTCAACCCGCTCTACCGGGTTGGCCGGCAGATCGAGGAGACCATCCGCACCCACACCGACCTGTCGGCGCGGGCCGCGCGCCGGCGCGCGATCGATCTCCTGGCCGAGGTCGGCATCCCGGCGCCCGAGCGGCGCATCGACGGCTTCCCGCACGAATTCTCCGGCGGCATGCGCCAGCGCGTGGTGATCGCGCTGGCGCTCGCGGCGGAGCCGGAGCTGATCATCGCGGACGAGCCGACGACGGCCCTCGACGTCTCGGTCCAGGCCCAGATCATCGCGCTCCTCAAGCGCCTCGGGCGCGACCACGGCACCGCCGTGATGCTCATCACCCACGACATGGGGGTGATCGCCGAGGCCGCGGACCGGGTCGCGGTGATGTATGCCGGGCGCATCGCCGAGATCGGCCCGGTGCGCGCGGTGGTGGGCGAGCCGCTCCACCCCTACGCGCAGGGGCTGATGGGCGCGATCCCGACGCTCGCGCACGACGCCGACCGGCTCGCCCAGATCCCGGGGGCGATGCCGCGGCTGTCGGCGATCCCGCCGGGCTGCGCCTTCAACCCGCGCTGCCCGAAGGTCTTCGCCCGCTGCCGGGTCGACCGGCCGGAGCCCCTCGCGGTCGGCTCGCACCGGGTCGCCTGCCACCTCTACGACGCGTCCGGAAAGGCCGCCGCATGACCGCCTCCCCCGCCCCAGCGGCGCGCGCCGCGTCGGAGGATTACGTCCGGGTCGACAACCTGCGCCGCCTGTTCGACGTCTCGCGCCCCTGGCTCAACCGGGTGATCGAGCGCCAGCCGCGCCAGATCCTGCGGGCGGTCGACGGCGTCTCGTTCACGGTGGCCAAGGGGGAGACCTTCGCGGTCGTGGGCGAATCCGGGTCGGGCAAGTCCACGGTCGCCCGCATGGTGGTGGGGCTGCTGCCGCCGTCCGGCGGCGAGGTGACGATCGCGGGCGTGTCGATGACCGACCCGCGCCAGGCGGCGGCCCGCCGGGCGCTGCGGCGGCGCATCCAGATGATCTTCCAGGACCCCTACGCCTCCATGAATCCGCGCTGGCGGGTCGACCGGATCATCGCCGAGCCCATCCGGGCGTTCGGGCTGATCGAGGGCGAGCGGGCGATCCGGGCGCGGGTGGGCGAACTCCTCACGCTGGTCGGCCTGCATCCCGACGACGGCGCCAAGTACCCGCACGCCTTCTCGGGCGGCCAGCGCCAGCGCCTCGCCATCGCCCGCGCGCTCGCCTCCGAGGCCGAGTTCCTGGTCGCCGACGAGCCGACCTCGGCGCTCGACGTCTCGGTTCAGGCCCAGATCCTCAACCTGATGCGCGACCTGCAGGACCGGCTCGGGCTCACCTACCTGTTCATCAGCCACAACCTCGCCGTGGTGCGCCACATGGCGAGCCGGATCGGCGTGATGTATCTCGGGCGCCTCGTCGAGATCGGCGGCGGGCGCGAGCTCTTCTCGGCGCCCAAGCATCCCTACACCCGCATGCTGCTCGACGCGGTGCCCGACATCAGCCACACCGGGCGCCAGCGCATGCCGGTCCAGGGCGAGATCCCCAACCCGATCAGCCCGCCCTCGGGCTGCACCTTCCACCCGCGCTGCCCCTTCGCGAACGAGCGTTGCCGGGCCGAGGTGCCGCCGCTCGCCGACGGCGTGGCCTGCCACGCGGTGCACGAGGGCCGGCTCACGCCCGGCCTCGCGGCGGCCGGCTGAGGAGGAGACGGCATGAGCGACACGATCGAGATCGCGAGCGGCTCCACCACCGCGCGCCTCGCGCTGCACGGGGCCGAGCCCGTCTCCTGGCGGGTCGGGAACCGCGAGTATCTCTGGAGCGGCGACCCGGCGCACTGGAACCGGCACGCCCCCTGGCTCTTCCCGGTGGTCGGTGCCTCGGCCGATGCCAGCATCACGGTGGACGGGCGCGCCTACCCGATGCCCCAGCACGGCTTCGCCCGCGACAGCCGCTTCGCCCCCGTGGCGCAGGCCGGCGACCGTGTGCAGCTGCGGCTCACCGAGACGCCCGAGACCCTGGCGCGCTACCCGTTCCCCTTCCGCCTCGACATCACCGCGACGGTGGCGCCCGGCCGCCTCGCCTTCCTGTGCGAGGTCGCCAACACCGGCTCCGGCCCCCTCCCCTACGGGCTCGGCTTCCACCCGGCCTTTCCCTGGCCCTTCGCGGGGGGCGAGCGGCGCGCGGGCGGCGGCTACGCGGTGCGCTTCGAACACCCCGAGCGCCCCGCCGCGCCCGAGGTCGGCCCCGGCGGCCTACTCCTGCGCACGGAGCGGCCGGTACCCCTCGACGGCGACACCCTGCCGCTCGATCCCGCCCTCTTCACCGAGGCGCTGGTCTTCCTGAACGCGCGGAGCCGCTGGATGCGCTTCACCGCGCCCGGGGGAGCCGCCATCCTGCTGGAGGCGGAGGATTTCCCGCACCTCGCGGTCTGGACCAAGCCGACCGCCCCGTTCCTGTCGCTCGAATGCTGGACGGGACACGCCGACTGGGCCGGGTTCGCGGGCGACCTCGCCGCGCGCGATTCCCAGCGGCTCCTCGCCCCTGGCGCGACCGCCCGACACGCCGTGGTGCTGGCCGTCGAACCGGCCTGACGTCAACCGGACGTCAACGGTCGGGCGGTTTAGGTGGGGAGCCGCACGTCATCGGCTGAATCGCGGGGACCCCCTCTCCCGTGCGGGAGAGGGGATCCCGCGTCTCGACCGGACGCCGCAGGCTTGCGCCGACCAGGTCCGTCCATGCTGCCAGCCCCTTCCCCCGACCTCCTGCCCGGCACGGCGGCGCTGCGCGAGGCGGCGGCCGCGTGGCTCGCGGAGCTGGAGCGGGAGCGGCGTTTCTCGGCCAACACCGTCGAGGCCTACGGCCGCGACCTGCGTCAGTTCCTGGCCCATCTCGCCCGCACCGGCGAGAACCCGGACATCCCGGCCCTCGTCGCGCTCAAGCCCCGGGACCTGCGCGGCTTCATGGCGGCCCGGCGGGCGGAGGGGATCGGCGGGCGCAGCCTGATGCGGGCGCTCGCCGCCCTGCGCTCCTTCGCGCGCCACCTCGACCGGGAGGGCCACGGCACGGTGGCGGCCCTCTCGGCGGTGCGCTCGCCGAAGGTGGAGCGGCGGCTGCCGCGTCCGCTGCCCGTGCCGGCCGCCGTGGCGATGGCGAGCCCCGACATCCGGGCCGGCGAGGATCGCGCGCCCTGGATCCTGGCCCGCGACGCCGCCGTGCTGGCCCTGCTCTACGGGGCGGGCCTGCGCATCGGCGAGGCGCTCGGCGTGCGGCGCCGAGATGCGCCGGTGAACGGCATCGACACCCTCACGGTCCTGGGCAAGGGGGGAAAGACCCGGATGGTGCCGGTGATCGCGCCGGTGCAGGGGGCGGTCGCCGAGTACCTCGCGCTCTGCCCCTACGCGCTGTCCCCGGAGGGGCCGCTCTTCGTCGGCGCCAAGGGCGGACCGCTCTCGCCGCGCATCGTGCAGCTCGCGGTGGCCTCCCTGCGCGGCGCGCTCGGCCTGCCCGACAGCGCGACGCCGCACGCCCTGCGGCACTCCTTCGCGACGCATCTCCTCGCACGCCAGGGCGACCTGCGGGCGATCCAGGACCTGCTCGGGCACGCCTCGCTGGCGACGACGCAGCTCTACACCAAAGTCGATGCTGCCCGCCTGCTCGGCGCCTATGCGGCAGCACACCCGCGGGCTTGATCGGCGTAAGCCGATGCTAAGCTTTGTGTCATACGGTCCTTCTACTAGACATTTTTACGTGAAGTGGTGGCTCATGGCGCTGACCGGATCGGACGAGAGCGGGGCGCCCGTGATCGTGGTGCTCGTGGCCGAACGGTCGCCCGCCCTGCGCGCGCAGATCGTCACGCTGGTGCGCGACTTCGATCCGACCGCGGCGGTGATCGAGGTGTCGACGGGACGCGCCGCCTTCGAGGCCTGCCTGCGCCAGCGGCCCGACATCGCCTTCGTGGGGCTTCAGTTCGACGACATCTCGGGGCCGGAGGCGGTGGCGACCCTCAAGGCCAAGGGCATGGCGCTGCCCTGCCTGATCCTGCTCGCCAGCCAGGTCTTCCCCCGCTGGACCGAGGTGTCCCGGCATCTCGACGCCTACGAGTTCCTGCGCACCCCCCTCGACGTGGAGCACGTGACGGGGCTGCTGAACGCCTATGTCCGGCGGCGTCGGCCGACGCGCCTGCTCCTCGTGGACAGCGCCGCCCAGAGCCGCGCCCTGGTGCGGCGCATCCTCGCGCGCAGCGGCTTCCGGATGGAGGTGGAGGAGACCGACAACGGCCAGCACGCCGTGAAGCTGATCCGCCTCGGCACCTGCGACGTCGCGATGATCGATCTCGGCCTGAAGGGCATGGACGGGCTCGAACTGGCCTGCCACGCCCGCGACGTCGCCCCCGGCACCCCGCTGATCCTGATGACCGGCGGGGACCGGGCGATGATGGCTCAGGCGTCGCGCCATTTCGGCGTCGATTACGTGCTGAAGAAGCCGTTCTTCGCCCGCGACGTCGACCGGCTGATGTACCACCTGCTCAGCCTGCGCCGGCCCTACCTGCTGAACGCGATCACGGAGGGGCCGGAGGTCCAGACCGGGTCCCGCGGCACGGCGCGGGCGTGATCGCCGAGAGCGCAGGGTGACGAGACGCAGAAGGGGCCGCGCATCGCGCGG
>NZ_JBKIBX010000001.1:58382-143841 GCF_046557895.1 Methylobacterium oryzisoli | reverse complement strand
AAGGGGCCGCGCATCGCGCGCCCCCTTCTGCGTGAGGGCGACCGGGAGGCGAGGACGCCGGCCTCCACCTCACATGTGCAGCGCGCGCTTCTCCACCGCGAGCGCCGCCTCCTTGACGGCCTCGGTCAGCGTCGGGTGCGCGTGGCAGGTGCGGGCGATGTCTTCCGAGGAGGCGCCGAACTCCATCGCCACCGCCACCTCCATGATGAGGTTGCCGGCGTCCGGCCCGACGATGTGGACCCCGAGCACCCGGTCGGTCTTGGCGTCCGCCAGCACCTTCACGAAGCCGTCCGTCGTGTGGTTGACCTTGGCACGGCCGTTGGCGGTGAACGGGAACTTGCCGGTGTTGTAGGCGATCCCGTCCTTCTTCAGCTCCTCCTCGGTCTTGCCGACGGAGGCCACCTCCGGGGTGGTGTAGACCACGTTCGGGATCACGCCGTAATTCACGTGGCCGGACTTGCCGGCCAGGATCTCGGCGACCGCCACGCCCTCGTCCTCGGCCTTGTGGGCCAGCATCGGCCCGGCGATGACGTCGCCGATGGCGTAGACGCCCGTGACGTTGGTGGCGTAGTCGTTGTCGGTGAGGATGCGGCCCTTGGAATCGAGCTGCACGCCGACCGTGTCGAGGCCGAGCCCCGCCGTGTAGGGCACGCGCCCGATCGCGACGAGCACCACGTCGGCCTCCAGCGTCTCCGCGGTGCCGCCCGCCGCCGGCTCCACCGTGACCTTGGCGCCCGCGTTGGTGCGCTCGACGCCCGTGACCTTCGAGGACAGGCGGAAGGCGATGCCCTGCTTCTCGAGGATGCGCTGGAACTGCTTGCCCACCTCGCCGTCCATGCCGGGCAGGATGCGGTCCAGATACTCCACCACCACGACCTCGGAGCCGAGCCGCCGCCAGACCGAGCCGAGTTCGAGGCCGATCACGCCCGCGCCGATGATCAGGAGCTTGCCCGGCACCGCGGTGAGGTCGAGGGCGCCCGTGGAGGAGACCACCACCTCCTCGTCGATGGTGACGCCGGGCAGGTTCGCCACGTCCGAGCCCGTGGCGATGACGATGGCCTTGGTCTCCAGGAGCTGGTTGCCGCCGTCCTCGGACTGCACCTCGACGCGGCCCGCCCCCGCGAGGCGCCCGACGCCCTGGAAGGTCTCGACGCCGTTCTTCTTGAGGAGGTAGGCGACGCCCTTGGTGTTGCCGTCCACGCCCTCCTGCTTGAAGGCCATCATCTTCGCGAGGTCGAGTTGCGGCTCGCCCACCGTGATGCCGAGCGCCGGCAGGTGCTTGGTCGTCTCCTCGAAGGCCTCGGAGGCGTGCAGCAGGGCCTTCGAGGGGATGCAGCCGACGTTGAGGCAGGTGCCGCCGTGGGTCGGCCGCTTCTCGACCACGGCCGTCTTCAGGCCGAGCTGCGCCGCACGGATCGCGCAGACGTAGCCGCCCGGACCGGTGCCGATGACGACGAGATCGTAGGACATGGTCGGGAACCCGCGAGTTGGCCGGCGCGCGGCGCCGCGTGCTGGATGAGGAAGGGAGAGGGAAGAGGCTGGGCGCTCAGCGCCCGCCCGAGACCGTCACGATGGTGCCGGTCGTGTAGGACGCCTCGTCCGAGAGCAGCCAGACGATCGGGGCGGCGACCTCCTCGGCAGTGCCCGCCCGCCCGATCGGCGTGGAGGGGCCGAGGCGCGCCATCCGGTCGGGCTGGCCGCCGCTGGCGTGGATGTCGGTGTCGATCAGCCCCGGCGCCACTGCGTTGACCCGGATGCCCTCGGCGGCGACCTCCAGGGCGAGGCCGGTCGTAAAGGTGTCGATCGCGCCCTTCGAGGCGGCGTAGTCGACGTACTGGTTCGGTCCCCCGAGGCGGGCGGCCACCGACGACAGGTTGACGATGGCGCCGCCCTGCCCGCCGCGCTTGGTCGACATCCGCCGCACGGCCTGCGCCGCGCACAGGATGGAGCCGGTGACGTTCGTGGTCATCATGCGGGTGAGGCGCGCCGCATCCATGTCCTCGACGCGCGCGGCGCGATCGACCACGCCCGCGTTGTTGACGAGGCCGCCGAGGGGCCCGAGCCGATCGGCCGCCTCGAACAGCGCGGCGATGTCGGCCTCGACCGCCACGTCGCTCTTCACCGCGAGCGCCTTGCCTCCCTTGGCCTCGATCTCGCGCACCACCGCATCCGCGGCCTCGTGGTTCGCCACGTAGGAGAGGCAGATTGTCCAGCCGCGCTCGGCGGCGAGCAGGCATACCGCGCGCCCGATGCCGCGGCTGCCGCCGGTGACGACCAAGACCTTGTCCATCACATGCCGTCCTTCATCCGAGATCTCGCCTCACCCTCCACCGGCGAAGCGCAAGCAGCGCCCCTCTCCCGTGCGGGAGAGGGGCAGGGGATCGAAGATCCCGCGTGAGGGTCCAGGTAGGGCCGCAGTGAAACACAGGGCGTGGTGAGGGGAGCGGAACGGCTCAGTCCTCACTCCTGCCGGAGGTGCTGGTAGCGGCAGCGTTCCGCCTTCCTGCGGCACCCTCCCGGGACCCTCACCCCTACCCCTCTCCCGCACGGGAGAGGGGATCCCGCGCTGCCCGCGTCCGATCAGAGATCCAGCACCAGCCGCGCCGGGTCCTCCAGGGCCTCCTTGACCCGCACCAGGAAGGTCACGGCCTCCTTCCCGTCCACGATGCGGTGATCGTAGGACAGCGCGAGGTACATCATCGGCCGCACCTCGATCTTGCCGGCCCGCACCACCGGGCGCTCCTCGATGCGGTGCATGCCGAGGATGCCCGATTGCGGCGCGTTGAGGATCGGCGTCGACATCAGCGAGCCGTAGATGCCGCCGTTGGTGATCGTGAAGGTGCCGCCCTGCATCTCGTCGATGGAGAGCTTCCCGTCGCGGGCCTTGCGGCCGAAATTGGCGATCGCCTTCTCGATCCCGGCGATCGACAGGTCGTCGGCGTTGCGCACCACCGGCACCACCAGGCCCTTGTCGGTGCCGACCGCGATGCCGACGTGGTAATAATTCTTGTAGACGATGTCCTGTCCGTCGATCTCGGCGTTCACCGCCGGCACGTCCTTCAGGGCCTGGATCACCGCCTTGGTGAAGAAGCCCATGAAGCCGAGCTTCGTGCCGTGCTTCTTCTCGAACACGTCCTTGTACTGCTGGCGCAGGGCCATCACGGCGCTCATGTCGACGTCGTTGAACGTCGTCAGCATGGCGGCGATGTTCTGCGCGTCCTTGAGGCGCCGGGCGATGGTCTGGCGCAGCTTGGTCATGCGCACGCGCTCCTCGCGCGCGGCATCATCGGGCGCCGACGGCGCGCGGGCGACCTGCGGCAGGGGCGCGGAGGCGGGCGCCGGGGCGCGGGCGCCGGAGGAGGCGGCCAGCATGTCGCCCTTCGTGACGCGGCCGTCCTTGCCCGAACCCTGGAGCGAGGCGGGGTCGATGCCGGATTCGTGCGCGAGGCGCGTCACGGCCGGGCCGTGATCCTGGCTCTGGCGGGCGGCGGGCGGGGCGGCGTCGCCGTGGCTGCCGTAGGAGGCCGAGGAGGTCCGGGCCGGCGCCTCGGCGGGCGCGGCCTTCGGGGCCTCCCTGGTGGCGTCCTTGGGGGCCTCCTTGGCGGGCGCCGCCGCGCCGTTGCCGGCCGCGGCCCCGCCCTCCACGATCGAGCCGAGCAGCGCGCCGGGCTCCACCGTCTCGCCGTCCTTGGCCACGATGTCGCCGAGCTGGCCCGAGGCCGGGGCATTGACTTCGAGCGTCACCTTGTCGGTTTCGAGCTCGACCAGGGGCTCGTCGGCCTTCACCGGGTCGCCCGGCTTCTTGAACCAGCGGCCGATCGTGGCCTCGTTGACGGATTCGCCGAGCGTCGGAACGCGGATTTCGGTGGCCATGGCATCGCGCCCCGGGCGGGGCGCCTCCTTGAAGTCAGGCGGGGGTGGAGTCGGGCGCCGCGGCCCGCCCGAGGCTGAGCTGCGGCATGGGGTGGATCTCGTAGCGGAAGCCGAGGCCCGCGGTGACGACCGGGTCGCCCTCGGTGAAGGCCCGCGCCTCCGCCGCGTCGGCGACGGACAGGAGGCCGAGGCCCCAGGGTCCGGCCGGGTCGAGGACGGGGCCGAAGGCGAGCGCCTTGCCGATGTGAGCGAAGCGCGTCCAGTACGCGACGTGGGCCTGCATCGCCGCGGCCTCCGCGGGGGTCATGTCCCCCGGGAAGCTCGGGCGCGGGGCCACCAATCTGCAGAAGAAGAACGCCATCGCGGCTCGCCCCCCGCCGTCAGACGGCGAAGGCCTCGTTGAGAAAGGCCTGGAGCTGCGCCTGGTGCTTGGACATCAGGCCGACCGCCGTCGAGGCCGAGGCGGGCCGCCCGACGTAGCGGGGCCGCTTGGAGGGCGTGCCCGCCTGGTTGAGCACCCATTCGAGATAGGGCTCGACGAAGGCCCAGGCGCCCATGTTCTTGGGCTCCTCCTGGCACCAGATCACCTCGGCGTTGCGGAAGCGCGAGACCTCCCCGGCCAGCGACTTGAGCGGGAACGGGTAGAGCTGCTCGACGCGCAGCAGGTAGACGTCGTTGATGCCCCGCTTCTCGCGCTCCTCGAACAGGTCGTAGTAGACCTTGCCCGAGCAGAGCACGACGCGGCGGACCTTGTCGTCCTTGACGAGCTTGACGCCGTCTGGAGCCCGCTCGGCATCGTCCCACAGCACGCGGTGGAAGCTCTCGCCCTCGGTGAATTCGTCGAGCCGCGACACCGCCCGCTTGTGGCGCAGCAGCGACTTCGGCGTCATCAGGACGAGCGGCTTGCGGAAATCGCGCTTCAGCTGCCGGCGCAGGATGTGGAAGTAGTTCGCCGGGGTCGAGCAGTTGGCGACCTGCATGTTGTCCTCGGCGCACATCTGCAGGTAGCGCTCCAGGCGGGCCGAGGAATGCTCCGGCCCCTGGCCCTCGTAGCCGTGCGGCAGCAGCATCACGAGGCCGGACATGCGCAGCCACTTGCGCTCGCCGGACGAGATGAACTGGTCGATCACGACCTGGGCGCCGTTGGCGAAATCGCCGAACTGCGCCTCCCACAGCACCAGCGCGTTCGGCTCGGCCAGCGAGTAGCCGTACTCGAAGCCGAGCACCGCCTCCTCCGAGAGCATCGAGTTGATGACCTCGTAGCGGGACTGCCCGTCGCGGATGTGGTTGAGGGGCGTGTAGCGCTCCTCGTTCTGCTGGTCGATCAGCACCGAGTGGCGCTGCGAGAAGGTGCCGCGCTCGACGTCCTGGCCGGACAGGCGCACCCGGTGGCCTTCGAGGAGCAGCGAGCCGAAGGCCAGCGCCTCGGCGGTGGCCCAGTCGAGGCCCTCGCCGGTCTCGATCGCCTTCATGCGGTTGTCGAGGAAGCGCTGGATCGTGCGGTGCAGGTGGAAGTCCTGCGGCACCTTCGTGATGCGCCCGGCGATCTCCCGCAGGGTCTCGACCGGCATCCCGGTGCGGCCGCGGCGCGGGTCGTCCTCGTCCTCGCGCACCGACTTCAGGCCCGACCAGCGCCCGTCGAGCCAATCCGCCTTGTTGGCCTTGTAGGAGGTGGCGATGTCGAACTCGCTGTCGAGGGCCGTGCGGAACTCGGCCTTGCGGGCGTCGAGGTCGGCCTGGCTGACGGCACCGGCCTCGACCAGGCGCTTGCCGTAGATCTCCAGCGTCGAGGGATGCTTGCGGATGATCTGGTACATCCGCGGCTGGGTGAAGGCGGGCTCGTCGCCCTCGTTGTGGCCGAAGCGCCGGTAGCACAGCATGTCGATCACCACCGGCTTGTGGAATTTCTGCCGGTACTCGGTGGCGACCTTGGCGGCGAAGGTCACGGCCTCGGGATCGTCGCCGTTGCAGTGGAAGATCGGCGCCTCGACCATCTTGGCGACGTCGGACGGGTAGGGCGAGGAGCGCGAAAAACGCGGATCGGTGGTGAAGCCGATCTGGTTGTTGATGATGAAGTGGATCGAGCCGCCGGTGCGGTGGCCCTTCAGGCCCGACAGGCCGAGGCACTCCGCCACCACGCCCTGGCCCGCGAAGGCCGCGTCGCCGTGGATGAGGAGCGGCAGCACCGAGGTGCGCTGGTCGGGGGCGTCGTGGTGCTGGTCCTGCTTGGCGCGCACCTTGCCGAGCACCACCGGATCGACGATCTCGAGGTGCGACGGATTGGCGGTCAGCGACAGGTGGACGTTGTTGCCGTCGAAGGTCCGGTCGCTCGACGCGCCGAGGTGGTACTTGACGTCGCCCGAGCCCTCGACCTCGGCGGGCGAGGCCGAGCCGCCCTTGAACTCGTGGAAGATCGCCCGGAACGGCTTGCTCATCACGTTGGCGAGCACGTTGAGGCGGCCGCGATGGGCCATGCCGATCACGATCTCCTTCACGCCGAGCGCGCCGCCGCGCTTGATGATCTGCTCCAGCGCCGGGACCATCGCCTCCGAGCCGTCGAGGCCGAACCGCTTGGTGCCGGTGTACTTGAGGTCGAGGAATTTCTCGAAGCCGTCCGCCTCGATCAGCTTGTTGAGGATCGCCCGCCGTCCCTGCTCGGTGAACGAGATCTCCTTGTCCTTGCCCTCGATGCGCTCCTGGAGCCAGGCCTTCTCCTCGGGATCGGAGATGTGCATGAACTCGACGCCGAGCGTCTGGCAGTAGGTGCGCTCCAGGATCGCCACGATCTCGCGGATCGTGCCGAATTCGAGCCCGAGCACGTTGTCGAGGAAGATCGGCCGGTCCCAGTCGGCTTCGGTGAAGCCGTAATGCTGCGGGTGCAGTTCCTCCTGGTCGCTGCGGGGCTGGAGGCCGAGGGGATCGAGCTTGGCGTGCAGGTGGCCGCGCATGCGGTAGGCGCGGATCAGCATGATCGCGCGCACCGAATCCTTCGTCGCCTGCTGCACCTCGGCGGGGGAGACCGCCGCGTCCTTGGCCTCGGTGCGGGCCTTGATCTTCTCGCCGACCGCCTTCTCGAGGGTGGTCCAGTTGCCGTCGAGGGCCGAGACGATCTCGCCGTTGGCCGCCACCGGCCAGTTCGGCTTGGTCCAGGACGCGCCCTCGGCGTTCTTGACGACGACCGCCTGGTCCTCCTTCAGCCCGGCGAAGAAGCTGCGCCATTCCGGGTCCACGGCGTTCGGGTCGCGCGTGTAGGCGGCGTACAGATCCTCGATGTAGGCGGCGTTGGCCCCGTAGAGGAACGAGGTTCCGAGGAGGGCGTCGTTCGCGTCCTGGCGTGCCATGGCGTCTGTCGTCCCGCAGGTTCGGCCGGGTCGTGTGCCCGTTCGAGGGCGGCCTGTTCGGTGAGGGGGGATGCCCGTCGGGCACCCGGAGGATCAGCGTCTATATGGTGTCGGATCCGGCGGCCCGGGCACGGCGGCTGCCATGCGCGGGCCGCAGGGCCAAGGGGTGCTCAGCCCTTGAGCACCTCGACCAGGGTCTTGCCGAGGCGGGCCGGCGAGGGCGAGACCCGGATGCCGGCCTCCTCCATGGCGGCGATCTTGTCCTCGGCGCCGCCCTTGCCGCCCGAGATGATCGCGCCCGCATGGCCCATGCGGCGGCCCGGAGGCGCCGTGCGGCCGGCGATGAAGCCCACCATCGGCTTCTTGCGCCCGCGCTTGGCCTCGTCGGCGATGAACTGCGCCGCCTCCTCCTCGGCCGAGCCGCCGATCTCGCCGATCATCACGATCGACTCGGTCCGGTCGTCGGCGAGAAACATCTCCAGCATGTCGATGAACTCGGTGCCCTTGACCGGATCGCCGCCGATGCCCACCGCCGTGGTCTGGCCCAAGCCCTCGTTCGAGGTCTGGAAGACCGCCTCGTAGGTGAGCGTGCCGGAGCGCGACACGATCCCGACCGAGCCCGGCCGGAAGATGTTGGCCGGCATGATGCCGATCTTCGACTCGCCCGCCGTGACGATGCCGGGGCAGTTCGGGCCGACGAGGCGCGACTTCGAGCCCTCCAGCGCCCGCTTGACCCGCACCATGTCGAGGACCGGGATGCCCTCGGTGATGCAGACGATCAGCGGGATCTCGGCGTCGATCGCCTCGCAGATCGCGTCGGCCGCGCCCGGCGGCGGCACGTAGACCACGGAGGCATCCGCCCCCGTGGCCTCGCGGGCCTGCTTCACGGTGTCGAAGACGGGCAGGCCGAGATGGGTCGACCCGCCTTTGCCGGGGCTGGTGCCGCCGACCATCTTGGTGCCGTAGGCGATCGCCTGCTCGGAGTGGAAGGTGCCGTTCTTGCCGGTGAAGCCCTGGCAGATCACCTTGGTGTTCTTGTCGATGAGGATGGACATGCGTGTCTTTCCGGCGTGCGTGTTCAGATCGGACGGAACGGATTCACGACATGGACCGAGCCGTATGTCTGTCCGTCGTTGAGGTCTTCGCTGTAGACGACAGGGGCGCCGAGCCGCTCGGCCGCCGCGACGATCGCAGCATCCCAGTAGTTGATCCGGTAGCGGTCGCAGATATCGGAGGCCCGCGTGACGCTGTCGATGGTGATGTGCGCGAAGTGGCGGTCCCGCAGGGTTTCGATCCACGCGATTGCCTCCGCCGAGGTGAGCGGCGTCTTCGACTTGCGCGTGGCGTTGTAGAAGAATTCCTGCAGGACCTGTCCCGAGATGCCGAAATCCGTCTCCGCGATGAGCAGGCGGGCGCGCTCGTACTTGCTGGGCGCCGAGAAGCGGCCGAGGGCCGCGTAGATCAGCACGTTCGTGTCGAGGAAGCAGTCAGGACTCATAGAAGTGCGTCCTGCTCCAGACATCGGACCCGAGATCGCCGGTGGTGGCGTCGATCAGGGCGAGCAGACGCCGGCGGTTGTCGGCGTAGGTCTCGGCCCGGTCGCGACGCCGGTCGTGGAGAGCCGCGCGGCCCTCCTCCGGCGGCTCGTCCAGCACGGCCATGAGGGCGCGGTGGCCGGGATTGTGGATCTCGACCGGGGCGAGCGCGACGAGGTCTCTGGCATGCTGCTGAAGCAGCTCCTCGATCGAGGTCTGCCGCGCCCGCGCCACGCTGGCGACGCGGTCGAGGGTCGTCTCGTCGAGGTCCAGGATCACCTTCGTCATCGCTCGCTCCGATCGTCCGGGTCGACCCCGCGCGCCGCCTCAGCCCTGGCGCACCGCCGCCACGATCTTCTGCGCGGCGTCGTCGAGGTCGTCCGCCGGGATCACGTTGAGCCCGGAATTCCGGATGATCTCCTTGCCCTTCTCGACGTTCGTGCCCTCCAGCCGCACCACCAGCGGCACCTGCAGGCCCACCGTCTTCACGGCCGCGATCACCCCGTTGGCGATCACGTCGCACTTCATGATCCCGCCGAAGATGTTGACGAGGATGCCCTTCACGTTCGGGTCGGCGGTGATGATCTTGAACGCCGCCGTGACCTTCTCCTCGGAGGCGCCGCCGCCGACATCGAGGAAGTTCGCCGGCTCCTCGCCGTAGAGCTTGATGATGTCGAGGGTGGCCATGGCCAGGCCGGCGCCGTTCACCATGCAGCCGATGGTGCCGTCGAGCGCGATGTAGGCGAGGTCGTACTTCGAGGCCTCGATCTCCTTGTCGTCCTCCTCCGTCACGTCGCGCAGCTGCACGATGTCGGGATGGCGGTAGAGGCTGTTGGAGTCGAAGGAGATCTTGGCGTCCAGGCACTTGAGGTGCCCGTCCCCGGACACGATCAGCGGGTTGATCTCCAGCATGCTCATGTCCTTGGCGGTGAACGCCCGGTAGAGCTTGGCGGTGAGATCCTCCGCCTCCTTGGCGAGCGGGCCGGTTAGCCCGAGCGCCTTGGCCACCGCGCGGCCGTGATGGGGCATGATGCCGGTGGCCGGATCGACCGAGAAGGTCACGATCTTCTCAGGGGTGTCGTGGGCCACCTGCTCGATGTCCATGCCGCCCTCGGTCGAGACCACGAAGGCGACCCGGCCGGTCTCGCGGTCGACCAGCATCGAGAGGTAGAACTCGGTCTCGATGTCCGAGCCGTCCTCGATGTAGAGGCGGTTGACCTGCTTGCCGGCCTCGCCGGTCTGGATCGTCACGAGGGTGCGTCCGAGCATCTGCTCGGCGAAGGTCTTGACCTCGTCGATCGACTTGGCGAGGCGCACGCCGCCCTTCTCGCCGGCCTCCGCCTCCTTGAACTTGCCCTTGCCGCGCCCGCCGGCGTGGATCTGGGACTTCACCACCCAGAGCGGACCGCCGAGTTCCTTGGCGGCGGCCTCGGCCTCGGCGGCCTTGAAGATCGCCTTGCCGTTCGAGACCGGCAGGCCGAACTCCTTCAGCACGGCCTTGGCTTGGTATTCGTGGATGTTCATGGGCGTCCTCGGAATGGGCGAAGTGGGAGTGGCGAATGGATGCGAGCGGAACCGGGGTGCCTCGCGCGGCACCCCACCTCGCTCTTCGCCCTCACGCCAGCGCCGCGTTGATCCCCTTGCAGGCCTCGACCAAGCCCTTCACCGAGGCGACGGACTTCTCGAACATCGCCTTCTCGTCGGGCGAGAACGCGACCTCGACGATGCGCTCGACGCCGTTCTCGCCGATCACGATCGGCACGCCGATGAACAGGCCGTCGACCCCGTACTGGCCGGAGAGGTGGGCCGCGCAGGGCAGGACCCGCTTCTTGTCCTTGAGGTAGCTCTCCGCCATCGCGATAGCCGAGGCCGCCGGCGCGTAGAAGGCCGAGCCGGTCTTGAGCAGGTTGACGATCTCGCCGCCGCCCTTGCGGGTGCGCTCGACCATCGCGTCGAGCTTGTCCTGGCTGGTCCAGCCCATCTTCACGAGGTCGGGCAGGGGCACGCCGGCCACCGTCGAGTAGCGCACGAGCGGCACCATGTCGTCGCCGTGGCCGCCGAGCACGAAGGCGGTGACGTCCTCCACCGAGACCTGGAACTCCTCGGCCAGGAAGTGGCGGAAGCGGGCGGAATCGAGCACGCCGGCCATGCCGACGATCTTGTTCGGCGCCAGCCCCGAGAATTTCTGCAGCGCCCACACCATCGCGTCGAGCGGGTTGGTGATGCAGATCACGAAGGCGTTCGGGGCGTGGGTCTTGATGCCCTGGCCCACCGCCTCCATCACCTTGAGGTTGATGCCGATGAGGTCGTCCCGGCTCATGCCGGGCTTGCGCGGCACGCCGGCCGTCACGATCACCACGTCGGCGCCCGCGATGGCCGCGTAGTCGCTCGCGCCGCTGTACTTGGCGTCGAAGCCGTCGACGGGCGCGGATTCGGCGATGTCGAGGCCCTTGCCCTGCGGCACGCCGTCGGCGATGTCGAACAGCACGACGTCGCCGAGTTCCTTGAGGCCGGCGAGGTGCGCGAGCGTGCCGCCGATCTGCCCGGCGCCGATCAGCGCGATCTTCTTGCGTGCCATGTGAGAACCGATCCTTCGCGGTGTGTTGGAACCGTCAGGGGCCGGGATCCGCTCGCGAGGGACCCCGCGCCGGCGCAGGCCTGTTTGGCGGAAAAGCCCCGGGCCGACAACCCGAACGGGCCGGCCGAGGCTGGGAACGGCGGGGGCGGGCCGCCTTCCGGAGAGTCAACGGACCGGCTTCGGCCTGATCGGTCAGATACTTAGCGGAAGCGCCAAGCCTCGTTACAAATCGTCCGATTTGTCATTCGGCTCACAGCGTGCCGGTGCGCAGGACCCGCAGGATCGCCCGGATCACCGCGCCGAACCGCGTCTCGATCAGGTCGCGGGGCACCTCGGCGTCGAGCTGGACCGAGGCGGGATGGATGAAGCGGTGGCTGGCGTCGAACACGAAGGCGATCGCCCGCTCCCGGTCCCGCAACGCGAAGGCCCCGGCATTCAGCCCCTCCTCGATCACCCGCTCGACCAAGAGGCGCAGGCGCCCGCGGTGGCGCCGGGCGATCGGCCGGGACTCGACCGTGGCGTCCAGATGGACGGCGAAGAGGTGGGGATCGCCCATCAGCACCTCCCGCTGCAGCGCGGCGAGGGCGAGGAGCAGGCGCTCCAGCTTGTCGTCGGCCGGGTCCGGGGCGTCCGCGATCGCCGCGAGCTCGGCCTCGACCTCCCGCAGCCAGCGCCCCGCCACCGCGTCGACCAAGGCGGTCTTCGACGGGAAGTAGCGGTAGACGTTGGCGTGGGTCATGCCGGCTTCCGCCGCCACGCCCACCACCGTCACCTGCCGGTGCCCGAGGCGGCGGACGTGCTCGCCCGCGATGGCGAGCAGCCGCGCATCCGCCGAGGGAGGGGCCGCCCGCGCGCGGGCCGCCGGTCCGACCAGAAGCTGTCCGTCCGGCGAGAGGCGCACCGCTCCGGCGCGCGGCGCGCGCGCCTTGTCGCCCGGCGCATCCGGTTCGTCGCGGGGGTCGGCGCCGGCTTGGCCGCGGGGCATGGTCGGGACGGGGGCGGACGGGAGGGAAGGACCGGCCCTTCCGGATCGGCCGGAAGGTTAGCCGGGAGTCCGGGGGGCGGGAAGCCCTCCGGGGGATGGCGCGCGCGGTGGGTGCCTCTCAGGTCTCCACGAGGCCGGTGCTGCGCCCCGACGCCTCCGAATCCGGCCGCCCGTGCGGGAGCGCGAGGTATTCCTCCGAGCGCATCTCGATCAGCCGCGAGACCGTGCGCTCGAACTCGAAGGCCTCGCGGCCGGAATCCGCCCGGTAGAGGTCGATCGGCTCGGCCTGCGCCGAGGCGAGGAGCTTGGTGCGGGTGTCGTAGAGCGCATCGACCAGCGTGATGAAGCGCTTGGCCTCGTTGCGCTGGGCGATCTCCATCACCGGGATCGCCTCGACGATCAGGGTGTGGAACCGCTCGGCGAGCGCGAGGTAGTCGGCCGCGCCGAGCGGGCGGGCGCAGAGATCCGCGAAGGTGAAGCGCGCGACCCCGGCCGCTGCCTCGGGGATCCAGACCTCGTGCCCCTTCACCTCGATCGTGGCCGGGCTGCCCTGCTCCCGGCCGGTGAGCGCCCGAAAGGCGCGCGTCAGCGCCGTCTCCGCGGCCCCGTCCGCCGGCACGTGGTAGACCGGGCTGCCGCCGAGTTTCTCCAGCCGGAAATCGGTGCGGGAATCCAGGCGCACCACCTCCACCCGCTCCAGCAGGAGCCCGATGAAGGGCAGGAACAGCGCCCGGTTGAGCCCGCCCTCGTAGAGCCGGTCGGGCGCGACGTTGGAGGTCGCCACCATCACCACGCCGTGGCCGAACAGTGCGGTGAACAGGCGTCCGAGGATCATCGCGTCGGCGATGTCCGTCACCGTGAACTCGTCGAAGCAGAGGAGGCGCGCTTCCTCGGCCAGCGCCTCGGCCACCGGCGCGATCGGGTCGTCGCCCTTGGCCTGGCCCGCCTTCACCGCCTGCCGGTGGCGGTGGATGCGGTCGTGCACGTCCCCCATGAAGGCATGGAAATGCACCCGGCGCTTCGGACCGGGCGCCGCCTCGTGGAAGAGGTCCATCAGCATCGTCTTGCCGCGCCCGACGAGCCCCCAGACGTAGAGGCCCTTCGGGGCCGCCACCGGCTCCGGCCGGCGCCCGAACAGCCGCCCGAACACGCCCGGCTTCTCCGGCGGCGGCGTGTGCTCCAGGGTGTCGATCAGGGCGTCCAGCTGCGCGACGAGGTCCGTCTGGGCCGGATCGCGCTCGATCGCGCCGCCCTCGACCAGGGCATCGTAGCGGGCGGCGACGGGACCGGTAGAGGCGGGAGAAGCGGGGCTGTGGGTCACGTTTCCCGGCTTAGACCGCCGCGCACTGCGGTGCAATGCGATCGTTTCAGGGCAGAACCATGCGCTCCCGGCAGGGCGGCCCCGAGCCCTTGAGCCGGAACGGCACCGCCCTTTGCTGCATTGCACAATCCCGGCCGCGGCCGGGAGCGGGAAGGAAATGTCCGGGACGATGAGGGGGCTCGTCATCCTGGAGAATGGAAGCCATGTCCCATCGCGATGCGGACGGATATCTGGTCCGGCGGCTCTGGCCGGCCGATCGGGTGGCCGTCGAGGCCCATTTCCGGCGCCTCGACCGCGAGACGCGGTTCAGCCGGTTCATGGGGACGGTGAGCGAGGCCGGGGTGCAGGCCTACGGGGCGGGCGCGCTCGCCCGCGACGGCGTCGTCTACGGCGCCTTCGTGGACGGCGTGCTGCGCGGCATCGGCGAGTTGCGGCCGATGGAATCCGGCGGGCTCGGTACCGAGGCGGAGGCCGCCTTCACGGTCGAGCGGCCCTATCGCCGCCGCGGCCTCGGCACCGCGCTCGCCACCCGCCTGCGCGGCGCGGCCCGCCACGCGGGCGTCGCGCGGGTGCATCTGCGCGCGCTCGCCAGCAACCGGGCGCTGCTCGGGCTCGCCGGCAAGCTCGACGCCGACCTTCGGCTGGGCGGCTACGAGGCCCACGCGGTGATCCCGGTGGCCCCGCCGACGCCCCTGTCCCTGTGGAGCGATGCCGTCCGAGGGCTGTTCGACCTCGCGCTCGCGGCGCTCGGGACCCGCCCGCGCCGGATCTCGGCCGGTGTTTGAACCGCCCGATCCAGGGGCTCCGCCCCTGGAGACCCCGGCAGAGGGCGTGACGCCCTCTGCACTCCCCCTGTCAGGCGCTCTCGCCCGCGAGCCGCCGCAGGCTACGGGCGCGGCCAATCAGGGGCAGGAGCCCGGCAAGGTCCGGGCCGTGGTCGAGCCCGGTCAGCGCGAGCCGCAGCGGGAGGAAGAGGGCCCGGCCCTTGAGCCCGGTCTCGGCCTTCACCGCCTCGCCCCACGCCTTCCAGGTGCCGGCATCCCACGGCTCGGGCGGCAGCAGCGCCGCCGCCCTGGCCGCAAAGGCCGCATCCGCGATCACCGGCGTCACCGGCCCCTGCACCACGCCCCACCACGGCCCGGCCTCCGCGACACGGGTGAGGTTCGCCCGCACCGCCGTCCAGAACGCCTCTCCGGCCTCATGCGGCACCCCGAGTTCCGCGAGGCGCCCGGCCGCCGCGCCGTAGGGCATCGCGTGGACGAGCCGGGCGTTGAGCTGGTCGAGGTCGTGCGTGTCGAACTTCGCCGGCGCGCGCGAGACATGCGCGAGGTCGAGGAGCCCCGCGAGTTCGCCGAGATCCGCCACCGGCCGCACCGCCTCGGCCGATCCGGTGAGCGTCGCCAGCGCCGCCACCGCCAGCGGCTCGTAATCCGCCTCGCGCAGGCCCCGGAGCGAGAGGTGGCCGAGGCGCTTCGACAGCCCCTCCCCGCTCGCCGTGGTGATGAGGTTGTGGTGCGCGAATTCCGGCACCGGCGCCCCGAGGGCGGAAAAGATCTGGATCTGCACCGCCGTGTTGGTCACGTGGTCCTCGCCGCGGATCACGTGCGTGATTCCCATCTCGGCGTCGTCCACCACCGAGGGCAGCGTGTAGAGATAGCTGCCATCCGCCCGCACCAGCACCGGGTCGGAGAGCGACTCCGCTTCCACGTGGCAGGCGCCGCGCACGAGGTCGCCCCACTCCACGGCGCCCGGGTCGAGCCGGAAGCGCCAGTGCGGCCGGCGCCCTTCCGCCTCCAGCGCCGCGCGCTCCTCGGGCGTGAGCCGCAGGGCCGCCCGGTCGTAGACCGGCGGCAGGCCGCGCCCGAGCTGCCGGCGGCGGCGGCGCTCCAGCTCCTCGGGAGTCTCGTAGGCCGGGTAGAGGCGGCCCGCGGCCTTCAGCCGCTCGGCCGCCGCGTCGTAGAGCGCCACCCGGTCCGACTGGCGCACCGCCCGGTCGGGCGGGATGCCGAGCCAGTCGAGATCCTGCGCGATCGCTGCGGCGAATTCCGGCGTCGAGCGCGCGGCGTCGGTGTCGTCGAGCCGCAGCCAGAAGGTGCCGCCCTGCGCCAGCGCGAACAGAGCGTTGAACAGCGCCGTGCGGGCGTTGCCGATGTGAAGGTAGCCCGTGGGCGAGGGGGCGAAGCGGACGACGGGAGCCATGCCGGGCTTCTAGAGCATTTTCCGACGAAGTGGATACCGGTTCGTCGCAGAAAATGCAGTGACACAAAGACTTAGAGCAGCCCGATGGCAACGCGATCGGGTGCTGCTCCAAGCATCCGCGCGCCGACTGTCGCGCCCGGATCCGGAAAAACGGAAGCGCGGGGCGCGCGCCCAGTGCGAACCGCCTTGACGCCCGCCCGCGCCCCGCCTAGAAGCCGCCGGACCGGGCGCGTAGCTCAGCGGGAGAGCATTCGCTTCACACGCGAAGGGTCACAGGTTCAATCCCTGTCGCGCCCACCATCCGGCCCTCTGACACGGTTCAGAGAATTACCCACCGCAAGACCGATCGCGAGGCTCGCTCAGGATCGCAGAAATCTGCGAAGGCAGATCTGCGGCCTCGCGGGCCCTCCAGCGGATGGGGCTGAGGCGAGTCTCTTAAGTGAATTCGCTAGAGTGAGGTCCAGAGCTTCCGGAGCCGGAGGTCCGCGATCGTGCAGAGGCGTTCGGCTTGGCGGTAGGCGCGCCGATCCTGCGTCAGGCTCGCTCGTCGCATGCGGCCCACGGCCCAGGTCAGGCGACGGGTTTCTCGATCGATCCGACGGACGGTCGCGCGGATACGGGTGCAGGTCTCGTCGTGCGACCGGACGAGCCCCGGGGGCGCACGCGTCCCGAGACAGGCGACGCGCCGATCCTGCAGCAGGGCCCAGCTGTCGAGATGGCGCAGCACGCCGTGATGATCATGCCGGCCGCGAGCCCGATCGAGCCGCCAGCCGATCACGCTCAAGCGCAGCCGGATGAGGACGAGTTCGAGCCGCAGAGTGACGGACGGGGGAGGCCCGGATCGTCGAGGAAGGTCGGTCGGCATCATGCCCTCCAACGATCGTGTTCGCCGAACCCTCGCTCCCCGGCACGTCCGATCTGGAAGAACGCTGCCGCAACCAGGGGCGGGCGGAATCCTCCAGTGTGGGCGCACCTAGCGCGTGGGAGCGATCTCGCTCTCGCGAACGGCCCGCTCGGCCATCCCGGAGCGGATACGGTAGCACGCCTCCCCGGCGCGGTCCTCCGGCATCAGGCGCACGATCTCGAAGGTTTCGCCGCTGCTCACGCGCGAATCCGAAAAACCGATCCGCACCATCTGCACACGTTGATTCAGCTGATATTTGTGCGACATGGATCAATACCTCGATGATGAGTGATGATGCGCCACACTCCGGTGGCGCGGTGACGCTCAGGTGCCGCGGCGCGCCTTGCGGGCCGCATACCGGGCGTCACGCGCCGCCTTCTGGTCGGCTTGAAGCTTCGACGCGCGGGCTTCCGCCTCGGCGGCAACGCGCACCTGATCGGCGGCGTCCTGCTCACGCAACCGGATCTGCTCGGCCTCGTGGCGGGCGACCTCCGCGTGGCGGGCGGCATCCCGCTCGGCGTGTCGCACGGCCCGCGCCGTGCTGATCGCCTGCCTCTCGGCGCGGCGGGCAGCCAGAACCGGATCATCGGCCGCGGGCCGCGCCTGGAAGCGGGCCAGCATGGCCTTCCGGGCGTCCCCCGCCGATTTCAGACGGTCACCGAACCGGGCCTCCTTGAAGGTGCCCATCGCTCACATCCGGCTCAGGCTGAGGGATCTCACCGGGCGCGAGAACCGGTCCGCCAAGTGCCAGCGCAGCTCCCGCTCCGAGTGATAGCCGTAGGTCCGATCGATCAAATGACTGACATCGACACGCTCATCGTCGAGCTGCTGCCAGATTTGCTGAACCTGAAAGGTCGGTATATCGCTGATGGACGCTTTACTGTCAGTATTCGAAATGAAATCGAAATTCAAAACTATCACCTGAGAGATATTATAAAGCATTCTGAAGCGGGGATGCGCGCATCGAGGCACGCATCCCCGGCCGACGATTACGCGGCCTTGAGGTTGCCGGCGGACTGCTTGCCGCTGCGGCGATCGGTCTCCAGCTCGTAGGAGACCTTCTGGCCCTCGGAGAGGGAGTGCATGCCGGAGCGCTCGACGGCGGAGATGTGGACGAACACGTCCTTGCTGCCGTCTTCCGGCTGAATGAAACCGAAGCCCTTCTGGCCGTTGAACCACTTCACGGTGCCGATGCTCATGGTCGTCTCTGTCGTTTAGGCAAGTGTGTAGATGAGCTTGGCGCGCGTTCATCGCGACCAAACTCGGCTCATCGATAAGATTTGGAGAGAGTGTCAGAGCGTGCGCCCAGCTCGAGCGGGGCGGAGAGGCCCGGAGATCCGGCCAAAAATCGATCGTTCAATTATGGGATACCCGGGCCTCGATAGCAAGGCACCCAGGATAAATGATCGGGACGCCCGGCCGGGAGCCCGACCGGAACGGCGGTTCGGGCGATGCCGGGCGAGTGGCGGGACGAGGCGCCCCTCAGGCCGCCGTGCGGGTGCGGCCCGCCATCGCCTCCACGGCATCGAACAGCTGATCGAAATGGTCGATCACCGCGTCGGGGCCGAGGTCCTGCACCGGCACGTCGGTGTAGCCGAAGGGCACCGCCACCACCGGGATGCCGGCCGCCCGCGCGGTCGCGATGTCGGTGCGCGAATCCCCCACCATCACGGCCCGGCCCGGGTCGCCGCCCGCCCGCGCGATCGTCTGCGTCAGGTGGCGCGGGTCGGGCTTGCAGTACGGGAAGGTGTCGCGCCCGCAGATCGCCCCGAAGCGGTCGGCGACGCCGAGCAGCGTCAGGAGCCGCACCGAATGGTCCTCGACCTTGTTGGTGCAGACGGCGAGCCGGTAGCCGGCCGCCCGCAGCCGGTCGAGGCAGGCGACGACGCCCGGGAAGAGGTGCGAGGCGTCGCACAGGTGCTGGCCGTAATGGGCGAGGAAGACCCGGAACAGCGTGTCGAGCCGGTCGCGGGGGAGATCCCGCCCCGCCGCCGCGAAGCCGCGCTCGATCAGGGCCCGGGCGCCCGCCCCGATCAGGTCGCGCGCCCGCGTCACGTCCACGGGCGGCAGCCCCTCGCGCGCCAGCACAACGTTGAGCGTGGCGCTGAGATCCGCCGCCGTCTCGGCGAGCGTGCCGTCGAGGTCGAAGACCACGATGGGCGCGGAGGCGGACAAGGTGACGGGCATGCGCGCTCGCTGGCTGCAGGGCCGGCGGGAGCCCGGACCCCTCCCGGCTCTATCGCCGGCTCACTAGGCCCACAAGAGCAGCCAAGCCACAGGTCGGGCCTCACGTGCGAGCCCGCGCGGGAGGGGCCGCACAGGGATGGTCGCGCAGGAGTGGCCGTGGGTGGGCGTTGACGGTATGGAGGCCGCGTCGTGCGCCGATGCGGCGCCCAAGGTCCGTCATGCTCTTCCTTCGCTCGCTCGCGTTCAACATCGCCTTCTACCTCGTCACCGCGCTCCTGCTGATCGGCGGCCTGCCGCTGCTGGTCTCGCGGCGCAGCGTGCTCTGGCTCGCCCAGACCTGGGGACGGGTGACCCTGTGGCTCCTGCGCGTCCTCGTCGGCATCACCGTGGAGTTCCGGGGCCTGGAGAACATCCCGCCGGGCGGGGTCATGGTGGCGGCCAAGCACCAATCGGCCCTGGAAACGATCGCGCTCGTCACGGTGCTCGACGACTTCACCTACATCCTCAAGCGCGAGTTGCTGTGGCTGCCGCTGTTCGGCTGGTACCTCGCCCGCAGCGAGATGGTGGCGATCGACCGCTCCAAGGGCTCGCGCGCGCTGGCGCTGATGAACGACGAGGCCGCCGACGCGATGGCGAAGGGGCACCGGCTGATCATCTTCCCGGAGGGCACGCGCCGCCCGCCGGGCGCGCCGCCCGCCTACAAGTTCGGCGTCGCCCACCTGTACGCGCGCCTCGGCGTGCCCTGCCTGCCGGTGGCGCTGAACACCGGGTTGCTCTGGGCGCGCAACAGCCTGCACCGCCGCCCCGGCACCGCGGTGATCGCCTTCCTGCCGCCGATCCCGCCGGGCCTCGACCGGGAGGCGTTCTTCGCGCTGATCCAGGAGCGGATCGAGGCCGGATCGGACGCACTGCTCGGCCGCGAGGCGCCCGACGCGGCGGCCAGCCCCGCGGGCGCGGCCGGCCGCGAATTGGGCTGACGCGGGCCGGACTCACAGGGTGCGGGGGTCGGCGGCGTTGACGCGCCCCGCCGGCCGGCCATCTTGGCTTGAGGAAAGCTTGGGCGACGCTCCGCGCAGGCGCGTGCCGCCTCACCGATGGCGAAGGGTCCTCGACATGAACGCTGCCAATCGACGCCTGCTCTGCGCCGCGGCGACCGCTCTCCTGCTGACGGCCTGGATGGGCGAGGCCTCCGCCGCCTGCACGCGGCGCATCGTCAACCGCTCGTCCCTGACGCTGGTCGCCAGCCAGAACGGCGGGCCGGCCTTCGTGGTGCCGCCCGGCCGCACGCGCACCGTGCGGCTCGTGGAGCCGGGCACGTTCGATCTCGCCGCCTATTGCTCGCCGGTGCTGGCGCCCGGGATCGCCCCGGCCGCGGCGGCGCACCTCACCTACGAGGCGATCCTCGACCGCTGCTACATCGAACTCGGCACGAACGCGCTCGCCACCACCTTCGGGCGCGGCACCTTCGGCCTCCAGGGCACGTGGCCCTTCACCGCCAACATGCCGCGCCAGGGCGACATCGTGCTCGGCCCCGTCGCCGCCGAGGCCTGCCAGCCGCGTTGAGGGGCCGGACGAACGACGAGGAGCCGCCCGGGGGGCGGCTCCTCGCTGGATCGGGGCGCGGATCCACCATCCGCGCCGGGCTCAGGCCGCGGCCGAGACGCTCTCGGTCGAGACCGTGGAGATGGTCTTTAGCACCTGCGAGGCGATCTGGTAGGGGTCGCCCATCGAGTTCGGGCGGCGATCCTCGAGATAGCCCCGGTAGCCGTTGTTGACGAAGCTGTGCGGCACGCGGATCGAGGCGCCGCGGTCGGCCACGCCCCACGAGAACGAGTCGATCGACGCCGTCTCGTGCTTGCCCGTCAGGCGCATGTGGTTGTCGGGGCCGTAGACGGCGATGTGGTCGGCGCGGGCCGTCTCGAACGCCTTCATCAGCGCCTCGAAATACGCCTTACCGCCGGTCTCGCGCATGTACTGCGTCGAGAAATTGCAGTGCATGCCCGAGCCGTTCCAGTCGGTGTCGCCGAGCGGCTTGCAGTGCCACTCGATGTCGACGCCGTACTTCTCGCAGAGGCGCATCAGGAGGTAGCGCGCCATCCAGATCTCGTCGGCGGCCTTCTTGGAGCCCTTGCCGAAGATCTGGAACTCCCACTGGCCCTTGGCCACCTCGGCGTTGATGCCCTCGTGGTTGATGCCGGCGGCGAGGCAGAGGTCGAGGTGCTCCTCGACGATCTGGCGGGCGACCGAGCCCACGTTCTTGTAGCCGACGCCGGTGTAGTAGGGGCCCTGCGGCGCCGGGTAGCCGGCCTCGGGGAAGCCCAGCGGGCGCCCGTCCTTGTAGAAGAAGTACTCCTGCTCGAAGCCGAACCACGCGCCCTCGTCATCCAGGATGGTGGCGCGCTTGTTCGACACGTGCGGGGTGACGCCGTCCGGCATCATGACCTCGCACATCACCAGCGCGCCGTTGGTGCGGGCCGGGTCCGGATAGATCGCGACCGGCTTCAGCACGCAATCCGAGCTGTGGCCCTCGGCCTGCTTGGTCGAGCTGCCGTCGAAACCCCAAAGAGGAAGCTGCTCCAGCGCCGGGAAGCTGTCGAATTCCTTGATCTGCGTCTTGCCGCGGAGATTCGGTGTCGGTGCGTACCCGTCGAGCCAGATGTATTCGAGCTTAAACTTCGGCATTTCAAGCCTCTCGTAGTGCAATATATGACGCTGGAGGGGGCGTCAGCATTCACCTTGCCTCCCACGGCCGCCGCTCCATAAGCACGGCCCGTGCCAAGGCGGAGCGGCGCGCAGCCCCGTCGGCGGCCGGTCGCCCCCTGCCCGGCGGCCGGGCAAACCGCTAGCCGGCAACCGATCTGCACAATCGTCAGGCACACCGCTCACGCTTCGCGCAGGCTGCACGCGCGCGAGGCGACACGCGCGCCACACCTCCGGGCGCGCCAGCCTTGTACTTCGCACCTGCAAGATGCCGCCAGAAAGAGCAGAGAAAAAACTGCCCTAATGTTGAGCAAAACGTGCCTTTATTCGCAAGATCCCGTGCAACTCCTGCGCGGCGCACGTTATATAGTGTGAGTGATGGGCGTGCGAAGGCATGGCCCACGAGGAGACCTCTTCGATGGCCACGAGTTCCCGGCCGCGATCGGCCAAGATCTACCAGTTTCCCGCAGGAGGCCGGGCCGGCGCCGCATCCGTCGGCGCGGAGGCCCGCGCCGCAGGGGAGCCGAGTGGGCCCCGGCTGCCGCCGATCGTATACGGCAGCGGCTGGTACCACGATGCCGCGATCCAGGACGCCGAACGGGCCCGCAAGCCGTGAGGCCGGCGCGCGGGCGCGACGCCTCGATCGAACGCCATGACGGGAGGGCCGGCGCGACAGCGATCCGGCCCTCCCGTCGTTTCAGACCCCGAAGATCGACCAGCCGAGCCGCCGGGTGAGCGCTTCGAGCGCGATCCGCCCGAGATGCGAGTTGCCCGCCGCGTCGAGCCCCGGCGACCACACGGCGATCGAGGCCTTGCCCGGCGCGATCGCCAGGATGCCGCCGCCGACGCCGCTCTTGCCGGGCAGGCCGACCCGGTAGGCGAACTCCCCCGACCCGTCGTAGTGGCCGCAGGTGAGCATCACCGCGTTGATGCGCCGGGCCCGCTCGGGCGTCACCACCGAGTGGCCGGTCGTGGGATCGCGCCCCGCATGGGCGAGGAAGCGCCCGGCCGTCGCGAGCTGCCGGCAGGTCATCGCGATGGCGCAGTGGTGGAAGTAGACGCCCAGCACGTACTCGACCGGGTTCTCGATCACCCCGAAGGACTTCATGTAGTGGGCGAGCGCGCCGTTGCGGAACCCGGTGCGCTGCTCGGAGGCCGCCACCGCCTCGTCGATGACGATCGAGGAATCCTGCGCCAGCACCTGCATGAAGCGCAGGATCTCGCCCAGCGCCTCGCGGGGCTTGTGCCGGGACAGGATCAGGTCGGTGACGGCGATCGCCCCGGCATTGATGAAGGGGTTGCGCGGGATGCCGCGCTCGTATTCGAGCTGGATGATGGAGTTGAACGGGCTGCCCGAGGGCTCGCGCCCCACGCGCCGCCACAGCCGGTCGCCGACCATGCCGAGGGCGAGGGTGAGGGTGAAGACCTTCGAGATGCTCTGGATCGAGAACGGCACGTCGCTGTCGCCGCCCGCCGCCACCGTGCCGTCGGCATCGATCACCACGAGGCCGAAAGCGCCGGGATCGACGCGGGCGAGTTCGGGGATGTAGGTCGCCACCTCGCCCCGGTCGGGCCGCGCCTGCATCTCCTCGGCGATCTCCCGGACGACGTCTTCGAGGCGGGATGCGGTGGCGGTCATGCGCGGGACGGGTCCGGGTCGGAGCGGGAGGGCACCCCGGGATGGGGCCGTGACGGACGGTGCCGTGGCCCGTCCGATCCCGGCTTAGCAACTCGACGGCCAGACCGGCCGGGCGGGCCACGATGCCCTCAGGAGGCGAGCGGTCGACCGAGCGGCCCGGTCATCCGTGGCGCAGCTTGAGGACCAGGATGATCGTCGCCAGCGTCAGCGTGAGCGCGTTGGCGACGATGAGGGGAACATCGCCGATCAGCAGGCCGTAGATCAGCCAGCAGGTCATGCCCACGACCATGAACAGGAACATGCCCAGCGAGACGTCCCCCGTGGACCGCGTGCGCCACGCCTTGAGGACCTGAGGGACGTAGGCCAGCGTCGTGCAGACGACGGCGCCGAGCCCGAACGCGGATGCCAGGGACGCCTCCATTCCGGACTTCCTCCTGTGGTCCCCCGGTTGCTCCGCGCAGGGTGTCCGCACGGGGTCGGGTCGGGCAGCGGCCGGCGGATCTGAGCCCCCTCCCCTGTCATGGATCGATCGCGAGCGGAACCGCGCCGGCTGGTCCCCGCCGGCGGCTCAAGGCGCGGGCGAACTGCCGGGAAGCGGGGCGCGCGCGCGCCGACGCCACAGCAGAAGCAGCAGCGGGGACAGCCAGACCAGGATGGTCAGGATGCCGAGCCCGGCCGCGATCGGGCGCTCGAAGAAGGCGATCAGGTTGCCGTCCGCCTTGATCATCGAGGTGACGAAATTTTCCTCCACCATCGATCCCAGCACGATGCCGAGGATGGCCGGCGCGACCGGGATGCCGTTCTCCTCCATGAAGAAGCCGAGCACGCCGAAGGCCAGCATCACGACGACGCCGAACACGCTGTTGTTCACCGCGAACGCGCCCACGATGCAGAAGATCAGGATGCAGGGCATCAGGATGTTCCGGGGCACCCGCAGGATCTCCTTCGCGCCCTTGATCGCCAGCCAGCCGAACGGGATCATCAGCAGGTTCGCCAGGATGAAGATGATGAACACCGCGTAGATATTCTGCGGGCTGTTGAGGAACATGGTCGGGCCGGGATTCATGCCCTTCATGTAGAGGACGCCGATCACCACGGCGGTGATGCTGTCGCCCGGGATGCCGAAGACGAGCGCCGGCACCCAGGCGCCGCCGAGCGCCGCGTTGTTCGACGAGGTGCTCTCGATGATGCCCTCGACGTGGCCGGTCCCGAACTTTTCCGGGGTCTTCGAGAAGCGCTTGGAGATGGCGTAGCTCACCCAGGCGGCGATGTCCGCCCCGGCCCCGGGCAGCGCCCCGATGATCGTCCCGACGATGTTGCCGCGCAGCTGCTGCGGCCAGTACTGGACGAAGAGCCGGCCCCAATCCTGAAAAAGGCTGCCCCTGATCAGCTGCGGCACGCCCGCGAGCCGGATGTCGGAGACCACCGCCCGAAACACCTCCGAGACGGCGAAGAGGCCGATCATCGCCGGGATGAACTCGATCCCGCCCAGGAGGTCGACGTCGCCGAAGGTGAAGCGCGGCACGCCCGCCGGGTTGTTGAGGCCGATCGTCGAGACGAGGAGGCCGATGAACAGGCTGATCAGCCCCTTGACCGGGTTGGTGGAGCCGATGAACACGCCGCAGGTGAGCCCCAGAAGGGCGAGCCAGAAATACTCGAAGGAGGAGAATTTCAGCGCGGCCTCGGCGAGCCAGGGGGCGGCCACGATGAGGACGGCGGTGCCGAACAGCCCGCCGAGCGCCGAGAAGAAAAGGTTCGCGCCGAGCCCGAGTTCGGCCTGGCCGTTGCGGGTCATGGCGTAGGCCTCGTCCGCGTAGGCCGCGGAGGCGGGCGTGCCGGGGATGCGCAGCAGCGCCGCCGGGATGTCGCCGGCGAAGATCGCCATGGCCGAGCAGGTCACCATGGCGCCGATCGCCGGAACGGGCTCCATGAAGAAGGTGACCGGCACGAGCAGCGCGATCGCCATCGTGGCGGTGAGCCCGGGCGTCGCGCCGACGAACAGCCCGAAGGCCGAGGCGAACACCATGACGCTCAGGACGTCCCACCGCAGGACGAGCTCGAAGGCTTGGCCGATCGCGTTCATGTCGAGCCGGAGGTCAGAGCCACAGGAGCCCGCGCGGCAGCGGCACGAGCAGGAGGGTGCCAAAGCTCTTGGCCACGATCACCGTGACGACGGCCGCCACCAGGGCCGCGACCCACCAGCGTCCGCCGAGGATCACGATCAGGGCGAAGAGCAGGACGAACGCGACCGGCACGAAGCCGAGCGGCTCTGCGGCGACGATATAGAACAGGACGAGGAACAGCGTGAGCGCGAGCCGGCCCCAGGCCGCCGGCGAGCGCATCCAGGGCGCGGGCGTGACCGCGCCCTCCCAGTGCCGCAGGCCCGCCACCGTCAGCACGAGCCCGCAGCCGCCGAGCCCGCAGGCGATGAGCATCGGAAACACGGCCGCCCCGTATTGCTGCCCCGGGACGGCCGGCAGGGTGCGGGCGGAGAGGAAGACCGCGATCGCGAGCGCGAGGAGCACGCCCCCGATCAGCGCATCGTTGAAGCGCATCGTCCGGCTCCTCTTCGGCGCTCACGCGGTCCGGACGGTCATTTGGCGAGGCCGACCTTCTTCATCACGGCGCCCAGATCGGCGTCGCTCTTCTCCCAGAAGGCCTGGAAGTCGGGGCCGGCAGCGTACCGGATGCCGAAGCCGCGCCCGCCCATGAAGTCCTTGTAGTCCTTGCTGTCGTAGATCTTCTGCAGGGCCGCCGTCAGCCGCCGGGTGATGTCGTCGGGCAGCCCCTTGGGGCCGACGATCCCGCGCCACGCGCCGATCGTCCAGGGGCTGCCCGTCTCCGCCTTCAGGGTCGGGACCTTGGGGAAGATCGGGTTCGGGGCGTCGTCCATGATGGCGAGGCTCTTCACCCGGCCGGCCTCGATGAGCGAGCGCGCCTCCGGGATCGAGCAGGGCACGACCGTGACGCCGCCCGCCACGAGATCCTGCAGGCCGGGCGCCGCGCCGTTGCTCGGGACCCAGGGGACGGAGGCCGGGTCCATGCCGAGGCTGTCGAGCATGCCGGCGATGGCAAGATGCCAGATGCCGCCCTGCCCGGTGCCGGACGCCTTGTGCTTGCCGGGGTTGCTCTTGATGTCCGCCACGAGGTCCTTGAGGGTCGCGTAGGGCGCGTCCTGCCGCACCTGCACGCCCGCCGGGTCGAGGTTCATCAGGGCGATCGGCGTGTAGTCCTTGTAGGTCAGCGGGGTCAGGCCCTGCCAGTGGAGCATGGCGATCTCCACGGTGGCGAGCCCGAGCGTGTAGCCGTCGGGCGCTGCCTTCGCGATCGCCGTGTGGCCGACGACGCCGCTCCCGCCCACGCGGTTCACCACGTTGACCGGCTGCCCGAGTTCCTTCTCCAGCAGCGAGCCGATGATGCGGGCCGTCGCATCCGTGCCGCCGCCCGCCGCCCAGGGCACCAGCAGCGTGATCGGCCGCTCGGGCCAGCCGGCGGCCCGGGCCGGCGACGCCGCAGGAATTCCCGCGAGCGGCAGGGCCGCCAGACACGCGGCTGCAGAGAGCAGCCCCAGCACGGTGCGGCGCAGGACCATCGACTTCCTCCCGGTGTTCTTGCCCATGTTCTTGCCGCAAGCTTATCGGTCCCGCTCCGTTTGTCACCCCGTCTTCGGCGTGTCGTAGGGTGGCGCGGGCTACGCGATCACGCCGCCGCCGTCGACGCGCACGGTCGAGCCGGTCGCGAACGGCGTGGTGGCGAGAAACAGGATCGCGTTGGCGATATCTTCGGGCTGGCCGATCCGACGGGCGGGCAGCCGCTCGGCGGCGCTGGCGAACAGGGCCGCCCGGTCGGCCTCCGGCATGCGCGACCACAGGGGCGTCTCGATCAGACCGGGCGAGACGGTGTTCACCCGCACCGGCGCCAGTTCGAGGGCGAGCCCGCGGGCGAGGCTCTCCAGGGCGGCGTTGATCGCCCCCTGCAGGACGGCGCTCGCCTGCGGCCGCTCGGCCATGTAGCCCGAGACGAAGGTCAGGGAGCCGCCGGGGACGATCCGGGCGGCGCGGGCGACGTGGTAGGCCCCCCAGAACTTGCTCTCCATCGCCGCGCGCGCCTCCGCGAGCGCGAGGCCGCGCACGGGGCCGCGCGCCGTCTGCGCGGCCGAGACCACGACGTGATCCCACGGCGCCTGCTCGGCGAAGAAGCGCTCGACGGCAGCGTCGTCCTGCGCATCGAGCACGGCCGCGCCCGCCTCCCCGCCGATCCGCGGCAGGGCCGCCGCGAGCTTCTGCTGGGAGCGGGAGGCCACCGTGACGGCCGCCCCCGCGCGGGCGGCGGCGGTCGCGGTCGCCAACCCGATCCCGGAGCTGCCGCCGACGACGAGGAAGCGCTTGTCCTTCAACGAATGCATGGCGATCGTCCTTTGCTGTCGCGGAGGTGGCGGTCGACCCGCGGGCTCGCCCGGGCGGGCGCTTCGGCGTGTCGCCAGCCCTTGGGCATGTGGTCAGCCCTTGGGCGTGTAGACGGCCTCGACCTCCCAGGCGCCGGCGGGCTGGCTGTGAAAGGTCCAGAACTGCTCGCCGACCGCCTCGGCGTCCGCGGAGCCTGGGTTCACGAAGCCGGCCACCGTCACGGTCGCGACGTGGATGCCCTTCTCCTTGAAGCTCTCGAACAGCCCGAGCGCCAGGGCGCGGATGCCGGCCTTGCCGATGCTGAGCGAGAGGTAGTCCGGGTGCGGCTGCACGCCGAAGCCGCCGCCCGTGAGCAGGATCGAGCCGGAGCGGCGCGCGGCCATCCCGGGCGCGACGGCCTGGGCGGCCGCCAGGGCACCGCCGATGGTGACGGCGAGGTCGGCGTTGAAGGTGTCGCGCGGCTGGTCGGCGAGGGTCGCCTGCCGCATGGCCGCGGCGTTGTAGTGCAGGACGTCGATGCCGCCGAACTCGCGTTCCACGCTCTCGACCAGCCCGGCCACGCTCGACGGATCGCCAGCCTCGACCGTGCGCACCTCCACGGTGTGGCCCTTGGCCTTGAGCTGACCGGCCAGGTCCTGCGTCCGGCCCTCGTTGCGGGCGCTGAGGACGAGCCGGAACCCCTCGCGGGCGAAGCGCTCCGCGGTTTCGAGGCCCATCCCGGGGCCAGCGCCGATGCTGAGGAAGGTCTTCATGGTGTCGTCTCCTGGACGTCGTGACGGCCCTCAGGTACGCCTTGCACCGATCCGGATTAATCCGGCCGGTCTGCAATTGACCCGTGCACGCCATGCAGGAATTCGCTGAACTCGGCGACTTGGAGGAATTGACCACCTTCGTGGCGGTGGCCGAGGCCGGCGGCTTCGCCGCGGCCGCCAAGGCGCTCGGTCGGGACGCCTCGGTGCTGTCGCGCCGCGTCAGCCAGCTCGAACGGCGCCTGGGCGTCCGCCTGCTGTCGCGCACGACGCGGCGGGTGGCGCTGACGGAGGTCGGCGCCCTCTACCTGCGCCGGGTGCAGGGCGTGCTGGACGACTTGGTGAGCGCGAGCCGCGAGGCCAGCGACCACGCCGCCACGCCGCAGGGCCTCGTGCGGGTCTCCCTGCCCCTCTCCTTCGGGCGCCAGTGGATCGCGCCGCTGTTGCCGGCCTTCCTGGCCGACCACCCGCGGATCCGGGTCGAACTCAGGCTGACCGACCGCTTCGTCGACCTCGTGGCGGAAGGATTCGACGTCGCGATCCGGGTCGCGGCGAGCAGGAACCGCGACAGCTCGCTCACCGCCCGCCGGATCGCCTCCTACCGGAACCTGCTCGTCGCCTCGCCGGCCTACCTCGCCGCGCACGGCACCCCGGAGGCGCCCGCGGATCTGCGGGCGCATGCCTGCCTCGGCTTCACGGGCTACGCCGGCTGGCCCGACTGGCCGCTGATGAAGGCGGGCCGCCGCGAGACCGTGCGTCCGGCCTGCATCCTCGTCGCCGACAGCACGGAGGTGCTGCTCGGCGCGGCGATCGACGGAGCCGGGATCACCTTCACGGCCGACTGGCTCGCCGGCCCCGCGCTGCGGAGCGGCGCCCTGGTCGAGGTGCTGCCGGGCTGGAGCGGGCGGGAGAGCGGCGCCGTCTACGCGATCCTGCCGCCCGGCCGCCTCGTGCCGGCCAAGACGCGCCTGTTCGTGGATGCGGTCACGCGCGCCATCAAGGCGGGGTGGGCGCGCTGAGACCGGGCCGGCGGGCGGATCGGCCCCTACCCCACCACCCGGATCAGCGCGAACCCGTCCCAGCCCTTCTCGCCCACGGTCTGGACCACCGTGGCGTCGAGGTGGGGCTCGGCCGCCACGAGGTCGAGGGCGCGGCGCACGCCCTGCACCGCCTCGTCTCCCGCCGGGTCCGTGACGGCGCCGCGGCGCACCACGTTGTCGAGGACGATCAGGGCGCCGGGCCGGGCGAGAGCCAGCGCGTGGGCGACGTAATCCGGATTGGAGGGCTTGTCGGCGTCGATGAAGACGAAGTCGAACGGCCCCTCGGGCTGGAGCGTCGGCAGCACGTCGAGGGCGCGGCCCTCGCGCAGGTCGATGAGGCCGGACAGCCCGGCCCGAGCGAAGCTCTCGCGCGCCACCGCGGCGTGGCGCGGATCGGCCTCGATGGTGACGAGGCGCCCGCCGGCCGGCAGCGCGCGGGCGAGCCAGAGGGTCGAGTAGCCGCCGAGCGTGCCGATCTCCAGGATGCGGCGCGCGCCCACCCCCTGGGCCAGCAGCATCAGGAGCTTGCCGTGCGTCCGCGCCACCGCGATGGACGGCAGGCCCGCCGCGTCGCTCGCCGCGAGCGCGCCGTCGAGGGCGGCGTCCGGCGGGACCAGCCGCTCGACGAGGTAGCGGTCGACCTCCTCCCAGCGCGGATCCGCCGCCATGGCCTTGCCCCTCAGTCGATCCAGCCGCGCAGCTCGCGCTGCACGACGTGCGCGATCACCCGCATGCCCTCCGGCCCGTCGTTGAGGCAGGGCAGGTAGGCGAAGTGCTCGCCGCCGCCCTCCTCGAAGTAGTGCCGGTTCTCGCCGTCGAGTTCCTCCAGGGTCTCCAGGCAATCGGCCGTGAAGCCCGGCGCCACGATGGCGAGGCGCTTGATCCCCTGCGCGGCGAGCTCCTTCACGGTCTCGTCCGTGTAGGGCTTGAGCCATTCCTCGTTGCCGAAGCGGGACTGGAACGTCACCCGCATCCGCTCGGGCGAGTAGCCCAGCGCCTCGCGGATCAGCCGCCCGGTCTTCACGCACTGGCAATGGTAGGGATCGCCCTTGAGCAGGTAGGACTTGGGCACGCCGTGGAACGAGGTCAGGATCACCTCGGGCTCGAAGTCGAGCGCGTCGAGGTCGCGCCGGATCGCCGCCGCCACCGCGTCGATGTAGACCGGATCGTCGTGGTAGGGCGGCGAGACGCGCACGGTCGGCTGCCAGCGCATCTTCATCAGCGCCCGGAAGGCCTGGTCGCAGGCGGTGGCCGAGGTCGCGGCGGCGTATTGCGGATAGAGCGGCACCAGCAGGATGCGGTCGCAGCCCTGGTCGAGGAGCGCCTGGATGCGGGCCTCCACCTCCGGCTTGCCGTAGCGCATGGCCCAGTCGACCACCACGCGGTCGCCCATCGTGGCCTGCAGCTTCTCGGCCTGGCTGCGGGTGATCGTCTTGAGGGGGCCCTCGTCGCGGTCGGTGTTCCAGATCGAGGCGTAGTCGCGGCCCTTCGGCCCCGGGCGCTTGGTGAGGATCACGAGGTTGAGGAGCGGCCACCAGATGGCGCGCGGCACCTCGATGACGCGGCGATCCGACAGGAATTCCTTGAGGTAGCGCCGCATCGGCCAGTAGCTGGTGCCCTCGGGGGTGCCGAGATTCATCAGGAGCACGCCGATGCGCCCCCAGGCCACCGCCGGGTGGCCGGCCGGCAGGGGCGCCGTCGTCGGCGCGAGCGGCGTAGCGCCCCGCTCCAGCACCGCGGTCTTCGTCACCTCGTTCATGTCCGTCCAGATGTCTTCGCCGCGGGTCGGCCGCGGTCAGTCCGCACAGAACCCTAGATAGCGCGCGCGGGGCGCGATCCAACGCGGCCTGTCGCAGCAGCCCGGGCGGGGGATGCGTTTTCAGGCTGGCATCGGGCCGGGGGACGCGAGAGCGTCGAGGAGGTGCATTTCTCCGCGCACGCGGCACGGCTATCCGGGGAAAAACCCTCGACAAGGATGGCGCGGGAACCCCTCTCCCGAGCGGGAGAGGGGTAGGGGTGAGGGTCCAGGTGGTGCCGCAGTGAAACACGGAGCGTGGTGAGGGGAGCGGAAGGGTTCAGGACCGGCCATCAGCCTCAGTGCTGGCAGCGGCAGCGTCCCGCCTTCTTGCTGCACCCTCCCGGGACCCTCACCCCTGCCCCTCTCCCGCACGGGAGAGGGGTTCCCCGCGCCATCGATTTTCCCCGGACAGCCATGCGCGTGCGGGGAGAGGAGACCCCGTGCCCTGCCGGCATACTGGGTGTTTCCGACCGGCTGGGCGGCCCGATCGGCTCAGGGCATCAGCGCGAGCGCGTCCGCGAAGAAGGCGGGACCGCCGAAATTGCCCGACTTGAGGGCGAGCCGCATGTCGCCCGCGACGGTGGCGAGCACCGGCACGCCGGGCGCGATCTCGGGGCCGACCCGGAAGGCCGTGAGGCGAAGCGCGTCCACCACCGCGCCCGAGGTCTCGCCGCCCGCCACGACCAGGCGGCGCACGCCGCGCGCGACCAAGCCCGCCGCGATGCCGGCGAGCGCCGCCTCGACGGCGTGGCCGGCCGCGTCGCGGCCGTGCCGGGCCTGGAGGGCCGCCACCGCCTCGGGACTCTGGCTCGACGCGATCAGCACCGGGCCGGCCCCGATCCGCTCCGCCGCCCAGGCCAGCGCCTCCTCGGCCTCCTGCGGCCCGGCGAGCAGCCGCTCGGGATCGAGGCGGCGCACCGGCATGACGGCCTCGGCCGCCGCCACCTGCCCGAGGGTCGCCTGCGAGCAGCTGCCGGCGAGGCAGGCCGCCGGCCCGCCGACCGGTTCGCCGAGCGCGGTGCCGGCCGATGCCGCCCGGACCCGGCCGCTCGCCACCAGCGCCTGCGCGAGGCCGAGCCCGAGGCCCGAGGCCCCGGTCGAGACCGGATCGCCCAGGATGACTTCTCCCAGCACCGCGAGGTCTGGATCGAACACCGCGTCGGCGATCGCCGCGCCCTTGCCCTCACTCGCCAGCGCGTCGAGGCGCGCCCGCACCGCCCGCGCGCCGCGTGCCACGGTGGCGAGGTCCACGAGCCCGACCCCGGCCCGGCTCTGGCGCGCCAGCACCCGCACGAGGTTCGAATCCCGCATCGGGTTGAGGGGATGGTCCTTGAGCGGGCTCTCGTGCAGCGGCACCGCGCCGACGAAGAGGTGGCCCTGGTAGACGGTACGTCCGGTCTCCGGGAAGGCCGGCGTCACGAGCGCGATCGCCGCACCCGCATCCGCCCGCAGAGCGTCGGTGACCGGGCCGATATTGCCCGCGTCGGTCGAATCGAAGGTCGAGCAGACCTTGAACATCACGTGGCCGGCGCCGCGGGCGCGCAGCCAGTTCTCCGCCTCGCGGGAGCGCGCCACCGCCTGCTCGGCCGGGATCGACCGGCTCTTGAGCGAGACCACCACGGCGTCGATGTCGGGCAGGTCCAGGCCCTCGCCCGGCACGCCGATGGTCTGGACCGTGCGCAGGCCCGCCTTGGTGAGGGTGTTCGCGAGGTCGGAGGCGCCGGTGTAGTCGTCGGCGATGCATCCGAGGGCCAGTCTCGTCGCGAGGGTCATGCGCGGCCTCCCTGCGCGGCCCGGTAGGGGGAGAACCAGCCGAGGCCCGCCGTCGTGCCGGCCCGGGGATTGTACTCGCAGCCGACGAAGCCGTCGTAGCCGAGCCGGTCGAGTTCGGCGAACAGGAAGGCGTCGTTCATCTCGCCGCTGCCGGGCTCGTGGCGCTCGGGCACGCTCGCGGTCTGGACGTGGCCGATGATCGGCATCAGCGCGCGCAGCCGCATGGTCACGTCCCCGTGCAGGATCTGGCAATGGTAGAGGTCGAACTGCAGCTTGAGGTTCGGCAGGGCCAGCTCCCGGATCAGCTCCGCGGCGTACCCGAAGTCGTTGAGGAAGTAGCCCGGCATGTTGCGGCCGTTGATCGGCTCCAGCACCACGTCGAGCCCCTCGCGGGCGAGGCGCTCCGCCGTCCAGGCGACGGCGCGGCGGAAGGCGTCGCGGGCGGCAGGATCGGCCCGGTCGGCCATGCCGGCCATCAGGTGCAGGCGCTTCACGCCGGTCGCGGCCGCGTAGGCGAGCCCCCGCTCGACGCCCGCCTTCAGCTCCTCGAAGCGGTCCGGCAGGGCCGCCATGCCGCGCTCGCCCGCCGCCCAGTCGCCGGGAGGCAGGTTGAACAGGGCCTGCGTCAGGCCGTGGCGGCGCAAGGCTTCGCCGATCGCCTCGGGCGGGTGCTCGTAGGGAAACAGGAACTCCACCGCCGTGAACCCGGCCTCCGCGGCGGCCGCGAAGCGGTCGAGGAAGGGGTGCTCGGTGAACATCAGCGTGAGGTTGGCGGCGAAGCGCGGCATGGTCTCCTCCCGGTGTCTCGTTCGGATGGCGCTCCCTACGGGAGCGGCGTGCCGGTCACCTGCGCGTAGAGGCGGGCCACGGAGGAATCGTCGTCCCGCCCCATCCCGGCCGCGGAGGCCATCAGGAACATCTGCAGCGCCGCGGCGGCCACCGGCACCGGGAAGGTCTGCGCCCGGGCCATGTCCTGCACGATGCCGAGGTCCTTCACGAAGATGTCGACGGCGCTGCGGGCCGCGTAATCGCCCGTGAGCACCCGCGTCATGCGGTTCTCGAACATCCACGAATTGCCGGCCGAGGCGGTGATCACCTCGTAGACGCGCTTGAGGTCGAGGCCCTGGCGGGCCGCGAAGGCCATCGCCTCGCTCGCCGCCGCGATGTGCACGCCCGCCAGCAGCTGGTTGATCATCTTGAAGGCGGCGCCCTGGCCGGGCGCGTCGCCGAGCTCGTAGAGGGTGGCCGCCATCGCGTCGAGGGCCGGCCGCGCCCGCGCGAAGGCCGCCTCGCTCCCGGAGGCCAGGATGGTGAGCGCCCCCTCGGCGGCGCGCTGCGCGCCCCCGCTGATCGGCGCGTCGAGATAATGGCGGCCCGTGCCCTCCAGGCGCGCGGCGAGGCGGCGGGCCACCGCCGGGTCCATGGTGGCGCAGGAGACGAACACCGCGCCCTCGGGCATGGCGGCGGCGACCCCGCCCTCGCCGAAGAGCACCGCCTCGGTCTGGGCGGCGTTCACCACCACGCAGACCACGATCGCGGCGCCGGCCGCGGCCTCGGCGGGGCTTGCCGCCCCCTGCCCGCCCTCGGCCGTGAAGCGCGCCACCCCGGCCGGATCGACGTCGTAGCCGACCACCGGCAGCCCGGCCCGGTGCAGCGACAGGGCCATGCCGCACCCCATCGAACCGAGGCCGATGACGGCGGCCCGAACGGACGTGTCGCTCGCGGCTGTGCTCACGGCTGCGCTCATGGCGGCGTCTCCCTCCCGAATGCCGCGCCGTCGTTGAGCGCGGCGCGGGAGCAATCTGACACGACGGCGGCCGATGACCAGCCATCCGAACCGGCAAGCCGGAACGCACCTGGGTAACAAGGATTGGCAGCGCTGCCAATCGGTTCGTCGGGCCGCGCGTTGAGCCTCGGCGGGAGTCATGACATCGTGCCGCCCGCCGTGGTGCCGGGGCGCTCAAGCCCCGGACGGCCGCCGGGGGGACGCATGGAGGATCACGAGGGGCGGCAGCGCCCCGCCGCGCCGCTGCCGGTTCGCGACGCCGTGCCCCGCCGGCCCGTGACCCTGGCGGACGTGGCCCGCGAGGCGCGGGTGGGCGAGAGCACGGTCTCGCGGGTGCTGCGCAGCCACGGCTCGTTCTCGGCCCGCACCCGCGCGCAGGTGGAGGCGGCGGTGGCGCGCCTCGGCTACGTGCCGAACCGCATCGCCGGCACGCTCGCCTCGACGGGCTCGCGCCTGATCGGCATCGTCATCCCGTCGCTCACGAACATCGTCTTCCCGGACCTGCTGCGCGGCGCCACCGCGGCCCTCGACGCCGAGGGCTTCCAGTCGGTCATCGCGGTCACCGACTACGACCAGGACCGGGAGGAGGCCCTGGTCGCCTCGCTGCTGAGCTGGCGCCCGGCCGGGCTGATCATCACCGGGCTGGAGCACAATCCCGGCACCGTGCGGCGGCTGATGGCGAGCGGCGTGCGCGTGGCCGAACTGCTCGACATCGACGGGCGGGGCCTCGACATCGTGGTCGGCTACTCCAACCGGGCCGCCGGGGAGGCGAGCGCCCGCCACCTGATCGGCCGCGGCTACCAGCGCATCGCCTATCTGGGCCACGACCTCACCCGGGACCGCCGGGCGGCCAAGCGCTACGACGGCTTTCGCGCGGCCCTGGCGGAGGCGGGCCTCGGGCTGGCGGGCGAGGAGCGCATCGCCGCCCCCTCCTCGGTGGAGGCCGGACGCACCGGGCTCGCGTCCCTGCTCGCGCGCACGCCCGAGGTCGACGCGGTCTATTTCTCCAACGACGACATGGCGCTCGGCGGCTACTTCCACTGCCTCGCCGCGGGCCTCGCCGTGCCGGACCGCCTCGCCCTGTTCGGCTACAACGGGCTCGACGTGGGCCGGCTGATGCCCCAGCCGCTTGCCACCATCCGCACCCCGCGCGTCGAGGCCGGCGCCACCGCGGCGCGGCTCCTCAGCGGCGACGCCCCCGCCACCGTGGTCGATCTCGGCTTCGAGCTGATCGCCGGGGCGACGGCGTGACGACCCGCCCTCACCAATGGTGCAGCACCACCGCGTCGGCGAGGCAGGCCGGGCGCTCCTGGCCGTCGATCTCGATCGTCACCGCGTAGGTGACGCGCAGGCCCCGCGGCGGCACCGGGACGGCGGCGGCGAGGCGCACGCGGCCGCGCAGGCGCGCGCCGACGATGACGGGGGCGGGAAACCGCACCCGGTCGAGCCCGTAATTGAGGCTCAGCCGCAGGCCTTCCAGCCGGCGCACCCCGGCGATGAAGCGGGGCACCAGCGAGAGCGTGAGGTAGCCGTGCGCCACCGTGGCGCCGTAGGGCGAGTCCCGCGCCGCCCGCTCGGGATCGACGTGGATCCACTGGTGGTCGCCGGTGGCCTCCGCGAAGCGGTCGATCATCGTCTGGTCGACGGTGATCCACTCGCCGACGCCGATCTCCTGTCCGAGCGCCGCGCCGAGCGCCTCGGGTCCGTCGAATGCCTGCATCCCGCTCCTCCCGGCGGGACCATACCGTCCCGCCCGCCCGAACGCGATGGGCGGCCGGGGCGGATCCGGGCCGTCGCCGGCGCGATCACCCTGGGGGGATGATACTCCGGGAGAGTGTTCTACTTTCCCGGTCGGCGCCGGACGCGAGACCGGCTCCGCCCTGGTCTCCCGGCTCCGGCGCGTCGCCGCCGGGTCGCCTCGCCCGCAAGGAGTTCGTGCGTTGGGACAGAGGAAGCTGCGGGTCGCGATCGCCGGCGTCGGGAACTGTGCCTCATCCTTCGTGCAGGGGCTGCACTACTACCGCGGGGCACTAGCCGGCGAGACGGTACCGGGCCTGATGAACGTGGTGCTCGGCGGCTATCACGTGGCGGATATCGCCGTGGTGGCGGCCTTCGACATCGCCGCTCCCAAGGTCGGGCGCGACCTCGCCGAGGCGATCGGGGCCGCCCCCAACAACACAGCGACCTTCGCCGAGGTGCCGCCGACCGGGGTCACGGTCCGGCGCGGGCCGACCCTCGACGGGCTCGGGCGCTACCTGCGCGACGTGGTGGCGGAATCGTCCGAGCCGGCCGTCGACGTCGCCGCCGCCCTGACGGATGCGCGGGCCGACGTCCTCGTCTCCTACCTGCCGGTGGGGTCGCAGGCGGCCACCGAGCACTATGCCGAGGCGGCGCTCGCGGCGGGCTGCGCCTTCGTGAACTGCATCCCGGTCTTCATCGCCTCCCACCCGGAGTGGCGGGCGCGCTTCGCGGCCCGGGGCCTGCCCTTGATCGGCGACGACATCAAGAGCCAGGTCGGCGCCACCATCGTGCACCGGGCGCTCGCCAACCTCTTCCGCGAGCGCGGGGTGCGGCTCGACCGCACCTACCAGCTCAACTTCGGCGGCAATGCCGACTTCCGCAACATGCTGGAGCGCGAGCGGCTGGAATCGAAAAAAATCTCCAAGACCCAGGCGGTCACCAGCCAGCTCGACGCCGCGCTGGCGCCCGGCGACATCCATGTCGGCCCGAGCGACTACGTGCCGTGGCTGAGCGACCGCAAATGGGCGCATATCCGGCTGGAGGGCACGGCCTTCGGGGGCGTGCCGCTCAACCTGGAGCTGAAGCTGGAGGTCTGGGACTCGCCGAACTCGGCCGGGATCGTCATCGACGCGGTGCGCTGCGCGGGGCTCGCCCGCGACCGCGGCCTCGGCGGCGCGCTGATCGGCCCGTCGAGCTGGTTCATGAAGTCGCCGCCGCAGCAATTCACCGACGAGGAGGCGCGGCTGCGCACGCTGCGCTTCGTCGCCGGGGAGGCGGAGGCGGTCTGACCCTGGACCATCGCGCCGGCCGCAGCCGCTACGCCCGTAGCCGCTACGGCCACCGGCCACGATCGCGTTTGCGCGATCAGTCGAGATCTCCACCTTTCGTGCCCTTGCCATAAGGTCGGCTCGGGGTATTCTGCCGCTCGGACACGACTGGTCGATCCGACCATCGTCCCACCAATCAACAAATGTCAACTTCGTCGGCTTGGCTCTCGATCAATATCGATTTGGGGAGCGGGTCATGTTGTTTCGCAAATGCGTGGCCGAGGCGATCGGCACCTTCTGGCTGACCTTCGCAGGCTGCGGCAGCGCGGTGATCGCGGCAGGCTTCCCGGAGGTGGGGATCGGGCTGCTCGGCGTCTCCTTCGCGTTCGGGCTGACCGTGCTGACGATGGCCTACGCCATCGGGCACGTCTCGGGCTGCCACCTCAACCCGGCGGTGACGGTGGGGCTCGCGGCGGGCGGGCGCTTCCCGTCGCGGGACATCGGCCCCTATATCGGGGCGCAGGTCGTGGGCGCGGTGGTGGCCGCCGCCCTCCTCTACGCCATCGCCAGCGGCTCGCCGTCCTTCGACCTCGCCAAGGGCTTCGCGGCCAACGGCTACGGGGAGCACTCGCCCGGCAAGTACACCCTGGTCTCGGGCTTCCTGGCCGAGATCGTGCTGACCATGATGTTCCTGTTCGTCATCATGGGGGCGACGCACGGGCGTGCTCCGGCGGGGTTCGCGCCGCTGGCCATCGGGCTGTGCCTGACGCTGATCCACCTCGTCGGCATCCCGATCACCAACACCTCGGTCAACCCGGCGCGCAGCACCGGCCCGGCCCTGTTCGTGGGCGGCTGGGCGCTGGCGCAGCTGTGGCTGTTCTGGGTCGCGCCGCTCATCGGCGGCGTGCTCGGCGGCGTGCTCTACCGCTGGCTCAGCGAAGAACCTTCCGCGCAGGTCACCGGCGTCGCCCCGACCGCCCGCGCCACCTAGAGCATTGTCCGACGAAGTGGATCCCGGTTCGTCGCAGACAATGCGGCAAAGCAAAGACTGAGAGCGGCGCCCATCGCAATGCGATCGGGCGCCGCTCTCGCGGGGGTCACTTCAGCCAGTAGACCGACAGGAAGACCAGTGCGGCGAGCCCGATGAAGGCCACGAAGCCCCACAGCGCCTTGTTCTGGCGGTGGTGGGCGTAGCTCGCGCGCCGGTCGCCGGCCGCGAAGCGGTCCTGCCCCTCCGTCTGGCGGGCGAGGTTGATCCGCTCGGGCGAGGGCGGCCGGCCGGCGGCCTCGTCGTCGGTGCCCAGCGGCGAGAGGCCGGGGTCGTAGACCTCGGCCTTGTCGCCCGTGCGCCCGCTGTCGATGTCGGCCTTGAGCTGCGCCGTGGTGGAGGCGCGGGATTGCGGCGGCGGGTCGATCGGCTCGATCGTGCGGGTGGGGGGAAGGTCGGCGTGCGACTCGGCCATGCTCCGCCTCCTGCGGGGTGATGCGAGGCGACAACCGTGCGGGGCCGGCCGCGTTCCGAGAATTGCCCTGCGCCGCGGCGCCCTGCCGGGCCTCCTGGTCCCGGGATCCCGTACCGGGCCATGACGGCCCGCTCCCGCCCCGACCTCGTGGTCGCGGGCCTCCGCGGCGTCGACGCGCTCGGCGACGTGGCGACGGCCCGGGCCGCGGACGGCTCGGCGCTGCCTCGGCAAGACCCTGCGGGCGCGCCGCGTCGCCGGGCAGACGCCCGCCCCGTTCCGCTTCCACGCGCGCGGCAACCTCGCGGGCGGCGCCTGAGCCGGGTCGCCCGGCGGGCCGGGTCTGCTACAAGGGCGGCCGAGGGGATCGGGCAAGGGGATCAGGGCAGAGGATCGCGGATGGACGAGGACGATCTGCGCCGCTGGGCGCACCGGGCGGCCGACTGGTCGGCGGATTACCTCGCGGGCGTCGGCGACCGGCCGGTGCGGGCACAGGTCGCCCCCGGCGAGATTTTTCGGCAGCTGCCGGCCGCGCCGCCCGAGACGGGCGAGCCGATGGAGGCGATCTTCGCCGACCTCGACCGCCTGATCCTGCCGGGCATGACGCATTGGCAGCACCCGCGCTTCTTCGCCTATTTCCCAGCCAATGCGAGCCCGCCCTCGCTGGTGGCCGAGTTCGTCACCGCGGCGATGGCGGCGCAGTGCATGCTCTGGCAGACCTCGCCGGCCGCCACCGAGCTGGAGAGCCGCGTCACCGACTGGCTGCGGGCGATGATCGGCCTGCCCGCGGGTTTCTCGGGGGTGATCCAGGATTCGGCCTCCGGCGCCACGCTCGCGGCGCTGCTCACCGCCCGCGAGCGGGCGCTCGGCCACGCGGGCAACCGCGAGGGCCTCGCCGGACAGGCGCCGGTGCGGGTCTACGCCTCGGCGCAGGTGCATTCCTCGGTCGACAAGGCGGTGCGGATCGCCGGGATCGGCGACGCCAACCTCGTGCGCATCCCCGTCATGGGCCCGCTCTTCGGCATGGATCCCGACGCGCTGGAGGCGGCGATCGTCGCCGACCGGGCGGCGGGCCTCCGGCCGGCCGCCATCGTGGCCTGCCTCGGCGGCACCAGCATCGGCGCCTGCGATCCGATCGACGCCGTGGCGCGGGTGGCCCGCCGCCACGATCTCTTCCTGCACGTGGACGCGGCCTGGGCCGGCAGCGCCATGATCTGCCCGGAGTTCCGCGACCTGATGCGGGGGGCCGAACAGGCGGACAGCCTCGTGTTCAACCCGCACAAGTGGCTGTTCACCCATTTCGACTGCTCGGCGCATTTCGTGCGCGACCCCGCCGCGCTCACCGACACGCTGGGCCTGCGCCCGCCCTTCCTGCGCACCCTCGGGCACGAGGGCGTGACCGATTACAGCGAGTGGTCGGTGCCCCTCGGGCGGCGCTTCCGCGCCCTCAAGCTGTGGTTCGTCATCCGCTCCTACGGCGTCGCGGCCCTGCAGGAGATGATCCGCCGCCACGTCGCCTGGGCGCGGGACCTTTCGGAGCGCGTGGCGGCCCATCCCGACTTCGAGCTCGTCACCGGGCCGATCCTGTCGCTCCTCACCTTCCGGTACGCGCCGGCGGGGGCGGGCGACCTCGACGCCCTCAACGAGCGGCTGCTGACGCGGATCAACGACGACGGCCGCACCTACCTGACCCAGACCCGCCACGACGGCCGCTTCGTCATCCGCTTCCAGATCGGCCAGACCGCGACGACGCGGGAGGACGTGCTGGCGGCGTGGCAGGCGGTGCAGGACATCGCCGCGGCGCTCCCGCGCGAGGCGGCGGGCGACGCCCGCTGAGGGTCATGCACCGAGGCGGGCCTCCGTTCGGTGCATGCTGCGGATGTCACTCGAGGATGTCCGCGGGCCGCCCGGGTCGCATGCCGCGTCAGCGGCATGCGACCCGGGAAGCGGGGTGCCTGTGAGGCGACGCGATCGGCCGGAACCGGATGGTGCTCAGCGATCCAGCACGGAGCGGTCGTTCTTGGCCACCAAGGTGCGGAAATAGGGCGTCAGGTCGTTCTCCGTCAGGCCGAAGGCCTGGGCGAACTGCATGATCAGCTGCTGCTCCTGCGGCTCGGCCTCGCCGTCCGCCATCGCGCTGTCGATCATGTTCAGGATGATGCAGAGGCGCTGCTCCGGCCGCAGGGTGGGCGCCGCGGCGGCCAGGAACTCGGGCGGGCGCGTGGCGCGGGCGTAGCGCAGAACCGCGTCCAGCTGCTGGCGCGTGGTGTTGCGGCCCAGCACCGACATGAGATGCCCGACTTCCTCGGGGTCCACCTCGCCATCGGACGCCATGCAGTAGATCAGCGACACCGCCAGACAGTTGCGCGGCGTCAGATCAAGGGATACTTGCGACTTGAACATGTTGAACATCATCGGGTCTCCCTGCGCGGAGCGTCGCGTGCTGTCCGACGCAGGTCGGCTTATAGGGGCGCGCTGTCGCTCTGTCGATTGACTCGCGGTCAGATCGGCGCGTGCATTTATTTTCATCTTTCGGGATGATTCGCCGACCGAATACGTAAAGGCCGGCCCCGATGGCCGATGCGCGCGTGTCCGCCCTCTCCCGGCGAGCCGGTCCCGTGCTGCCGGGCGCCGCAGAAAAACACCTTTCCGGTTTCTTCAATGCAAGACGCAAGAGCCGCCACGCCTTAACCGATGCCGTAGGAAAAGACTTAGACGTTAGAACGACTTTTCCGATCACGCTCGTCGCGCTACTTGGAGACTCTTCACACCCGTCGAAACAGTCCCAGGTTCCGCACGTATGACCGAGCCCAGCCGTAGCCACACCGAAATTCTCGATCTCACCGTCGGCATCGTCTCGGCCTTCGCCAGCCACAACACCCTGCAACCCGAGGACCTGACCAAGCTGATCAGCGACGTCTTCAGCGCCATGCGCGACGCCGGCCGTGAGAAGACCGCACGCGTACAGCCGGTCACCAAGGCGAGTGCATCCGAAATTCGCCGCTCGATCACCCGCGAGGCCCTCATCAGCTTCGAGGACGGCAAGCCCTGCAAGACCCTGCGCCGGCACCTGACCCAGAAGGGGCTGACGCCCGCCACCTACCGGGCCAAGTGGGGGCTCCCGCCCGACTACCCGATGACCTCGCCGGCCTATTCGGAGCAGCGCTCGCAGCTCGCCCGCAGCCTCGGCCTGGGCCAGCAGCGCCGCCGCCGCAAGCCGGATGGGGCTTCCGACGAGACCTGAGCCGGCGGCGGCGATCCGGGGCGATGCCCGGGATCACGCTCCGGGCGGTCGCGCCGTCGGCGCGTAGGCGGCGGGATCGATCCGGGCCGGGCGCCCCGGCAGGGCGAGGGCGGTCGTGCGGGGCGCCGTGCGGGCGATCACCCGGCCGCGGCGCACCACGTGCAGGCGGGCCGCGCGCAGCCGGATCGCCTCGATCGGGTCGCGCGCCTGCAGCACCACGAGGTCGCCGTGGGCGCCGACCCGCAGGCCGTACCCGGACAGGCCCATCACGGCGGCGGCCTCCGTGGTCACGGCCTCGAAGCAGGCCCGCATACCCGCCCGCCCGGTCATCTGCGCCACGTGCAGGCCCATATGCGCGACGTCGAGCATGTCGGCGGCGCCGAGGCTGTACCATGGGTCCATGCAGCAATCCTGCCCGAAGGCGACCGTGAGTCCGGCCGCCCGCAGCTCCGGCACCCGGGTGAGGCCGCGGCGCTTGGGGTAGGTGTCGTGCCGGCCCTGGAGCACGATGTTGATGAGCGGGTTGGACACCACCTGCAGCCGCGCCTCCGCCATCAGGGCGGTGAGCTTCGAGACGTAGTAATTGTCCATGGAGTGCATGGAGGTGAGGTGCGAGCCCGCCACCCGCCCCTGGAGCCCGAGCCGCACGGTCTCGGCGGCGAGTGTTTCGACGTGGCGCGAGAGCGGGTCATCGGTCTCGTCGCAATGCATGTCGACCCGCAGGCCCCGCGCGGCGGCGATCTCGCACAGGCGGCGCACCGACTCCGCGCCCTCCGGCATGGTGCGCTCGAAATGCGGGATGCCGCCCACTACCTCCACGCCGCGGTCGAGGGCCCGCTCCAGGTTCGCCGCGGCCGTGGGCGCGCGGAGATAGCCGTCCTGCGGGAAGGCGACGAGCTGCAGGTCGAGGTAGGGGGCGACCCGCGCCTTGACGTCGAGGAGCGCGTCCACGGCGAGCAGCCGGTCGTCGCAGACGTCGACGTGGCTGCGCACCGCGAGCAGGCCCTGCGCCACCGCGAGGTCGCAATAGGCGAGCGCCCGCTCGATCACCGCCTCGGCCGTCAGGAGCGGCTTCAGCTCGCCCCAGAGCGCGATGCCCTCCAGCAGCGTGCCGGATTCGTTGAGCCGCGGGCGCCCGAGGGAGAGCGTCGCGTCCATGTGGAAGTGGCAATCGACGAAGGGCGGCGCGACGAGGTGCCCGCCCGCGTCGATCTCCTCGCGCGCGGTCGCCGGGATCCGGGGTTCGAGCCCGACGATGCGCCCGCCCGCCACCGCGATGTCCTGGCCGGTGCGGCCGTCCGGCAGGGTGGCGTCGCGGACGATGAGATCGATGTCCATGGGGAGCGCCCTCGTGATCGCCGCGCGCCTCAGCGCTCGCCGCGGATGTAGGGAACCATCAGGGCCTTGGGCGCCCGGGCGTTGCGGGCGCCGACGAGCAGGGCCGCGATCGACAGGAGGTAGGGCAGCATCAGGAAGACCTGCCCCGGGACCACGCCGCCCGCGACCTGCTGCAGCCGGACCTGAAAGGCGTCGAAGGCGCCGAACAGCACCGCGCCGAGCAGCGCCTTGCCGGGCCGCCAGCCGGCGAAGACGGTGAGCGCGATGCAGATCCAGCCGCGCCCGGCCACCATCTCGAAGAAGAAGGCGTTGAAGGCCGAGAGGGTCAGGAAGGCGCCTCCCACCGCCATCAGGGCGGAGCCGGCCACCACCGCGCCGATCCGCAGGCGGTGCACGTCGATGCCCTGCGCCTCCACGGCGGCCGGGTTCTCGCCCACCGCCCGCACGGCGAGCCCCAGCGGCGTGCGGGCGAGGAACCACGCGAGGAGCGCGATCACGCCGAGCGCCAGCAGGGTGAGGGCGGTCTGGCGAAACAGCACGGGGCCGAGCACCGGCAGGTCCGACAGGAACGGCAGGTCGAGGGGCGCGAAGGGCACGATCCGCGGCGGGTCGGCGGCGGCCGGGAGCGCGAGGCGGTAGCCGAAATAGGACGCGCTGGTCGCCAGCAGCGTGACGGCGAGTCCGCTCACGTGCTGCGACAGGCCGAGCGTCACGGTGAGGCCGGCGACGAGCAGGCCGAGCAGCGCCCCGGTCGCGGCCGCGACCAGCACCCCGCCCCACAGGCCGGCCCCGAGATGCACCGCGAGCCAGCCCGTCATGGCGCCCGCCGTCATGATGCCCTCGATGCCGAGGTTGAGCACGCCCGCGCGCTCGCACAGCACCGCCCCCGCCACCCCGAAGATCAGCGGCGTGGCGATGCGCAGGGCCGCGGCCCAGAACGAGACCGTGAGGAGGATGTCGAGGGCCGTCTGCATGGTCAGGCGCTCCCGGCCCGCGGCGCGAGGCGCACCCGGTAGCGGGTGAGGATCCCCGCCACCAGCACGGCGATCAGCGCCATCGCGACGATCAGGTTGGCGATGTAGCTCGACACGGTGACGGCCCGGCTCATCGAATCCGCACCCACGAACACCGCGGCGACGAAGAACGCCGCCGCGACGGTGCCGAGCGGCGAGAGCCCCGCCAGCATCGCCACCACGATGCCCGCGTAGCCGTAGCCCGGGGAGAGATCGGCGGCGAGAAAACCCTTCACCCCCGCGACCTCGCCCGCCCCCGCGAGCCCGGCGAGCGCCCCCGAGAGCGCGCCCACGCCGACGAGCGTGCCGGCGACCGGCAGCCCCGCGAAGCGCGCCGCGGCCGGCGCCGCCCCCACGGCCCGGATGGCGTAGCCGGCCACCGTGCGCGACAGGAGCACGTGCAGGCCGAGCGCGCAGGCGAGCGCGCCGAGGAGACCGGCATGGAGCCGGGTGCGCTCGACGAGCTTGGGCAGCTGGGCGGCGTCGATCAGCGGCTCGGATTGCGGCCAGCCGAGGCTCATCGGGTCCTTCATCGGCCCCTCGATCATCATCTGCACGAGGAGGAGCACCACGAAGTTGAGGAGGAGCGTGGTGACGACCTCGTCCGCTCCGAGCAGGACCCGCGCCAGGGTCGGCCCGAGCATCAGGGCCGCTCCCGCGAGCGCCCCGACGCCGAGCACCAGCGGGATCATCAGGGCGGGCGGGCCGTCGACGGCCCCCGCGCCCACGGCGATCGCCGCCAGCGCCCCGACGTAGAGCTGCCCCTCCGCCCCGATGTTGTAGAGGCGCGCCCGGAACGCCACGGCGGCGGCAAGGCCGGTGAGGATGAGCGGGGTGGCGCGCGTCAGCACCTCGGCCAGCGCGAAGCGGGAGCCGAACGCGCCCTCCAGCATGGTCGCGTAGGCCCGCCCGATCGGCGCGCCCGCGAGCGCGAGCGGGATCGCCGCCAGCGCCAGCGCGGCGAGCGCCGCCGCGACCGGCACCGCGAGGGCGAGGTGGCGCGGCGTCTCGGTGCGCGGCTGCAGGCGGATCACGATGCGCTCTCTCCCGGCGGCTCAGGTTCCGCGCGAGCATAGCCGCAACACCCGCGATGTCAGACCCCCGATGCGGGGCGCAGGCGCGGTCGGCCACCGGCCCGTCGGGGGTTTCGCGCTCCGACATCGCCTCCGGATGCGGCCCGCGATGGGGCAGGCGCAGCCCACCCACGGTTGACCGATCGTTTACGGCATCGTGCGCAATCTCGGCATCATGCGTCGTGGCTTCGTTGCGTTCTCAGCCTTCACGCTCTTCGGCCTGGGGCTTACCGGATGCGCGCTCAAGACTTTTGAGCAGCGCGAACCCTGGCGCACGCAGGCGGAGCAGACCTGCCTCGCCCGCGGCCTCGTCAAGGCCGGCGAGGACATGGTGCCGATGAAGGAGATCGACGGCCCGGGCGTGTGCGGGATGGTGCAGCCCTTCCGGGTCACGCGGCTCGCGGGCGGCACCGTGGCGCTCAAGCAGCGCATGACGCTCGCCTGCCCGATCATCCCGGAGGTGGAGGCGTGGCTGCACGGCACGGTGCAGCCGGCGGCCAACCTCTATTTCGGGCAGCCCGTGGTCGAGATGAACTCGGGCTCCTACGCCTGCCGCGGCCGCAACAACCAAGTCGGCGCCAAGCTCTCGGAGCATTCCTTCGGCAACGCGGTCGACGTGATGTCCTTCCGCTTCGCGGACGGCACCGTCGTCACAGTGAAGGGCGGCTGGCGCGGCACGGAGGCCGAGCAGGCCTTCCTGCGCGAGGTCTTCCTCGGCGCCTGCAATCACTTCACCACCGTGCTGGCGCCGGGCTCGGACGCCTTCCACTACGACCACCTGCACCTCGATCTGGCGCGTCACGACCCGCGCGGCCTGCGCCGGATCTGCAAGCCGCTGATCAAGTTCCAGCCGCAGTTGCCGTCCCCCGGCACGGCCGCCTCGCCGATCCGCCGCAAGCCGCCCGCGTGGCAGCCCGCGCCCGACCCGGCGCCGATCGACGTGGAGGAGGACGATCCCTACGGCGTGACGCCGATGAGCTCGCGCCACGCGCCGAGCCCGAGCCGCGTCGCCCGCACGCCGGTGCCCGCCGCGCCGCCCGCGGCAGCCTACGCGCCCCGCCCCGCGCCGCCGCGCTACGCGACGGCCCCGGACGAGGGGCCGGAGACGACGGCGCCGCTGCCCCTCACCAGTCCCGCATGGTCGTCCGGACCGATCTACTGACGGCCGTCCCGCCGAGATCCGCCACCACGGCCTTGCGCTCCGCCTCGCCCTCGGCGAGGCGGTGGACGTGCATCTCGGTGGCGCCCTGCGCGCGGGCGCGGCGCAGCCAACCGCCGAGCCTCTCGCGCGGGCTGTCGCCCACCGCCGCCACGTCGAGGAGTTCCGCCGTGCCGCCGCCGTCCCGGCGCACCGCGATCACCACCGCCGTCCCGATCTCGGCCGCATCCGCGTCGAGGTCGTGGATGCCCACCACGTAGCGCCGCCCCGAATGCCCGCGCCACGCGCTCAGCGGCAGCGCCGGGGTGCCCCGCAGGTTCATCGTCGCCCTGAGCCGTTCCTCGCGCACGCCCGACCTCCTCGACCGATCGTTCTCGATGTCCCGCATCGCCGCCGACCAGGACAATGCCCGCTTGTTCGCCATATGTTCTCTTTAGCTGAGCAGGGCGGGATGGGTCAAGGGTGGAGGGAGCCAGACTCACCCTTATCGGTGCGGCCGGTGCGAGACAGCGTAAGTGGAGGGCGGGGAACCCCTCTCCCGCACGGGAGAGGGGTTCCCCGCCCTCCAAATACCTCACCGCCAGCCGGCCCCGCTCACCGCGTCGATGACCGCCAGGGTCTCGGCGAGGGGATCGTGGCGGGCGAAGTCGGCCGCGAGGGTTTGGGCGCGGGCGCGGAAGCGCGGTTCGTCGAGGAGCGCGTCGAGGCTGCGGCGGATGTCGGCGGGCGGCGGGGCGTTGGTCGCGAGGTTGAGCCCCGCCCCCGACCACGCGACCCGGGTGCCGATCTCGGCCTTGTCCTCGGTGAGCCCGGCCGAGAGGATCGGCACGCCCGCCTGCAGCGCGGCCTGCACGGTGCCGTAGCCGCCGTTGGTGACCAGCGCCGAGAGCCGGGGCATCAGGTCGGCGAAGGGCAGGAAGGCCGCCAAGCGGGCATTCGCCGGGATCGGCCCGCGCACCGCGTCGAGGGGGCGTCCCCCCGTCGTGGCCACGACCAGCACGTCCTCGCGGGGGCCGAGCGCCGCCAGGGTCGGCGTGACGAGTTCGTCGAAATCCGCGTTGGCGAGGGTCCCCTGCGTGACGAGGACGATCCGGCGCCCGCCGTCGAGGTCGCCCCACCAGTCGGGACGCGGGCCCGCGTGCGCGGGCGGGGGCAGCGCGCCGACGAAATGGATCGTCGGCGGCAGGGGCGCGAAATCGTACTCGAACGCGGGCGTGGTGAACTGCACCAGGGCGTCCGGCAGGGTGAGGATGGACTGGGGCAGCGAGGCCGGAAGGACCGGCGCCCCGGCCTGCGCCAGCACCGCGTCCGTGTAGGCGCGCACCGGCTGCGTGAAGGCGGCCTCGACCTGGGCGCGGATCGCCGCGTAGCGCGCCCGCTCGTCGGCGTCGTGGGCCGGCGGCAGGCCCGGCCCGACCGGCGCGCCGTCCGGCCGGTCGAGAAACAGGAAGCTCACGTTGCAGGTCACGACCGGGGGCCTTGGATCGGACCCGAGCAGCAGCGGCAAGACACCCAGCACGAGACTGCCCGCCACGAGCACGTCCGGGCGCTCCCGCGCGATCAGCCCGCGCAGCCACGCCGCTTGGCCCGGCAGGCCGTCGATGAAGCGGCGCTCGAACTCGCGCCGGTAGCGCTCGGGGCCGGCCGGCAGCGCCGTCGCGCGGTACTCGGCGGCGTGGTCGTCCTCGTAGGGCAGGCAGCGCAGGCCCTCGGCCTCGACCCGGGCGCGGAAGCCGGAGGCCGTGGTGACGGCCACGTCGTCGCCCCGCGCCTGCGCCGCGCGGGCGACCGCGAGGAGCGGGTTGAGGTGGCCGGTGAGCGGTGTCGCCGCGACGAGGAGCTTCATCATCGTCTCCCGCAAGGCTGGTGGTGGGAACCGTATCCCCTCTGCCACGACTCTTCGCAGGTGCGGTAGCGGCGGTTACCTCACGGGCGGGCGCGGTCGAGGAGGCGCCCGCCCGCCAGCGCGTTGAGGCCGATCACCACCACGACCACCACCGCGTGGATCGCGAGGTCGGTGCCGGTGGCGTCGTGGGGATGGACCGGCACGAGGAGCGTCGCCGCCGCGGCCGCGACCGCGAGCCCGGCGAGGGCCGCCGTCAGGATCGGGCGCAGCGGGCAGGCCCGGCGCAGCATCGCGCCGAGCGCCACCGAGAGCGGCAGCGAAAAGCCGATCAGGATGGCGGCGCAGCCGCGCATGTCGGCCCCCTCCGCCAGCGTGGTGCCGGGAGCGAGCCACGCCCGCAGGCAGCCGACGCCGCTCGCCCCGATCCAGAGGGCGGCGGGGGCGAGCGGCAGCAGCGCCCAGCGGGGAGAGCGCCCCGGCACGCTGGTCTCGAAGGCCGCGACCGCGGCGGCCCAGGCGGTCAGCGCCGAGCCGATGACCGCGAGCCGCAGGTCCGGCACCTCCATCCGGGCGCGCAACGCGGCGAGATCGGCGAAGGGCAGGGCGAGGAATCCGATGGCGAGCACGGCGGCGCACCAGACGAGGCCGCGCAGCGCCGGCGACGGCAGCGGGCGCACCGGCGTGAGGCGCGCGGCGAGCACCTCGACCAGGGCGTCGTGTGAGGCGGCGTCAGACATGACCCTCTTCCCTATCGCCCCTCAGGGCGGCGCGCAGCGTCTTGAGCGCCCGGTGCAGGTTGACCTTGAGCGCGCCCTTGGTGCGGCCGGTCTCGGCCGCGGCCTCCTCCAGGGACTGCTCGCGCAGCGAGAGCAGTTCCACCGCCTGCCGCTGGCCCTCCGGCAGGGACGCCACCGCGCGGGCGAGGCGCGCCGCGCTCTGCCGCCGCTCGACGCTCTCTCCGGGGCGGGGACCGGCATCGATCTCGGCCTCGTAGGCGAGCGGGTCGTGGACCTCCCGCGGCCGGCGCCCGGCGCGGCGCATCAGGTCGATGGCGCGGCGCTGCGCGATGGCGCGCAGCCAGGGCAGGAAGGCGCGGTCCGGGTCGTAGGTGGCGCGCGCCCGGTGGACGGTGAGCAGGGTCTCCTGCACCACGTCGTCCACGGCGTCGCCCCGCACGCCCTGCGCGCGGGCGGTGGCGGCGATGACCGGCACGCAGGCGCCGAGCAGCGCCCGGTAGGCGGTGGCGTCCCCGCCCTGCGCCGCCGTCATGGCGGAGGAGAGTCTGGCTTCGAGGTCCATGCGCGGGTTCCGGCGGCCTCGGACTCAGGATAACCCGCCGCGGCCCGGCGCGGGAGCCGGTTCGAGCGGCTCGCCCGCGCGCGGGGCGACGAGAATTTTTCGACCGCAGAGCGCGCCGCCGCCCGCGATGGCGCCCAGGACCGCCGCGTGCAGGGCGAGGTCGCCGGGGCTCGGCAGGTGGGGATGGAAGAAGGCGAGCAGCGTCTCGGCGCTCGCTGCCGCGCCGAGCCCGACGAGGCCTCCGGTCAGGCGTGGGCGCAGCGGGTGGCCGCGGCGCACCCCCTCGGCGAGGACGAGGGCGACCGGCAGCGCGACGCCCGCCACGAACAGGGCGCAGCCGGCCGCCTCCGCGAGGCTCCCCCCGCTCCCGCCGCCGCGCAGCACCGCCGCGGTGCCGGCCCCCAGCCAGAGACCGAGCGGCGGCAGCGGCAGCCAGCCCCAGTGCGGGCTGCGGTCCGGCAGGCCGGTCAGCACGGCGGCGAGCCCGGCGGCGGCGGCGGTGAGCGCGGCGGCGGCGAGCATCAGGCCGATCTCCGGCATCGCGGCCATGCGGCGGGCGAGCCCGGCGAGATCGGCCACGGCGGCGAGCCCGGTGCCGAGCGCCAGCACGACCGCCCCCCAGACGGCGACGCGCCGCCCCGGCGGTTCGAGCCGGCGCATCGGTTCGAGACGCCGCGCCAGCGCCTCGATGGTCGTGCCGTGCCGGGTCTCGTGCGCCACGGGGGCCGCGCTCCTCGCGAAGGATCCTGACACCCGTTCGTGCGGCGAGGGCCGGCGGTTACGGCGCCGACCTGCCGGGCGGGACGATTGTCGGGCGGGACGATTGTCGGGCGGGACGATTGTCGGGCGGACTTGGCACCCGCATCCGCCCTCACGTTCCCCGGAAGGAGGCCGCCCGCTTCTCCAGGAAGGCCGCGACGCCCTCGCGAAAATCGGCCGTTCGGGTGGAGGCGAGGAAGGCCGCGCGCTCGGCCTCCAGCTGATCGGCGAGGGAGGTGCCCGCGCCCTCGTCGATCAGGCGCTTGTAGCGGCCGTAGGCCAGGGTCGGCCCGGCGGCGATGCGGCGGATGACGGCGTCGCTCCGCGCGTCGAGTTCGTCCGCGGGCACGACCTCGGTCACGAGGCCGGCCTCCCGGGCCGCCGCGGCGTCGAGGTCGCGGCCGAGCAGCATCAGCGCGAAGGCGCGCTCGCGCCCGACCCGGCGGGGCAGGAACCACGTCGCCCCGCAATCGGGCGTGGTGCCGAGCCGGTCGTAGGCGAGGAGGAAGCGGGCGCGGTCGCTCGCCAGCACGAGGTCGGCGCCGAGCACGAGACTCAGGCCCGCGCCGGCCGCCGCGCCCTGCACCACGGCGACCACCGGCGCCGGGCAGGCGCGCAGCGCCAGGATCGCCGGGTGGAGCGCGTCGAGGAGCGCGTTCACGACCCGCTCGGGATCGGGGCCGAAGCTCGCCACGTCCCCGCCCGCCACGAAGGCGCGCCCCGCCCCTCGCAGCACGATGCAGCGCAGGCCCTCCCGCGCCACGAGGCGCTCCACCGCCGCCCGGAAGGCGATTGCGGTGGGCACGTCGAGGGCGTTGAGCACCTCCGGCCGGTTGAAGGTGACGACCGCGATGCCGGTCTCCTCCTCGAAGCTGTCGATGACGGGCTGCATGCCGGCTCCTTCGTCGCTCACGCCGCGTAGAGGCCGCGGATCTCCTCGGCGTACTTGGTCTGGATGGTGGCGCGGCGCACCTTCATGGTCGCCGTCACCTCGTCGTCGTCGTGGTCGAGTTCCTTGGCCAGCAGGTGGAAGCGCCGGACCTGGGACACCGGGGCGAGTTGCCCGTTCGCCGCCGCAACCTCGCCGTCGATCAGCGCGCGCACCCGCGGGTGCTCGGCGAGGCTGCGGAAATGCGTGAAGGTGATGCCCTGCGCCTCCGCCCACTGGCCCACCGTCTCGGCGTCGATCTGGATCAGGGCCGAGACGTACTTGCGGCCCTCGCCGATCACGATGCATTCCTTGACGTAGGGGCTCGCCTTCACGGTGTTCTCGATCTCGGAGGGGCTGAGGTTCTTGCCGCCGGCCGTGATCATGATGTCCTTGAGCCGGTCGACGATGCGCCACTGGCCCTCGACCTGCTCGGCCACGTCGCCGGTGCGCAGGAAGCCGTCCGGCGTGAAGGCGGCCCGGGTCGCCTCCTCGTTGCGGTAGTAGCCGACGAAGACCGTGTCGCCGCGGGCGAGCAGTTCGCCGTCCGGGCCGCGCGCGAGCTCGACCCCGTGGGCGGCCGGCCCGACGCAGAGCGGCACCACCGCGCCGACCCGCTGGCAGGCGGCGATGCCGGAAGTCTCGGTCGCCCCGTAGGCCTCCACGAGCGGCACACCGAGGGTGCGGAAGAAGCGCACGATCCGGGCCGGGATCGGGGCCGCGCCGGTCATCGCGACGTGCACGCGGCGCAGGCCGATGAAGTTCTGCAGCGCCCGGAAGACCAGCGCGTACCACAGCCCGAAGGTGAGGCGCTGGGCGAGCGTGCGGCGCGCCCGCGGCACCTCCGCGAAGGGCTCGCAGGCGCGCAGGGCCCGCTCGAACAGCGCGAGCCGCCAGCCCCCGGCCTCGGCGAGCTTCATGGTGATGGCCGCGTGCAGCTTTTCCCAGATCCGCGGCACGCCGAGGAAGACCGTGGGGGCAACCTCGCGCAGGTCCTCCTGCACGGTGCGCAGCGACTCGCCGAAACTCACCTGCGACCCGCGGTAGATCGGCCCCATCGTGGTCAGCATCTGCTCGGCCACGTGGCAGAGCGGCAGGTAGGAGAGGTGGATGCTGTCGCGGTCGAGCCCGATCCGCTCCGCGATCACGAGCGCCTGCGCCCGGATGTTGCGGTAGCTCAGCATCGCGCCCTTGGGTTTGCCCGTCGAGCCCGAGGTGTAGATCATCAGCCCGATGTCGGAGAGATCTTGGCGGGCCAGCACCTCCTCCACGAGGCGAGGATGCGCCGCGCCGAAGGCCCGCCCGGCCTCCTCCAGGGCCGCGAAGGTGAGGACGAAGTCGGGCGGGTAGGCGCGCGCGCCCTTGGTCTCCATCACCACGACGCGGCGGAGCGCCGGCAGCTCGTGGTGGCGCTCCAGCACCTTGTCGACCTGCTCCTGGTCCTCGCAGACCACGATCTCGGCCTGCGCGTGGCCGAGCACGTAAGCGACCTCGCCCGCCGGGCTCGTCGGGTAGACGCCCACCGTCACCGCGCCGACGAGGCCGGCGCCGAGCTGGGCCAGCACCCACTCGACCCGGTTCTCGGACAGCACCGCCACGTGGCCGCCCGCGGCCAGGCCCAGCGCCCGCAGGCCGAGGCCGGCGGCCTCCGCCCGTGCCGCGTAGGTCGCCCAGGTCACCGGGTGCCAGATGCCGAAATCCTTCTGGCGGATCGCCACGCGGTCGGGCTGGCGGCGCGCCTGCTCGCGCAGCATCTGGGGCAGGGTGAGATCGGGCAGGGTCAGGCCGGGCCGGCCCCCCGCGGGGGACGCGGTCACGAGAGCCACCTCTTCCGCCGCTTGTAGTGCTTCACGTCCCGGAAGCTCCGGCCCTGCCCGGCGGCGCCGAGCCCGAGGTAGAACTCGCGCACGTCGGCGTCGTGCATCAGCCGCTCCACCGGGCCGTCGATGACGATCTTGCCGGTCTCCATGATGTAGGCGTAGTGCGAGACCGCGAAGGCGACCGCTGCGTTCTGCTCCACGAGCAGCATGGCGGTGCCCTGCTCGCGGTTGATGCGGGCGATGATGGAAAAGATCTCTTCGACCAGGATCGGCGAGAGGCCGAGCGAGGGCTCGTCGAGGAGGATCAGCTGCGGCGCGGCGATCAGCGCACGGCCGATCGCCAGCATCTGCTGCTCGCCCCCCGACAGGTAGCCGGCGAGGCTGGAACGGCGCTCGAACAGGCGCGGGAAGTAGGCGTAGACGAGGTCGAAGCCTTCGGCCGGCCGGCGCCCGGGCCGCGCGAAGGTCGCGGCGGTGAGATTGTCCTCGACGCTCAGGTCCTCGAAGATCCGCCGCCCCTCCATGACGTGGAAGAGGCCGCGCCGCACCAGCGCGTGGGGCGCCAGCGCCGCCACGTCCTGTCCGTCGAAGCGGATCGCGCCCCCCGTCACCGCCCCGTCCTCGATCTCGAGCAGGCGCGAGACCGCCTTGAGCGTGGTGGACTTGCCCGCCCCGTTGGAGCCGAGCAGCGCCACCACCTGGCCGCGCGGCACCGCGAGCGAGAGGCCGCGCAGCACCTGCACGGTCTTGTTGTAGATGACCTCGATGTTGGCGACGTCGAGGATCGGGCCGGCCGCGCTCATCCGGCATCCTTGCCGAGGCGGATCCAGTCGCCCTGGCCGATCATGCGCTTCTGGCCAGCGTCGTAGCGGTAGATCCGCCCGACCGGGAAGGTGTTGCCCGCGAGCGTGATCGGCACCCCGATGATCCCGCCGGTGTCGAAGTCCTTGAGGGTGGTGAGCGCGGCCTTCAGGTTGGGGGCGGTCAGCTCCTGGCCCGCCGCGAGCGTGCGCTTGGCGCATTCGCAGAAGAGCATCGCGGTGAGGAAGCCCTGCATGTAGGCGGTGGACTGGTACTCCGGCCGCATCGCCCGGATCTTCTGCAGCATCGGCGCATCGGGCGCCTCGTCGTAGTAGTAGCGGTAGGGCATCACCCCCATGAACCCGTCCGCGGGCTCGCCGACCCGCGTCCAGATCGAGTTGTCCATCGACCAGAAGGTGCCCATGAACTTGGTCTTGAGGCCGAGCTGCTTGGCTTGGCTCATGAACTCGGGCAGCGGCGCCAGGATGTAGCCGTGGAAGAGGGTGAAGTCCGGGTTGGCGCGGCGCAGCTTCAGCACCTCGGTGGACACGTCGACGGAGGTCGGCGGGGTGACGATCTTGGTGGCGATGGGCAGCTTGAGCTTGGCCGCCATCGCCTCCGTGGCGGCGATCGGGTCGCGGCCGAACTCGGTGTCGGAGTTGACCAGCGCGATCCGGGCGCCCGGCTGCGTCTTGGCGATGTATTCGAGCAGGACGCCGATCATCTCGGAATAGTCCGGCCCGGCGATGAACTGGTTCGGGTAGGCCTTCGGGTTGTTCAGCTCGGAGGCGAAGGAGGCACCCGCCATGATCATCGTGTTCTTGCGGTTCAGCTCCGGGTTGATCGCCTTCGCGAAGCCGGTGGAATCGCTGTAGTAGAAGCTGACCGGGTTGGAGCCGGTGATCTTGTTGAAGACCGCGACCGACTGGTCGACCTTGTAGGCCGTGTCCTCCGGGATGTAGCGGACCTTGCGGCCCTGGATGCCGCCGGCCTCGTTGATGATCTTCACGTAGTCGGCGATGCCGTCGTTGATGCCGATGCCCGCGAAGGCGAAGACGCCGGTGATCGGGATCGAGCCGCCGATGACGATCTCGCCCGCCTGGGCGCGGGCCGGCGAGAGGCCGGCGAGCAGGCCCGTCCCGGCCACGCCCGCCGCGAGGGCCTGGCGTCGGGTGATCGCGGTGGTCGTCAGCGTGGTCGACATGGCGTTGCGTCTCCTCCGGTTCGTTGGTCAGGTTCTGAAGGGCCACAGGTGGAAGAAGCGGCGGATGCGGCGCCAGATCTCGGCCAGCCCATGCGGCTCGAAGATCAGGAAGCCGATGATGAGCAGGCCGAACACCACGGTGCGCACCGGCGAGAGGATCGCCACGGCGTTGGGCAGCCAGGGCGAGGCGAGGCCCACCGCGAGCTTGAGCACCTCCGGCACCATCGTCATGAAGGCGGCGCCCAGGATGCCGCCGAGGATCGTGCCCATGCCGCCGACGATCACCGCGGCGAGGAAGAAGATCGAGTAGACGAGCGGGAAGCTCTCGGGCGTGATCGAGCGGAAGAAGTAGGCGAAGAGCCCGCCCGCCAGCCCCGCGTAGAAGGCCGAGAGGCCGAAGCTCATCAGCTTGTAGCGCAGGAGCGGGATGCCGAGGATCTCGGCCGAGATGTCCCGGTCGCGGATCGCGATGAAGGCCCGGCCGATCCGGGTGCGGAAGAGGTTGGCGGCGGCCAGCACCGACAGGCCGGCGAGCGGCAGGATCACCCAGTAGAGCGCGGCCGGCCGCGCCAGTTCGATCCCGAGGATCCGGGCCGGGGGCACGCTGAGCCCGGCGATGCCCCCCGTCACCGCGCTCCAGTTCTGGAAGACGAANCCCCCCCCGCCAGTTCGATCCCGAGGATCCGGGCCGGGGGCACGCTGAGCCCGGCGATGCCCCCCGTCACCGCGCTCCAGTTCTGGAAGACGAAGTGCAGGATGAACGAGGCCGCGATGGTGGCGATGGCGAGGTAGAGCCCCTTCACCCGCAGGCTCGGCAGCCCGACGAGGACGCCGACGCCCGCCGCCATCAGCCCCCCGCCCAGCAGGTTGAGGAGGAAGGGCGCGCCGAGGCGGATCTCCATCAGGGCCGCCGTGTAGGCGCCCACCCCCATGAAGGCCGCGTGCCCGAGGCTCACGAGGCCGGTGAAGCCGGTGAGGATGTTGAGCCCCGTGGTCGCGATGACGTGGATGGCGACGAGGCAGGCGAGGTAGAGCCAGTAGTCGTCGGCGACGAAGGGCAGGGCGACGAGCAGCGCCGCGCCGAGGCCGAGCCACGCGCGCTGCACGGGCGTGTCGAACAGCGCGTGGTCGGCCGCGTAGGAGGTCTTGAGGGCGCCGATCCGCATCAGAGCCGCTCGATCTCGGCGGTGCCGAACAGCCCGTAGGGCCGCACGATGAGGACGGCCAGCAGCAGGCTGAAGGTCGCCACGATCTTGTACTCCCCGCCCAGGAAGGTGCCGGACCACGCTTCGAGCAGGCCGACGACGAGCCCGCCCACAAGGGCGCCCGCCACCGAATCGAGCCCGCCGACGATCACCACCACCAGGGCCGAGAGGCCGAAGACGCCCATCGTCGGCGAGATGCCGCCGATCGCGCCGACGAGGATGCCGGCGGCCGCCGCCGCGACCCCGGCGAGCGCCCAGGCGGCGGAAAACACCTTCGGCACGTCGATGCCGCAGGAATAGGCCGCCGCCTGATCGGCCGCGGTGGCGCGCAGCGCCACGCCCCCGCGCCAGGTGCGGAAGGCGGCGAGGAAGCCCGCGATGACGAGGCAGGCCACCCCGAACCCGACCGCGATCTTGCGCGATACGTACGCCTCACCGAGAAAGACCGGGGCCGAGCCGATGAAGTCGGGCAGCTGCGTCGGGCTGGGCGACCAGATGATCTCGACCAGGCCGACCAGCACCGAGCCGAGCCCGATCGTCACCATGAAGATCGAGATCGGGCTCTCGCCGAGCATCGGCCGGATGATCGCGCGCTCGATGACCGCGCCGAGCAGGCCCCCGCCCGCGAGCGCGAGCAGGATCGCCCCCCAGGCCGGCAGGCCGAACCCAGCCGCGAAGGCGAAGAACAGGTAGGCGCCCACCATCAGCATCTCGCCGATGGCGAGGTTCACCACCCGGGTCGCCTTGTAGATCAGCACGAAGGCGAGCCCGGTGAGCGCGAGCAGCGCCCCGGAGCCCAGGCCCGCCAGCGTCACCTCCGCGAAGAAGAGCGGGTCGAATTCTTCCATCAGGCCGCCTCCCGCCCCTCGATGCGGGCGCGCAGCGCCCCGACATCGCCCGCGCCGAGATAGGCCCGGATCACCTCCTCGTTGCCCGTCACCTCGGCGGGGCGCCCGCGCGCGATCACCTGCCCGAAATTGAGCACCACGACGTGGTCGGAGATGTCCATGACGAGCCCCATGTCGTGCTCGACCATCAGGATCGTGGTGCCCCACTCCTCCTTCACGTCGAGGATGAAGCGGGCCATGTCCTCGGTCTCCTCGCGGTTCATGCCGGCCACGGGCTCGTCCAGCATCAGCAGGCGCGGGCGCATGGCGAGGGCGCGTGCGAGCTCGACCCGCTTGCGCAGGCCGTAGGCGAGCGAGGCGACCGGCTGGTGGCGGATGTGGTTGAGGTCGAGGAAGTCGATCACCCGCTCCTCGATCTCGGACCGGATCTCGATCTCCTCCCGGCGCGCCCGGCCCCAGTAGAGGAGCGCGTCGAGGAGGTTCGTGCGCATGTGGACGTGGCGGCCGAGCTTGATGTTGTCGAGCACGGTCATGCCGCGGAAGAGCGCGATGTTCTGGAAGGTGCGCGCGAGCCCGCGCCGGGCGCGCGCCGGGGGATGCAGCCGGCCGATCTCCTCGCCCTCGAAGGCGATCGATCCGTCCTGCGGCCGGTAGAAGCCCGAGATGCAGTTGAACAGCGAGGTCTTGCCGGCCCCGTTCGGGCCGATCACCGCGGTGATGGAGCCGGGCGCCACGTCGAAGGAGACGCCGGTGAGGACCTTGAGGCCGCCGAAGCGCAGCGACAGCCCCGCCACCGCGAGGCTCGGCGCCGCCTCGGGGGACGGCGCGCCCGCGGGCGTCCTTTCGGGGTGCGGGGCCACCTGTGGTCCCATCTCGGTCCCTCCCTGGGCCGCCCCCGCGCGGTTCCTCCGCGTCTGAGCCTGCGGCCTCGTCGTCTCGCGCCCCGCCTCAAGCGGCGCGCCAGTCCTCAGTACGGCGCCCGCAGGGCGTGGCGGGCGAAGACGCGCTCGACCGGCTCGTCGAGGTCGCGCCCGGCCCGCTCGAAGCCCTTGCGCCAGTCCGCCACGTGGCGCGCCATCCAGAGCGCGGCGCCCGCCGCATCGCGGGCCTTCAGCGCCTCGATGAGGTGGCGGTGGGCCGCGACCATCCGGGCCGCGCCCTCGGGCACGCGCCGGCAGATCATCTCGGTGGTGGGGAAGAACAGCAGCCCGGCGGGCTCGCGCGCGAGGTCGAGCACGCGGTTGCGCGACGCCTTGCTCATGAGCGAGTGGAACTGCGAATCGAGTTCGGCGAGCCGGGCCGGATCGTCGAGCGCCTGCTCGGCCCGGGCCTGGTTCTCTTCGAGGGCGGCGATGGCCGCGGCGTCGGCGTTCTCGGCCGCCTGCTCGGCCGCCGCGATCTCCAGCACCCGGGCGGTGGCCCAGAGTTCGCGGAAGGTGACCTCGTGCAGGATCAGGGCGCGGCTCACCCGCGAGGAGAGGCCGCTGTAGCGCGGCAGGCTGGCGTAGAGGCGGCGGTCGCCCCCGCGCTGCACCAGACCGCCCTGTTCGAGCATCCGGATCGCCTCGCGGACGGTGGAGCGGTTCACCCCGAACTGGCGGCAGAGCGCGGCCTCGGTGCCGACGCCGTCCCCGGGCCGCAGGCGGCCGGACAGGATCTCCCGCTCGATCGCCTCCGCCACGAGGTGGCAGGCGGAGGCGACCTCGACCCTCTCGAAACGGTCCTCTGCGGCAGCCAGCACGGGCCTGCTCCGGTCGTCCTGCCCCAACGGCTAGCGAGTTTGTCGGACAAGCACAAGGGATGGCAGCGGCAGTTGAGTGAATTGTGTCCGACAAAGGTCTGGCGGGATTCGCCCGCTTCTGCTCAACTCGCTCGCGCGAAGGCGCCTGCCGGGTTCGTTCCGGCAAAGCAGTCCGGCCCGATCGCGCGGGGCGCCGGCTCTTGCGTTAAGATCCGGCCCGCGAACACGAGAGGCGGATCCCACCGCCTCCCAGGGGAGACGAGGGCCCGATGCTGACCGACGACCAGATCCTGATCCGCGACACCGCCCGCAGCTTCGCGCAGGAGCGCCTCAAGCCGTTCTCGGCCGAATGGGACCGCACCGGCACCTTCCCGCGCGAGGCGATCCGGGAGATGGGGCAGCTCGGCTTCATGGGCATGCTGGTGCCCGAGGAGCATGGCGGCGCGGCCACCGACCACGTCGCCTATGCGCTCGCCATCGAGGAGGTGGCGGCGGGCGACGGCGCGGTCTCGACCGTCATGAGCGTGCACAACTCGGTCGGGTGCATGCCGATCCTGAAGTTCGGCAGCGACGACCAGAAGCGGCGGTTCCTCGATCCGCTCGCCCGCGGCGAGATGCTCGGCGCCTTCTGCCTCACGGAGCCGGGCGCCGGCTCGGACGCCGCCGCCCTCAAGACCCGCGCCCGCCGCGTCGGCAACCGCTGGGTGCTCTCGGGCACCAAGCAGTTCATCACCTCGGGCAAGAACGCCGACGTGGCGATCGTCTTCGCGGTCACCGACCCGGAGGCGGGCAAGAAGGGTATTTCGGCCTTCATCGTGCCGACGGCGACGCCCGGCTACGGCGTGGCGCGCCTGGAGCACAAGCTCGGCCAGCGCTGCTCGGACACCGCCCAGATCGTGTTCGAGGAGATGGAGCTGACCCCCGACCTGATGCTCGGCCAGGAGGGCGAGGGCCTGCGGATCGCGCTGTCGAACCTGGAGGGCGGGCGCATCGGCATCGCCGCCCAGGCGGTGGGCATGGCGCGGGCGGCCTTCGAGGCCGCACTGGCCTATGCGGGCGAGCGCGAGACCTTCGGGCAGAAACTCACCGCGCATCAGGCGGTCGCCTTCCGGCTCGCCGACATGGCGACCCGGATCGAGGCGGCGCGCCTCCTCGTGCTCAACGCCGCGCGCCTGCGCGATGCCGGCCAGCCCTGCCTCAAGGAGGCGGCGATGGCCAAGCTCTTCGCCTCCGAGATGGCCGAGCAGGTCTGCTCGGACGCCATCCAGGTCCACGGCGGCTACGGCTACCTCGCCGATTACCCGGTCGAGCAGATCTACCGCGACGTGCGCGTCTGCCAGATCTACGAGGGCACGAGCGACGTGCAGCGCATCGTGATCAGCCGCGCGCTCACCACCTGACAGGGGTGATCCGCGGCGGGGGCCGCAGCCGCGCGGCCCGGACTGCACTAGGTTATCCCGGGGCCCCTGCCGCGCGGCGGGGCCGCACGGACCGGGAGGCTTCCATGATCACGCACATCCTCTCACGGCGGCGAGCGCTGGCGGCGCTCGGCCTCGCCGCGCTCCTGCCCGCGGCGGCGGCGGCCCATCACGGCTGGGCCGGCTACGGCAGCGAGGATTTCTCGCTCACGGGCACCGTCGAGGGCGCGACGCTCGGCAACCCGCACGGGGTGGTCAAGGTGCGGGCCGCGGACGGGGTCTGGGACGTGGTGCTCGGGCCGCCGTCGAACCAGCGCCGCGCCGGCCTCACCGAAGACCTCGTCCCGGCGGGCGCCGCGGTGACGGCCTACGGCCACCGCCACCTCGACCCCGGCCGCCGCGAGATGAAGACCGAGCGGCTCGTGGTGGCCGGGCGCACCTTCGACATCTATCCCGACCGGCTGTGATGGGCGAGGCGGCGGCGTGGCTTCAGGCCACCGCCCTGGCGCAGACCCTGCGGGCGAGCGCGTGGATCTACCCGCTCGTCAACCTGGCGCACGTGGTGGGGATCGCGCTCCTGTTCGGCGCGATCACGGCGCTCGACCTGCGCCTCCTCGGGCTGTGGCGCGGCCTGCCGCTGGAGACGGTGGCGCGCCCGCTCGTGCCGGTGGCGGGGGCGGGGCTGGGTCTCGCCCTGGCGACGGGACCGCTGCTCCTCATCGTGCAGGCGGTGGACTACGCCGCCAACCCGCTCCTCTACGTGAAGTTCGCGGCGATCGCCGTGGGGCTCGTCAATATCGGGCTGCTGCACCGGTGGGCGGCGTGGCGCACCGGGGCGGGCGGCACGCGCCTGCGCGCGGCCGGGCTCGTATCCCTGGCGAGCTGGCTCGGGGCGATCGCGGCCGGCCGCCTCATCGCCTATTGGTGATCCTTCCCCCGCCGGCCAAGAAACCCTCAGGCCCATCGACCCCGTGACGACGCCCTCCCCCCTCCCGAGTTCCCCGACGCCCCGCCCTGCCCCGCTCTGGCTCCTCGTCGCCGTCACCATGACCGGCACTGTGGCGCTGCACATCTTCGTGCCCGCCCTCGCGGCGGCCGCCGTCGATCTCGGCACCACGCCGACCGAGATGCAGCTCACCATCACCCTCTACCTCGTCGGGCTGGCGGGCGGGCAGCTCGTCTACGGGCCGCTCTCCGACCGGTTCGGCCGCCGCCCGGTGCTGCTGGCGGGCCTGGGCCTCTACCTGCTCGGGCTCCTCCTGGCGATTCCGGCCCAGCGCATCGACGTGCTGGTGGCGGCGCGCGTCCTGCAGTCGCTCGGCGCCTGCGGCTCCCTGGTGATCGGACGCGCGATGGTGCGCGACGTCTCCACCAGCGCGGATGCGGCGCGCAAGATCGCCATCCTGACCATGGCCATGACCCTGACGCCCGCCCTCGCGCCGGCGATCGGCGGCCTCCTCAACGACGCCTTCGGCTGGCGGGCGGTGTTCGTGGCGCTCGCCGGCCTCGTCGCCGTGCTGACGGGGATCGTGCTCGTCGCGCTGCCCGAGACCAACCGCTACCCCACGGCGCTGCCCGGCCTCGGCGCCATCCTGGCGGCCTATCTGCGGCTGCTGCGCCACCCGGTCTTCCGTGCCTACACGGTGGCGGGCGCCTGCGCGGGCACCAGCCTCTACGCCTTCCTGGCGGTCGCGCCCTTCCTGCTCGTCGGCCGCCTCGGGCGCTCCGCGCAGGAGGTCGGCTTCGACTGCCTGCTCGTCGTCCTCGGCATGGTGGCGGGCGCCTCGCTGGCGACCCGGCTCGCCCGGCGCGTCCCGATCCGGCGCGCGGCGCGGGCCGGCAACCTGATCTGCCTCGCGGGCGCCGCGCTGCTGCTCCTCGTCGACCAAGCCGGCTGGCTCGGCGTGGCGAGCCTGCTCGGGCCGCTCCTCCTCTACGCGGTGGGCGTGGGCCTGCTCGGGCCCAACGCGGTGGCCGGGCTGATGAACGTCGACCCGCACGCCGCCGGCTCCGCGTCGAGCCTCTACGGCTTCCTGCAGATGGCCTTCGGGGCCGTGTTCACCCTGGTGGTCGCCTCCTGGCACGACACCTCGGCGACCCCGCTCGCCGTGACGCTGCTGGCTGCCGCCCTGCTCGCGGCCCTGGCGCTCAGGCGGGCGACGTGAGCCGCCGGCCTCCCGGCCGCACCGCGCCCGATATATAGACAAATCATCTGATATCAGACAATCTGCCCAGCATCGATCCGATCAGGCGCTCACGCGGGAGGCCGAACGATGTCCGAGGCGCGCTACACCGACCCCGTGAGCGGAACACTCTACCCGCTCGATCAGCCCCGCTGGTGCTCGGACGAGCGCCGGCCGCTCCTCGTCACGCCGGGGCGGGGCCTTTCACGCGACGAGATCGAGCGCGGAACCCGGTCGCTCTGGCGCTTCCGCGCGGCGCTGCCCCTCGCCATCCCAGACCCGATCAGCCTGGGCGAGGGCTGCACGCCCGCGGTCGAGCGGCCCTGGGGCGACCTGCGCCCGGTCTTCAAGCTCGAATGGTTCAACCCGACCGGCAGCTTCAAGGACCGCGGCACCTCGGTGATGCTGTCGTATCTCCGGCAGCACGGCATCGACGCGGTGCTGGAGGACAGTTCGGGCAACGGCGGTTCCTCGGTCGCCGGCTACGGCGCGGCGGGCGGCCTGGGCGTCAAGATCCTGGCGCCCGCCTCCACCTCGCCGGCCAAGATCGCCCAGGTGCGCGCCTACGGGGCCGCGGTGCAGCTGGTCGAGGGGCCGCGCGAGGAATCCGAGGCCGAGGCGATCCGGCAGGCGGACCGCACCTTCTACGCGAGCCACAACTGGCAGGCCTTCTTCCTCGAAGGCACCAAGTCCCTCGCCTACGAGATCTGGGAGGATCTCGGCTACGCGGCGCCGGACAACGTCATCATGCCGGTCGGCGCGGGGAGCAGCCTGCTCGGCTGCGCCTTCGGCTTCCGGGAATTGCTGCGGGCGGGCCAGATCGCGCGGCTGCCGCGGCTCTTCGCGGCCCAGCCGCTCGCCTGCTCGCCCATCGACGCGAGCTTCCGGGCCGGCCTCGACACGCCCGTGCCACGGCCGGTCGCGCCGACCATCGCGGAGGGCACGGCCATCCGGCGCCCGCTGCGGCTGCGCGAGATCATCGGGGCGCTGCGCGAGAGCGGCGGCGCCACGGTCGCGCTCACCGAGGACGAGATCGCGAACGCCCTGCGGCGGCTCGCGCGGCAGGGCCTGTTCGCGGAGCCGACCTGCGCCAGCGCGGCGGCGGCCCTCGACAAGCTGGCGGGCGCCGGCGTCATCCGGGCGGGCGAGACCACCGTGGTGATCGTCACCGGGACCGGGCTGAAGGCCGCCACGGCGGTGGCGGACCTCGTGCAGGAGGGACCACGGCCATGAGGAGCCTACCCATGGCGGACCCGCGCGACGCCGCCCGGGCCGCCCTGTTCGAGCAGCTCGGGCAGATCGCCCAGGGGCTCGGCGAGACCTTCGCGCCGTTCTGCGAGGTGGTGCTGCACGACCTCACCGATCCGGCGCAGGCGATCCTGGCGATCCACAACAACCTGTCCGGGCGCGCGGTGGGCGAGCCCGCCACGGAACTCGGCCTCGCCCGCATCGCCGACCCGGACTACCCGCAGGTCGTCGCCAACTACGCGAACGTCTTCGCGGACGGCCGGCAGGCCAAGAGCACCTCGATCGGCATCAAGGACCAGGACGGCGCCTACGTGGCGGCGCTCTGCCTCAACATCGACCTGACCCTTTTTCAGGCGCTCCAGGGCATGGTCGGCCAGTTCGCCCGCACCGCCGCGCCGGGCGGGCGCGAGAGCCTCGCGCCGGTCGGGGCCGACGCGATCCGGACGCGCATCGACGATTTCGCCGCGCGCCGCGCCACCACGCCCCGCGCCCTGAAGGCGGAGGAGCGGCGGGACCTGCTGCGCGACCTCAAGGCGGAGGGCTGCCTGGAGGTGAGGCGCGCGGCCGAGATCATCGCGGCCCATCTCGGGGTGTCGCGGGCGACGGTCTACGCCGATACGAAGTGAAGTCTCGGCCCGCCTCTCACGCCGCCGCGTGGGTCACCGCCTCGATCTTGTTCCCGTCCGGGTCGCGCACGAAGGCGCCGTAATAGTGGGCGTCGTAATGTGGGCGCAGGCCCGGCGCGCCGTCCTCCTGGCCGCCGTGGCGCAGCGCGAGGCGGTGGAACTCCTGCACCATGCCGCGGTCGCGGGCGAGGAAGGCCACGTGGGCGCCGTTCCCGGGCGTGGCGGGGCGGCCGTCCACCGGGGTCACGAGGCTGAACAGGATGTCACTGACGCCGTAATGGGCGCCCGCCGCGTCCTGCTTGATCAGCCGCAGGCCGAGCAGCGCGAGGACCGGATCGTAGAACGCGCGCGAGCGCGCGATGTCGCTGGTGCCGAACGAGACATGGTGGATCACCGCATACCCCCTGGCGCGCGTGGTCCGCGCCAGGATGCGGCATCGCTCCCGGTCAGGCCAGGGTGAGGCTGAGGCCCGGCAGCGGCAGGCCGGAGAGCCGCGTGGTCCAGGTCTCGCCCGGAGCCACGGGCAGCGCGCGGGTCAGCGTGCCGGTCGAGACGATCTCGCCGGCCGCGAGCGGCGGGCCGTCCGGGTCCGCCGCCAGGATCCCGACGAGGTGGCGCAGGGCCGTGAGCGGCCCGCCGCCCAGCACCTCGGCGGCCGACCCCTCGTCCGCCACGACGCCGTCGCGCAGGAGCGTGACCGTGAAGGCCGACAGGCTCTCGCGCCACGCCGCTTCCGTGCCGGGCGTGACCGCGCTCGGCGGCCCGACCAGCAGGGCGCCGTGGAGCCCGAAGGCCGCCACCGTGTCGGCGGCGGTGAAGCGCCAGCCCGGATAGAGCGACTGCACGATCTCGAAGCCGTGCGCGACGAAGGCCACGCAGCCGAGGAGCGCCGCCTCGTCCATGCCGGGCTCCGGCGCCCGCGCGAGGCCGAAGACGATCTCGGGCTCGATGCGCGGCTCGGCCATCGCGCCGAGGTCGAACGGACGCTCGTCCGGCAGGGACTGCGAGGTCGTGTCGTAGACGGTGCTCCAGATCGGTGCGCGCACGCCGTGCTCGTCCCACATCCGCGTGTTCGTGAAGCCGATCTTGCGCCCGACCGGGCGCTCGCCCCGCGCCTCGCGCGCCCGGCGCACGGCCCGCGCGACCCGGTAGGCCGCGGCCAGGGAGGGCAGCGCCCCCGCCCGCTCCAGCGAGGCGATCCGGCGCCGCCCGTCCAGCGCCGCCAGCACCCGGCTGGCGGTCGTCCCGACCGCGCCGGTCGCCTCGACCGCGTCCCGCGCCTCACCCTCCCCCATTTCGTCCTCTCCCCGAAACCCGAAAAACCCGGTCCTCAGGCGTCGGCCATCGCGGGGGTGGCGGTCAAGGCGGCTTCGCGCGCCGCCAGGTGCGCCTCGCCCTTCGCGATGTAGCCGCGCGTGAGGGGCACGGCGTCGTTGCGCCGGGCGAGCTGGACCTGGAACACCACCACGTCCTCGTACCGGAAGGCGGCCTCGCAGCTCGCGAGGTACCAGTCCCACATCCGGCAGAAGCGCTCGCCGTAGAGGCGCCGCGCCGTGTCGGACTGCGCCAGGAACCGCTCCCGCCACGCGGCGAGCGTGCGGGCGTAGTGCAGCCGGAGCACCTCGATGTCGGTGACGATCAGGCCGGAGCGCTCGATCGCCGGCACCATCTCGGACAGGGTCGGCAGGTGGCCGCCCGGGAAGATGTAGCGGGTGATCCAGGGATTGGTCGGGTAGGGCGCGCCCGTGCGCCCGATCGTGTGCAGCAGCATCACGCCCTCCTCCGCGAGCCGCGCCCGGGCGCGATCGAAGAAGGTGGCGTAGTCGGGCCGCCCGACATGCTCGAACATGCCCACCGAGACGATCCGGTCGAAGCTGCCCCGCGTGCTTCGGAAATCCTCCAGGGCGAAGCGCACCCGGCCAGCGAGGCCGCGCGCCTCGGCCTGCGCGCGGGCCCGCGCGAGCTGCCGGCCCGACAGCGTGATGCCGCGCACCTCCTCGCAGCCGGCCACTGTCGCGAGGTAGAGCGCGAGGCCGCCCCAGCCGCAGCCGATGTCGAGGACGCGCTGGCCCGGCCCGGCGAGGAGCTTGGCGGCGATGTGGCGCATCTTGGCGCGCTGCGCCGCCGCGAGGTCGTCGCCCTCCGTCTCGTAATAGGCGCAGGAATACTGCCACGCCTCGTCGAGGAAGAGCGCGTAGAGGCGCTCGTCCGCCTCGTAATGGTGCGCCACGTTGCGCCGGGCGCGCGCGGGCGTGTTGCCGAATCCGACGCGCCGCACCAGCCCGCGCAGGGCCGCCATGACGGGCACGGTGGCGACCGGCGCCACGCCGCGGCTGCGCGCCAAGAGGACCGTGAGCAGGTCGGGCAGCGTGCCGCTGTCGAGGACGATCCGACCCTCCGTGTACAACTCGCCGAGCTTGAGTTCGGGGTCGAGCAGGAGGGCGCAGGCCGCCGCCCCGTCGCGCAGGCGCAGGGTCACCTGCGGGCCGCCGCCGTCGCCGGCCGTGAGGCGTCGTCCGTCGGGCGCCACGATGGTGAGGCGGCCGGCGAGCGGGACGGCGCGCAACTGGCGGTCGACCACCCGCCCGACCAGGGCCGTCAGGGGACGGCTTGGCATGCGAAGGCAGTCCTCGATACGGCTTGCCGCACGACGGGTTCGTGCGTGAAGCTCGCTGCCCCCGGCCCGCATCATACGACGGACGGGATCGTGCCGCTGCGACGTTTGTTCCCCGCGGCGCAGGGCGCGCGGGGCGGGCGGGACGGCATCGAGCGACGGAGACCTCCGGCATGACCGCCTACAAGCCGCGCACGACCCTGGCGACGCACGAGGTCGTCAACCAGCCCGCCCCGCTGGAGGACGTGAACCTCTTCACCGGGGACCGGCTGCTCACCGGTCTGGTGGCGCGGGCCGGGGCCGAGGGGCATGCGGCGCACCTCGCCGCCTTCGGCGCCCGCGTCGGCAGCGCCGAGGCGGCGGCGCTCGGCGCGCAGGCCAACCGCCATCCCCCGGTGCTGGCGGCCTTCGACCGCTACGGCCGGCGCATCGACGAGGTCGAGTTCCATCCCGCCTACCACGCCCTGATGGCGATGGGGCTGGAGGCGGGCGTGTCCGCCCGAGCCTGGACGCACCCGCAGGGCGGCCACGTCGCGCATGCGGCGCTGCTCTTCCTGATGTCGCAGGCCGAGAGCGGCGTGACCTGCCCGATGTCGATGACCTACGCGGCCGTGGCGGCGCTGCGCCACGCGCCCGGGCTGGCCGAACCGTGGCTCTCGGGCGCGCTCGGCGCGGCCTACGATCCCCGGGTGCTGCCGCCCGAGCGCAAGCGCGCCCTCACCCTCGGCATGGCGATGACCGAGAAGCAGGGCGGGTCGGACGTGCGGGCCAACACCACGCGGGCGGCGCCCGCGGGCGACGGGCTCTCCGCGCTCACCGGTCACAAGTGGTTCTGCTCGGCCCCGATGAGCGACGCCTTCCTGACGCTCGCCCACGCGGAGGGCGGCCTGACCTGCTTCCTCGTCCCGCGCTGGCGGCCGGACGGCGAGCGCAACGCCATCGAGATCCAGCGGCTGAAGGACAAGCTCGGCGACCGGGCCAACGCCTCCGCGGAGATCGAGTACCGGGGGGCGCTGGCGTGGCGCCTCGGGGAGGAGGGGCGCGGCGTGCCCACCATCATCGCGATGGTCAACCACACCCGCCTCGACTGCGCGGCCGGCGCCGCGAGCCTGATGCGTCAGAGCCTGTCGCTCGCCATCCGCCACGCGGAGGGCCGCAGCGTCTTTCAGCGCCGCCTCGTCGCGCAGCCCCTGATGGAGCAGGTGCTGGCCGGCCTCGCGGTCGAGGTCGAGGGCCACATGGCGCTGACCTTCCGCGCCGCGCAGGCCCTCGACGGCGCCCTCGCGGGCGATACCGGGGAGGCCGCGCTGGCGCGCCTGCTGATCCCGCTCGCCAAGTACTGGGTGACGAAGCGCTGCCCGGTGGTCGTCGCGGAGGCGATGGAGGTGCAGGGCGGCGCGGGCTTCATCGAGGAGGGGCCGATGGCGCGGCTCTTCCGGGCCTCCCCCCTCAACGCGATCTGGGAGGGGTCGGGCAACGTCATCGCCCTCGACCTGATGCGGGCCTTCGGGCGGGACGCGGACGCCTTCGCGCACTTGCGCGCGCATCTCGCGCCGCTGCGCGACCTCGGCGCGGCGGCGGACGCGCTGCTCGCGCGCGCCGACCCGCGCCGGCTCGCCGACGAGCGCCACGCGCGGGCGCTCGCCGAGACGCTCGGCGTGCTCTCGGCCGCGCGCGCCCTCCAGGCCTGGGACCGGGCCGACACGGCGGCAGCCCTCCTCGCCGGGCGGGAGGCCCTCACCTTCGGGGCCGGCCCCCTGCAGGGCGAGGCCCGGGCCATCATGGAGCACGCGCGCCTCGCGGACGGTGCCGGATGATCCTGCGCGACTGGCCCGCCGAGGAGTAGAACGAGACCCCCTCTGCACCAGAGTCCCGCCATGCTCGATTCCCGACCGCCCGCCCCGCCGCCCGCCGCCCTCGCGGCCTCCCCGCGGATCGAGATCGCCGCGCAGGTGCTGGCCGCCCTGGCGCTCCTCGGCGCGCTGCAGTTCCACCTGCTCTCCGCGCTCTTCGCCGGGCTCCTCGTCTACGAGCTGGTCTGCCTGCTCGCCCCCACCCGCGAGGGCGGCTTCGTCCACCACCACACGGCCAAGATCATCGTCGTCGCGCTGCTGGCGACCCTGGTGATCGCGCTGGTCGGGGCGGCGATCCTGGGCCTCATCGCCCTGCTGTCGGACCGCTCGGACAACCTGTCGGTGCTGCTGCAGAAGATGGCCGAGGTGATCGAGACCGTGCGCAGCCACCTGCCGCCCTGGATCGTCAGCTCGCTCCCCGACGAGCCCACCGAACTGCGGGTAGCGGCCGTGGCGTGGCTGCGCGAGCATGCCGGGCAGCTGCGCTCCGTCGGCCAGGACGTCTGGCGCGCCCTGTTCCACATCGTGTTCGGCATGGTGATCGGCGGCATGATCGCGGTGAGCCGCGAGATCGGGCCGGTGGAGCGCGGCCCGCTGGTGCAGGCGCTGAGCGAGCGCGCCCGCCGGCTCGGGGCGGCATTCCGCGACGTGGTGTTCGCGCAGGTGCGGATCTCGGCCATCAACACCGCGCTCACGGCGATCTACCTGCTGGTGGTCGTGCCCTGGCTCGGCATCGCCCTGCCGCTCACCAAGACCATGGTGGTGATCACCTTCGTGGCCGGGCTCCTGCCGGTGGTCGGCAACCTGATCTCCAACACGGTGATCGTGCTGGTGAGCCTCAGCGTGTCGCCCCTCCTGGCGGCGGGCTCGCTCGCCTTCCTGGTGATCATCCACAAGCTGGAATACTTCATCAACGCCCGGGTGATGGGCGGTCACATCCAGGCGCGGGCCTGGGAGCTGCTCCTCGCCATCCTGGTGATGGAGGCGCTGTTCGGGATCCCCGGCGTGGTGGCGGCGCCGGTCTACTACGCGTACCTGAAGCGGGAACTGGCGGCGCGGCGCCTGATCTGACCCGTGTGATCGGGCCGGGGGTGCATCCGGCAGGCCGGGCGTGTAGGACGAGAGCATCCGGACCGACGAGCCGACCCGATGACCGAACCCTTCGCCCGTCCCCTGCCCCGCCGCCTCGCCGAGGCGGCGCTCCCGGTCGCCCTCGCGACGCTGGCGAGCGGCGTCTTCGCGTGCGCCGCGCCGTTCGCGGCCGTGGCGGCCTACGCGGCCCTGGTGCTGCCCCGCCGCGACGGCCTCGCGGCCGTGCTCCTCGCGTGGCTCGCCAATCAGGCGGTCGGCTTCGGCCTCCTCGGCTACCCGCACGACCCGTCGACGCTGGCCTGGGGCCTCGCCCTCGCGGCGGCCGCCCTCCTCGCCTGGGGTGCGGCCGGAGCCGTGGCGCGGGCCGCGCGGGGCCGCACGGTCGCGGTCGCCGTCGCGGCGCTCGCCGCCGGCTTCGCGGCCTACGAGGCGGCCCTGCTGGCGGCCGGCCTCGTGCTGCCGGGCGGCGGTCTCGCCGCCTTCACGCCGGCGGTGGTGGCCCGCCTTTTTCTCATCGACCTCGCCGCCCTGGCCGCGATGGCGCTGCTGCGCATCGCCGCCGGGGCCGGCGCACGGGCGATCACCCGCAAGGCGCCCGCAGCCTGAGCTTCAGGGGATCGGCGTGGTGAGCACCGTCTCCGCCGTGTCCACGACGAAGACGGCGAGGAGGCGCGCCGGTTCGGTGTCGCTCGCATTGGCGCTGACGGCGTGGCGGTCGCCCGGGTTCTCGGTGAAGTGCTCGCCCGCCCGGTAGGTCCGCACCGGCCCGTCATTGACCTGGCTGCGGATCGCACCCTGCAGCACCGTGGCGGTGATGAAGGCGCTCGGCGCGTGCGTGTGGGCCGGGGAGGAGCCGCCCGGCCCGTAGGCGACCAGCACGCCCCGCAGGCTCTTACCGGGCACGTTCGGAATCGCGTGGTCGAACACCACCGTGATCGTGGCGGTCGCGGCAGCGTCGTGCGCAAGGGCGCTGGCGCCGGAGAGGGCGGCCAGCACGACCGCGCGGGTGAGAATCCTGATCATGACGGTGTCTCGCGGCTAGGGGGATATGGCGCGGATTCAGACCGGGCGTGCCGCGCGGTCGAGCCACGCGTCGAAGCGGGTCGGCGCGAGACGCGCCTGCGGTCCGGGAAGGAGCGAGCGCTCGTCCAGGAGGACGCCGAAATAGGCGGCGTCCGGATCGGTCACGACCGGGCGCGGGTCGCCCCGGACCGAGAGGAGGCGCCGGATGACCTCGTCCATGCGGAAGGGCTCCGGACCGGCGATCTCGACCCGCCCGCCCGCCGGGGCGGCGAGCGCGACCTCGGCCAGGGCCGCCGCGACGTCGTCCGACAGCATCGGCTGCACCTGCGCGGAGGGCAGGTGCACGCGCCCGTCGCGCGTCGCCGCCTGCGCGATGCCATCGAGGAATTCGAAGAACTGCGTCGCGCGCACGATCGTGAAGGGGACCGGACCGGCGGTGATCAGGTCTTCCTGCGCCAGCTTCGCGCGGAAGTAGCCGCTCGCCGTCAGGCGGTCGGTGCCGACCACCGAGAGGGCGACGTGGTGCCTCACGCCCGCCTCGGCCCCGGCCGCCAGGAGGTTGCGGCTGGAGCGCGTGAAAAAATCCATCACGGCCTCGTCCGCGAAGGAGGGGGCGTTCGCCACGTCCACCACGATCTCGGCCCCGGCGAGGGCTGCGGCCAGCCCTTCGCCGGTGACGGCGTTGACGCCCGTGGAGGGGCTGGCCGCGACGACCTCGTGCCCGCCGCCCCACAGCCGCTCCGCGAGCTTGCCACCGATCAGCCCGGTGCCGCCGATCACCACGATCTTCATCCGCCCGCTCCCTGCTCGTCCGTTCGGGGCGCCCGCCGGGGCGCCGTCGACCTCATGACGAGACGGAGCACCGCGGTGTGACACGCGCGCGCCGACTTTTTCGCGGGCGGGCTCACGGCCGGGGTGGCGCGGACGTTCTCCGCGGGACGCCGACAGGCCGCCCCCGCGCGATCGCCGGCCGCCCGAGTGCCCTGCAGGGGAGGCCGCCTACGCCGCCGAGAGCGCCTCGGGCTCGGCCGCCAGCGGCAGGCCCTCGGCGAAGGGGAGGTCGAACACCACCTCGCCGGCCTCGTCGGTCACCACGAGGCTCGCCTCCAGCAGCCAGTCGCGGGTGCGCGGCTCGCTCATCATCGCCGCCACCACCGCACGGGAGGCGTGCCAAGCCTGCTCGGAATCGGGAAAAGCTTCGCCCGCGAGGTCGGTGACGATGTCCTCGCCGACGAGGGCATGGAAGTAGAAGCGGTGCATACGCAATCCTCCGAACCGACCCGGCCGGCCCGTCCTGGCGCGGCCGAAACGCTCGTTTCGTACGCCGGATGGCCGGTCCCTCTGGCCTCCTGGCCGATGACGACGCGGTTTCCCGTCAGCGGGTCGAGAACCACCATGCTCATCGGGTACTCCTGCACAAGAACCCCGTCGCCCGAACCGGATTGATTTGCCAAGTTGTGGCAGAGATAAGGCAGAATCGGCTCAATTAACAAAGGTTACTGTTGAAAGGGCAAATAACTGCGAATTCCTGCTCGCCACTGTGCTGCGGGCGGCCTGGCGATCGGCCGATGAGGGCAGGTGAATCCTTCAGAAGGCGGCGAAGATCCGGGCGACCTCCTGCGGATCGGCGGTGACCGTGAGCGCCAGCGCGAGGAGGATGCGCGCCTTCTGCGGGGTGAGGTTGTCGGCGCTGAGGATGCCGCGCTCGCGCAGCGAGGTCGTCAGGGGCACGACGCCGCTGCCGGCCCGGGTGGATTGCACCACGACGATCCCGGCCGCGACCGCCTGGGTGAGCGCCTCGGCCTCGGCGGGCGGCGTCATGCCGGGGGCGAGGCCGGCCGACACGATCCCGCGGGCGCCCGCCGCCCGGAAGGCCCGCACCGCCGTCCCGTCCGCATCCGCGTGGGCGTAGGACACGTCGACCCGCGGCAGGGCGGAGAGGCCGCGGATGTCGAAGGGCGTGCCGGGGGCGTGGCGGCGCTCGGCCCGGCGGTAGTAGCGGACCGTGCTGCCGTCGACCTGCCCGAGCACGCCGAAATCCGGGGTCCGGAAGGTCTGGAGCCGGGCGACCGAGGTCTTGGTCACCTCGCGGGCCGCCTGGATCTCGTCGTTGAGCACCACGAGGACGCCGCGGCCGCGCGAGGCCGGGTCCGCGGCTGTGCGCAGGGCCGCGACGAGGTTGAGGCCTGCATCACTCGACAGGGCGCTGATCGGGCGCTGCGCGCCCACCAGCACCACCGGCAGGTCCACCGTGAGGGTGAGGCCGAGCGCGTAGGCGGTTTCCTCCAGGGTCGCGGTGCCGTGGCCGATGACGATGCCGGCAAGGTCGGGATGCTCGCCCGCCAGCCGCTCGCACAGGCGCACGAGGTCGCGCCACTCGGCGAATCCGATCGCCGTGCTCGGCACGGCCCGAAAGCCCACCGGGATCAGGTCGGCGACCGCGCGCGCCTCCGGCACGGCGTCGAGGATCGCATCGGCCTCCAGGCGGGTGCCGGTGGCCGTGTAGTCGAGGAGGTCGAGGCTGTCGCGGCCCACCGAGGAGATCGTGCCGCCGGTCCCGATGAAGGCCACCTTCGCCCGCTGGGTCATGGGTCCTGCTCCGCGTCGCCCTCAGGAAGCGGCATTCCCGGTCGCTCCGCAAGGCACGGACCAGTGCCCCCGGTCAGCCGTCGGCTGCGGGTGGCGCGCGATGGCGAAGCTGGAAACGGGCCTGCCGCACCGTGGCCGCGGTGATCGCGGCGGTGCGGCTCTGGAGGGCGCCCGGCGGATGCGGCCGGGCCGGCAGGCCCGACCGCCCTGACGGGCCTGCCTGTACCGAGTCCCGCCTATGCCAATTCGGCGGCGGCCTGGATGACGTGGGGGGCGGGGATCGCCGCGGGGATCGGCAGGGCGGCGAGGTCGGGCAGCGCGTCCTCCTCCTCGGCCGGGCTGGGGGCCGGTTTGGGCGCCTGCACGTAGCAGCGGCGGATGGCGTGCCAGAACGCGGCGCGCTCCTCCGCCAGGAAGCGGCCGAGGCAGAGGTTCAGCGCCTCCTCGCCGGCCCTGGCGAGAGCATCGCGTTCATCGGGCGAGAGGTGGGTGGTGGTGGACATCCGCGTCGGCCTCCATCAGACGTCCAACAACGCCCGAGAGGGCAATAGAGTGCCGCGGCATGTCGAAAAGGTCGCGAGGGCCTGGTCGCAGGGTCGACCACCCGATCAGATCCAGCGCTTGCGGCGCTTGAAGCTCTTCAGGTTCTTGAAGGTCTTGCGCTGGTCGCCGGCGCCCCCGAGGTAGAACTCCTTGACGTCCTCGTTGGAGCGCAACTCCTCGACCGATCCATCGAGCACGACCTTGCCCTGCTCCATGATGTAGCCGCGATCGGCCACGGCGAGCGCCGCGCGGGCATTTTGCTCCACGAGCAGGATGGTGACGCCGAGGTCGCGGTTGATCTGCCGGATGATGCCGAAGACCTCCTTCACGAGGAGCGGCGAGAGCCCCATCGAGGGCTCGTCCATCAGGATCAGGCGCGGCCGGGCCATCAGGGCGCGGCCGATTGCCAGCATCTGCTGCTCGCCGCCCGACAGGTACCCCGCCGCGCCGGTGCGCTCCTTGAGGCGCGGGAAGTAGGTCAGCACCCGCTCGAGATCGTCCGCGATCCCGCGGTCGCGCCGCGAGAAGGCGCCGAGCCGCAGGTTCTCCATCGGGGTCATGTCGGCGATGATGCGGCGCCCCTCCATCACCTGGAAGATGCCCCGGCGCACGATGAGGTCGGGCTCGACGCCGTCGATGCGGCTGCCGTCGAAGTGGATCTCGCCGCGGGTGACCTCGCCGTTCTCCGAGCGCAGCAGCCCCGAGATCGCCTTGAGCGTCGTCGACTTGCCGGCCCCGTTGGCGCCGAGCAGCGCGGTGATCGAGCCCCGGGGCACGTCGAGGCTCAGGCCCCGCAGCACCAGGATGACGTCGTCGTACACGACCTCGACGTTGCGCAGGGCCAGGAGCGCCGCGGCGTCGGCCTTGCCCTCGGCCTCCGCGGCGGGGCGATCCAGGGTCATGGTCTGGGACATGGAAGGCTCCACGACGTTCGCATCCGCGACGGCCACGATGGAAGAGCGCGGGATCCCCTCTCCCGGGTGGGAGAGGGGTAGGGGTGAGGGTGCAGGAGGGTGCAGCAGGAAGGCGGAACGCTGACGCTACCAGCATCACCGGCCGGAGTGAGTTCTGACCCGTTCCGCTCCCCTCACCACGCCCTGTGTCTCACTGCGGCACCGTCACACCCTCACGCGGGATCTCTGATCCCGTGCGGGATCTTCGATCCCCTTCCCCTCTCCCACCCGGGAGAGGGGTTTTCCCGCGCCACGCGGGACCGGCGAGGCCTTACCAGCCGAGCCATTCCGGCTTGCGCGGCAGGTCGACGGTCTTCACCGGCTCCAGCTTCACGGTGCCGCCCTTCATCAGGTCGGCGAGGGGGGCGTCCGTGGGGCCCGAGACCTTGGCCCGGTAGATGGTGACCGCCATCATCCCGCGGTGGTCGGACTCGGTCCAGGTCGAGGGGACGCAGACCCCCTCCGTGCCGGCCGGCACCCAGCCCTTCTTCTGGTAGAAGCCCTTGCGGACGGTGGGACCGGTGACCCCGCCGTTGTCCTTGGCCCAGCCGATCGCCTCGCTCATGTAGAGGGCGGCGCAGACGCCCGCGAGGTAGTGCACCGGCCGGTAGGCCGTGCCGGCGGAATCGGATTCCTTCGAGATCTCCGCGACGGTCTTGAGGCCCGGCGCGTTGCCGCCCGTCACCGAGGCGGTCCGCACCGGGAAGACGACGCCGTTGGCCGCCTCGCCGGCCGCCTTGGCGGCGTTCTCGTCCATGCCCCAGACGTTGCCCATGAACTGGATGTCGGCGCCCACCGCCTTGCAAGCCTTGAGCAGCGAGATGTTCGAGCCGGCGGTGTTGCCGAGATAGGCGTAGTTGGCGCCCGCGTTCTTGGCGGTGAGGCACTGCGCCGTGTAGTCGCCCGGCGCGAGCGCGAACACGATCGCGGGCAGCACCTCGAAGCCGAGATCGCGCGCCATCGCCTCACCCGCCTCCTTGGGGGAGTTCGGGTAGGGGTGGTTGCCGCCCATGTGGACGTATTTCGGCTTGCCGGACTTAGCTTTAGCCTTCCAGTCGTCGGCCGCCCAGATCAGCATGGCGCGCAGGCCGTCCGAGTAGGTCGGTCCGTAGAAGAAGTTGTAGGGGGCGGCCTTGGCCTTGCCGCTGGCGCCGGTCGGGTCGCTCACCTGGGCGGCGTAGGAGCCGGAGATGTAGGGGATCTCGTCCTTGGCGACGAAGCCGGAGAGCGCCTCGGTGTCGGCGGTGCCCCAGCCCTGGATCGCCGCGACCTTGTCGCGCCCGCTGGTCCACTTCTTGTACTGGGCCACCGCGCGCGGGACTTGGTAGCCGTAATCGACCGTCTCGACGGCGAGTTTCTGGCCGCCGACGCCGCCCTTGCGGTTGATCCAGGCCAGCGCGTCGGCGACGCCCTGCGCGTAGGGCACGCCCACGTCCGAGGTGGCGCCGCTCTGGTCGGCGAGGTGGCCGATCGGCACGTCGGCGGCGCGGGCCGGCAGGGCGAGCGCGAGTCCGAGGGCGAGGCTCGAAGCGAGGGTCACGGGGCGTAGCATGGTCGGGTTTCCTCCGGTTCGGGATCGGCGGTTGTTGGCCGTGTTGGTTCTCGGGGGGTCAGTGCGAGAACGGGTAGAGCTTCCAGTACGCCTTGATCTGGCGCCAGCGGTGGGCGAGGCCGTCCGGCTCGAAGATCAGGAAGAGGACGATCACGAGGCCGATCGCCATCTCGCGCAGGAAGGAGAGGTTGTCCTTGAGGGAGAGCGCCCGGTCGACGGGGGAGCCGCGCAGCGCGTCGGTGAGCCAGCCCATCGCCTCCGGCACCATCACCATGAAGGCGGTGCCCATCAGCGTGCCCATGATCGACCCCAAGCCCCCGATGATGATCATGCCGAGGAACTGGATCGAGAGCAGGATGCCGAAGCCCTCCACCGAGACGAACTGCAGGTAGTGGCCGTAGAGCGCGCCGCCGATCCCCGCGAAGAAGGCCGAGAGGCCGAAGGACAGGGTGCGGTAGCGGGTAAGGTTGATCCCCATCATCTCGGCGGAGAGGTAGTGGTCGCGCACCGCCACCAGCGCCCGCCCGTCGCGGGTGCGCATCAGGTTCGTCGCCGCCACGAAGCAGAGGACGAGGGTGGCCAGCACCACGTAGAAGTAGCGCTGGTCGGTGTCGAAGGTGAAGCCGAAGAGCGAGAAGGCCTCCGCGTGCGTGCCCGCCACGCCCCCGGTGAACCAGTTCGCCCGGGCGAAGAAGTCCTGCAGGATGTACTGCGCGGCGAGCGTCGCGATGGCGAGGTAGAGGCCCTTCAGGCGCGCCGCCGGCAGGCCGAAGACGAGGCCCACCGCCGTCGTGACGACGCCCGCCAGCGGGATCGCGAAGATGACGGGAATGTGCAGGTTGTTCGACAGCCACGCCGACGCGAAGGCGCCGAAGCCGAAGAAGGCGGCGTGGCCGATCGAGATCTGGCCGGTGAAGCCGACCAGGATGTTGAGGCCGAGCGCCGCCACCGCGAAGTAGCCGATCTGGATCAGCAGGCTCAGCCAGTAGCGGTCGAGCACGAGCGGCGCGAGGCACAGGAGCGCGAGTCCCGCCCACACCGCGTATCGGCTGCCGGCGGTGGGGAAGATGGTGGTGTCGGCCGCGTAGGTGGTGCGGTAGTCGCCGGCCGGGATGAGGCTCTGGGTCGCCATGCTGTCCTCACACGCGCTCGATGTCGCGGGTGCCGAAGAACCCGTAGGGCTTGATCATCAGGATCACCACCAGGACGTAGAAGGGCACGATCTCGTAGAGGTTGCCCCAGTGCAGGTACTGCCCGTCGACGTACTGGGCGAGGTTTTCCAGGAGCCCGATCACGAGCCCGCCGATCACCGCGCCGGCGACCGAGTCGAGGCCGCCCAGGATCACCGCCGGGAAGACCTTGATGCCGTAGAAGGAGAGGGCCGAGGAGACGCCGTTGACGATGCCGACGACGATGCCGGCGACCGACGAGACCACTGCGGAGATCGCCCAGGCCATCGCGAAGACGTTGCGCACCGGGATGCCGAGCGACTGCGCCACCTGCTGGTCGAAGGCGGTGGCCCGCATGGCGAGGCCGTGCTTGGAGTAGCGGAAGAACCACGCGAAGGCCGCCATCATGGCCACCGAGATGCCGAGACTCATGAGGTAGACGGTCTGGATCTCGAGACCCAGGAACGAGACCTGCTGGGTCGCGAAGATCGGCGGGAAGGGCTGGGCGAAGACGCCGAACAGCCACTTGCACAGGGCCTGGAAGAAGATCGAGAGGCCGATCGTCACCATGATCACCGAGATGATCGGCTCGCCGATCAGGGGCCGCAGCACCACCACCTGCAGGGCGATGCCGAAGACCAGCATGAACGCGAAGGTGATGAGCATGCCGACGAAGAACGGGAGCTGGTAGGTGGTGAGCAGCCACCAGCAGACCCAGGCACCGATCAGCAGGAACTCGCCCTGGGCGAAGTTCACGACCTGGCTCGCCTTGTAGATCAGCACGAAGCTCATGGCGACGACGCCGTAGAGCGCGCCGACGATCAGCCCGTTGAGCACGAGTTGGAGCAGCAGATGGGTGTTCATGGACGGGCCTATTCGGCGGCGGCGAGGGCGGGCGCGGTGGGCAGCAGGTCGATCACCGGGAGCGTGGTGCGGATGCGCTGGGTCGTGCCGTCCTGGAAGCGGATCACCGTGTCGACCCGGTAGACGGGCTGGCCGGCGTAGATCGTGTCGATGAGGTCGGCGTACTTCTCGTTGATGACGCCGCGGCGGACCTTGCGGGTGCGGGTGAGTTCGCCGTCATCCGCGTCGAGTTCCTTGTAGAGGAGCACGACCTTGGCGATGCGCTGTGCCTCGGCGAGCCCCGCATTCACCCGCTCGACCTCGGTACGCAGGAGCGCGATCACCTCGGCCTTGGCGGCGAGGTCGGCGTAGGTGGTGAAGGCGATGCGGTTCTTCTCCGCCCACTTCGCCACCACGGAGTAGCGGATGCAGATCAGGGCGGCGAGGTAGTCGCGCCCGGCCCCCAGGATCACCGCCTCGGCGACGTAGGGCGAGAACTTGAGCTTGTTCTCGAGGTATTGCGGCGAGAAGCGCTCGCCGCGGGCGTTGGTGGCGAGGTCCTTGACCCGGTCGATGACCACGAGTTCGCCCTTGGCGTCGAGGTAGCCGGCATCGCCCGTGTGCATCCAGCCGTCCACGACGTCGCCCGTTCCCTCGGGCGCCTTGTAGTAGCCGAGGAACATGTTGGCGTGGCGGGCCTGGATCTCGCCGATGCCGTTGCGGTCGGGCTCGGATATCCGGATGGTGATGCCGTCGTCGAAGGGCACCCCCACCGTGTCGAAGTCGACGGTCTCGCCCCGGTGGAGCGTGTAGGCGCCCATCGCCTCGGTCTGCCCGTAGAGCTGGCGCAGCGGCACGCCGAGCGCCCGGAAGAACCGGAAGGTGTCGGGGCCGAGCGCGGCGCCCCCGGTGGCCGCCGAGCGCAGGCGCGTGAAGCCGAGCCGGTCGCGCAGGGCCCGAAAGAGGATCGCGTCCGCGAAGGGCGAGCGCCGGCCGGAATCGAGCGCCGCGAGGCCCGCCGCCATGCCGCGCGCGAACAGCCACTGCTTGAGGGGCGAGGCGTCCATCATCCGGGCGCGCACATCCGCCGCCACCGCCTCCCAGACCCGGGGGGCGAAGAGCACGAAGGTCGGGGCGATCTCCCGGAAATCGTGCATCAGGGTGTCGGCCTCCTCGACGAAGTTCACCGTCATCCGGCAGAGGAGGGCTTGGCCGATCGCGTAGATCTGCTCCATGATCCAGGGCAGCGGCAGCACCGAGACGTAATCGTCCTGCGCGCCCTTGGGATCGGCGGCGAGGTAGCTGGCGCAGTGGCGCAGCACGCGGTCGGCGCTCAGCATCGCGAGCTTGGGACGCGCCGTGGTGCCCGAGGTGGTGCACAGGATTGCCACGGCGGCGCCGCTCGTGGCGGCGACCAGCCGGTCGTAGAGGCCGGGCTCGGCCGCCTCTAGCGCCTGGCCGCGCTTGGCCAGCGCCTCGGCCGAGATCAGCCGGCGGTCGTCGTACTTCCGCATGCCGCGGGGGTCGGAATAGACGATGTGGCGCAGGTGCGGCAGGCGGTCGGCGAGGTTCAGGAGCTTGTCGACCTGCTCCTCGTCCTCCGCGAAGACGACGCGCGCCTCGCCGTAATTGAGGAGGTAGTGGACCTCGTCCTCCAGCGCGTCGCGGTAGAGGCCGAGCGAGAGGGCACCGAGCGCATGGGCGGCGATCTCGCCGGCCACCCAGTCGGGCCGGTTGTCGCCGATCAGCCCGACCACGTCGCCCTCGCCGATGCCGAGGTCGCGCAGGCCGAGCGCGAAGTCGCGCACCCGGGCGTTGTACCGCGCCCAGGTCGTCGGGCGCCAGAGCCCGAAATCCTTCTCGCGCAGAGCCACGTCGTGCGGGTGCTCGGCCGCGTTGAGCGCGAGCAGCTTCGGGAAGGTGTCGGCCCGCGCGGCGAGCGCGGCGAAATCGGCCGCCATCACGACACCGCCCGGATCGGGGACGGCGCCCCGGAGCCGGGCATGCTCGGCGGCGCCTCCGGCTCGTCCTCCTCGCCCAGATAGGCGCGGCGCACGTGGGGATCGGCCAGCACGGCCTCCGGGCGCCCGAGCGCGATGCGGCGCCCGAAATCGAGCACCATCACCCGGTGCGAGATGTCCATCACCACGCCCATGTCGTGCTCGATCATCACCACCGTCATGCCGAACTCCTCGTTGAGGTCGACGATGTAGCGGGCCATGTCCTCCTTCTCCTCGAGGTTCATGCCGGCCATCGGCTCGTCGAGGAGGATGAGCTTGGGTTCGAGCGCCATCGCGCGGGCGAGTTCGATGCGCTTGCGCAGGCCGTACGAGAGCGTGCCGGCGGTGGCCTTGCGGTAGGCCTGCAGGTCGAGGAAGTCGATGATCTCCTCGACGCGGCGGCGATGCTCCAGCTCCTCGCTGCGCACGCCGGGCAGCCAGTAGAGCGAGCCGGTCAGGAAGTTGTTGTGCAGGAGGTGATGCCGCCCGACCATGATGTTGTCGAGCACGGTCATGTGGTGGAACAGCGCGAGGTTCTGGAAGGTGCGGCCGATGCCGAGCTTCGGGCGCGCGTTGGTTTTTTCGCGCGTGATGTCGCGGCCGTGAAACAGGATCTGCCCCTCGCTGGGCCGGTAGCGCCCCGAGATGCAGTTGATCATCGAGGTCTTGCCGGCGCCGTTGGGGCCGATGATCGAGAACAGCTCACCCTGCCCGACCGTGAACCCGACGTCCGTCAGGGCCTTCACGCCGCCGAAACGCAGCGAGATCTGGCGAACCTCAAGGGCTTCCGCCACCGGCAACCTCCCTCTGGAGCGGCGGCCGCCCTCGTGCGCGGGGCGGCTCTGCCTCTGGGTCATGCATCCCGCGAAGCGGAGCCCTGCACGCCGACTATACGTTCGACTGTTTTTTTCCGGCCGTCAAGCGTACACTGGCCTCGACGATCGTCGGGGATACCCGGCGGGGCGGGCCCTGGACGCTGCCGTTCGGACCTGCTCCGGTATAAGGTCGACAGGAGAGGACGCGGGACGGACATGGCGCGCATCGCAGGCTCATCCGGGCCGAGAACCGAGGAGGCGATCCGCAGGGCGGGCCTTCAGCTTCTCTACACCCACGGCTACGCGGCGATGAGCCTGCGCCAGCTCGCCGCCGAGGTCGGCATCCAGCAGGGCTCCCTCTACAACTACTTCCGCAACAAGCAGGAATTCCTGTTCGACCTGATCCGCACCCACATGCAGGATCTGCATGCGGCCCTCGATGCGGCCCTGCTGCGGGAGGGCAGCGCGGCGGAGCGCCTGCAGCGGTTCGTGGAGTTCCACGTCGCCTACCACATCGAGCGGCCGCAGCAGGTCTTCATCTGCTACTCGGAGCTGCGCAGCCTCGAACCGGACAACCTTCACGTCATAGTGGAGATGCGGCGCGACTACGAAAGCAAGCTCGGCGCCATCCTCGACCTCGGCCGCGAGACCGGCGAGTTCCAGCTCGCCGACACCCGGATGGCGACGCTCGCCATCCTCGCCATGCTGTCGGGCATCTGCAACTGGTACCGGCCCGGCGGCCGGCTCTCGACGGATGCCGTGCAAGCCATCTTCACCGGCATGGTGCTGGCGCTCGCGCGCAGCGAGGGGGAGGCGGCGGTCCTCGCCCCCCCGGCCCCGCTCACCCGGCTGGCCGCTCGTCTGCGATGACCTTGCCGTCGTTCGGCAGGCTGCCGGGCGGCACGAGCGCGACCGCGCCCTTGAGCTTCGTCACCGCCCGCAGCGTCTCGGCGACGGCCTCCGCGGAGACGTCCTGGTCGGTCTCGGCCCTCAGGGTCATCGCGTCGGTCTCGTCGGCCCGCGTCACCACGAGCCTCAGCCGCTTGAGCTCGGGATGGCGGCGGGCGATCTCGGCCACCTGCTCGGGGCGCACGAACATCCCCTTCACCTTGGCGGCCTGATCGGCCCGGCCCATCCAGCCGCGGATGCGCGGCCCCGTGCGCCCGCAGGGGCTCGCTCCCGGGAGCGCCGCCGTGAGGTCGCCCAGCGCGTAGCGGATCAGCGGCCGGTCGGGATCGAGCACCGTCACGACGATCTCGCCGACCTCGCCCTCGGGCACGGGATCGCCCGTGCCCGGCCGCACGATCTCCAGGATCAGGTCCTCGTTGACGAGCAGCCCCTCGCGGGCCGGCGTCTCGTAGGCGATGAAGCCGACATCCGCCGTGGCGTAGGCCTGATAGGCCTCGATGCCGAGGCCCGCCACCGCCTGCTGCAGCGAGGGCGGGAAGGCCGCCCCCGAGACCAGGGCCTTGCGCAGGGACGACACGTCCCGCGACGCCGCCCGGCCCGCCTCGACCAGGATCTTCAGGAAGTCGGGCGTGCCGCAATAGCCGGCGGGACGGTAGGCCTCGATCAGGTCGAGCTGCTGCTCGGTGTTGCCGGGCCCCGCCGGGATCACCGCGCAGCCGAGCGCGCGGGCCGCCGTGTCGAAGATGAAGCCCCCCGGCGTGAGATGATAGCCGAAGGTGTTGAGCACCACGTCGCCGGGCCGGAAGCCCGCCGCGTGCAGGCAGCGCGCTCCGCCCCACGGATCGTCGCCCCCGCGCTGCGGCTCGAAGATCGGCCCCGGCGAGGTGAAGAGCCGCGCGAAGCGCCCAGGCGCCACCGGCACGAAGCCCCCGAAGGGCAGCCCCTCGCGCTGGCGGGCCGGCATCTCGCCCTTGCGCAGCACCGGCAGGCGGGCGAGCGCCGCCCGGTCGGTGACCGCAGCGGGATCGACCCCGCCGAGATGCGCCGCATAGGCCGGCGTGCCGAGGGCGGCTTCGAGCGCCGCCGGCAGCCGGGCGAACAGGGCGGCGTCGCGGGCGGCGGGATTTTCGGTCTCGCGCGCGTCGTAGTGCTCGGGCATCGGGTCCTCTCCCACATCGGAGCCGTCAGGCGGCCCGGTTCGCTCATGCTTGCGCTGGATCACACGTTGGTCTCGGACAACGGGACTCCTTCCCCGCATCATGCTCCGGGATTCCGCGGGCGCCCGGATCCGGCCGCGCCCGTCTCGGCGCGGTGACGGTTCAGGAGCGCGTCGAACAAGCGCGGCAGCAGATCGATCAGCCCGATCAGCAGCAGGTCGTTCAGCGGCCCGGTATCCGCGACGACCCGCAAACTCATAAGCCGAGGCGTGAGAGGTCGGCCCGATCCTGGTCGATGTCCGCGAGGTCGAGCGGAGCATAGATGCCGCGCGCCTTGAGGAAGGCGTCCAGCGCCGCGCGGGTGCCGAACCCGAGCAGCCGGCGCAACTCCGGCAAGGTCAGGCGTTCGGCCCGATAGGCCTCGACCGCGAAGGCTTCGAGCGCGCGGCGGGCGATGTCCTCGCCATCGGCTCCCAGCCGCTCGGCGAGATCATCCGGGATGGCGACGGTGAGTTCCACGTTCCTGCCACCGGGTTCGAACGTCCGGACAAGGGTCGCACAGGAGATCCGGCGCGAGAAGCCCGCACCGAACCCTCCGCCGCCGAGAGATCATGCCGGCCCCACCCGCGCCAGCAGCCGCTCGGCGCGCCGCAGGTGCGGGCGGTCGAGCATCTGGCCCGCGACGCCGACCACGCCGGTGCCGGGGGCCTGCGCGAAGGCCGCCACCACCGCCCGCGCCCGGGCGATCTCGTCGTCCGAGGGCGTGAAGGCGGCGTTGATCACCGGCACCTGGGCGGGGTGGATCGCCATCTTGCCGACGAAGCCGTCGCGCCGGGCCTCGCGGCATTCGCGGGCGAGGCCGTCGAGGTCGCGGAAGGCGGCGTTGATGGTGTCGATCGGGTCGACCTCGGCGGCGGCGGCGGCGAGCAGCGCGAGGTTGCGGGCGAGCCGAAAGGGCTCGCTCCAGCCGGCCGCGTCGCGGTTCGTCTCCGCCCCGAGATCGGCCGAGAGATCCTCCGCACCCCAGGTCAGGCCGACGAGGCGCGGGCTCGCGCCGGGAATCGTGCCGAGGGCGAAGACCGCCTTCGCGGTCTCGGTGGCGATCGGCAGGATGCGGGTCGCGCCGTCGGGGAGGTCGGCCTGCGCCTCGTGCACGGCGAGCCGGGCGCCGAGCGCCGCGACGTCGGCCCCGCCAACGGTCTTGGGGAGCATGATGCCGTCCGGCCCGGCCGGCATCACCGCCGCGAGGTCGTCGTCGGCCAGGCCCGTGTCGAGGGCGTTGATGCGCACGTAGAGCCGCGGCCGGCCGGCC
>NZ_JBKIBX010000001.1:0-58275 GCF_046557895.1 Methylobacterium oryzisoli | reverse complement strand
CCCCCGCCGCGGGTGCGGGCGAGGAAGGCCGCGCTGGCCGCCCGGGCCGCGGCCTTCTCGCTGAGCGCGACCGAATCCTCCAGATCGAGGATCAGCGCGTCCGCGCCGGATTCGAGGGCCTTGTCGAGCTTGCGGGCGGAATCGCCCGGCACGAACAGCAGCGAGCGCATCAGGCGGCCTCCCCCGGGCGACGGCGCATGAAGGCCTGGCGCCGGCACTCGGCGACGAGCGCCCCGTCCTGCTTGTAGGCGCGGTGCAGGAACTCGACGAGGCCGGCATCCGGGCGCGAGCGCGATTCGCGCTTGGACGCCACCTCGGTCTCCACCCGGATCGAATCCCCCTCGAAGACCGGCGCGGGGAAGCGCACGTCGGTCATGCCGAGATTGCCGATCGTGGTGCCCACCGTGGTGTCGTTGACCGAGATGCCGATCATCAGCCCGAGGGTGAAGAGCGAGTTCACCAGCGGCCGGCCCCACTCGGTCTCGGTGGCGCAGAAATGCGCGTCGATGTGCAGAGGTTGCGGGTTGAGAGTCATGTTGGAGAAGAGCATGTTGTCCATCTGCGTCACCGTGCGGGTGAGGCGATGGCGAAACACGTGCCCGACCTCGAAATCCTCGAAGTAGAGGCCGCCGCGGGGATGGGTCGAGACGGGGTTCTGGCTCGTCATGCGTCGTCCTCCGTGCGGATGGTGATGAGGCGCGCGCCCTCCGCGACCTGCGCGCCGGCCTCCGCCGTCACCTCCGCCACCTCGCCGTCCGCGGGCGCCGTGAGGGCGTGCTCCATCTTCATCGCCTCGACGATGGCGAGGCGCTGGCCCTTGGTCACCCGCTCGCCGGGGGAGACGAAGACCGCGACGAGGCGGCCGTGCATCGGCGCCTTGACGGTGCCGCCCGCGCCGACGTGGTCGAGGTCGACGTCGAACGGGTCGGGCGGCTCGACCGCGACCTGCCGGCCGCCGGCCACCACCAGCACGCCGCGCTCGGTCGGCACCACCAGGGGGGCACTCCCCCTCCCCTCCCCGGCCTCGACGGCGAGCGCACCGCCGCCCTCGGGCCAGGCCAGGACCACCTCGCGCGCCTCGCCCTCGACGAGGACGGGGTAGGCTTGGCGCCGTCCGGCCCCGAGCTGGAACCCGTCCGCCACGCCCCACGGGGAGGCATCGCGGGAGGCATCGCGGGAGGCGTCTGGCGCCACCAGGGCGACCACGCCGGCCCGGACCGCGTCGGGATCGATGCCGGCCGCCCGGCCGGTGAGCGCGTCGAGGTTGCGATCGATGAAGCCGGTGTCGAAGCGGCCGGCCCGGAATTCGTCCGCCTCGGCCAGCGCCTTCAGGAAGGCGACGTTCGCCTTCGGGCCGGCCACCAGGGTGCGGCCCAGCGCCTCCGCCAGCCGGTCGAGGGCCTGCTCGCGATCCTCCCCGTGGGCGATCACCTTGGCGATCATCGGGTCGTAGAAGGGCGAGACCGTATCGCCCGCCCGCACGCCGGTGTCGACGCGCACGCCCTCGCCCGCGGGCAGGTCGAGGGCGCGCAGCCGCCCCGTCGAGGGCAGGAAGCCCGCATTCGGGTCCTCCGCGTAGAGCCGCGCCTCAACGGCGTGGCCCCGGATCGCGAGGCCGTCCTGCGTGAGCGGCAGGGGCTCGCCCGCCGCCACCCGAAATTGCCACTCCACGAGGTCGAGCCCGGTGATCGCCTCGGTCACCGGGTGCTCGACCTGCAGACGGGTGTTCATCTCCATGAACCAGAAGCCGTCCGGCCTCAGCCCGGCGCGGCCGTCGGCGATGAACTCGACGGTGCCGGCCCCGACATAGCCCACCGCGCGGGCGGCCTCGACGGCGGCCTGGCCCATGGCGGCGCGGACCTCCGGCGGCATGCCGGGGGCGGGCGCCTCCTCGATCACCTTCTGGTGGCGGCGCTGGAGCGAGCAGTCGCGCTCGAACAGGTGCACGGCGTTGCCGTGCGCGTCGCAGAAGACCTGGATCTCGACGTGGCGGGGGCTCAGCACATACTTTTCGACCAGCACGCGCGGGTCGCCGAAGGCGCCCTGCGCCTCACGCTGCGCCCCTTCGAGGGCGGCGGAAAACTCGTCTGGGCGCTCGACGCGGCGCATGCCCTTGCCGCCGCCCCCCGCCACCGCCTTGATCAGGACCGGGTAGCCGATCGCCGCCGCCTCGGTGGCGAGGAAGTCGGGCTCCTGGCGCGCCCCGTGATAGCCCGGCACCACCGGCACGCCGGCCGTGGCGACCAGCGCCTTGGCGGCGTCCTTGAGACCCATCGCCCGGATGGCGGCGGCGGGCGGCCCGACGAAGACGATTCCCGCCGCCGCGCAGGCCTCGGCGAAATCCGGCCGCTCGGACAGGAAGCCGTAGCCCGGATGGATGCTCTCGGCGCCGCTGCGCTTGGCGACGTCGAGGATGCGGTCGATGCGCAGGTAGGAGTCGGCGGCCGCCGCCGGCCCGATCGGATGGGCCTCGTCGGCCATCGCGACGTGCAGCGCGCCCCGGTCGGCCTCGGAATGGACCGCGATGGTGCGCAGCCCGAGGCGCTTGGCGGTGCGGATCACCCGGCAGGCGATCTCGCCCCGGTTGGCGATGAGGACGGAGCGAAGCCCGGTCATGCGGCTTTCCATGCGGTGCGAACTCATCGGCGTCACATCCGAAAGAGGCCGAACCGGGTCTCCGGCACGGGGGCGTTCAGGGCGGCCGAGAGGGCGAGGCCGAGCACCCGGCGCGTCTCCTCGGGCAGGATGATGCCGTCGTCCCACAGCCGCGCGGTGGCGTAGTAGGGCGAACCCTCGGCCTCGAAGCCGGAGCGGATCGGCGCCTTGAACGCCTCCTCCTCCTCCGCCGCCCAGGCGCCGCCGGCCGCCTCGATGTTGTCGCGCCGCACGGTGGCGAGCACGCTCGCGGCCTGCTCGGCGCCCATGACCGAGATGCGCGAGTTCGGCCACGCGAACAGGAAGCGGGGCGAGTAGGCCCGCCCGCACATGCCGTAATTGCCCGCCCCGTAGGAGCCGCCGACGAGCAGCGTGAGCTTGGGCACCGCGGCGGTCGCCACCGCGGTCACGAGCTTGGCGCCGTTCTTGGCGATGCCGCCCGCCTCGACCTCGCGGCCCACCATGAACCCCGAGATGTTCTGCAGAAACAAGAGCGGGATCCGGCGCTGGCAGCACAGCTCGATGAAATGCGCCCCTTTGAGCGCGCTCTCCGAGTACAGGATGCCGTTGTTGGCGAGGATCCCCACCGGCATGCCCCACAGGCGCGCGAAGCCCGTGACCAGCGTGGTGCCGTAGAGCCGCTTGAACTCGTCGAACTCGGACCCGTCGACGAGGCGGGCGATCAGCTCGCGCGCGTCGTACTGCTTGCGCAGGTCCACCGGCACGAGCGCGTCGAGATCCTCGGCGGGGTGGAGGGGATCGAGCGGCTCCGCGATGTCGAGGTCCGGCCGCTTGACGCTGTTGAGCGTGCCGACGATGCGGCGCAGGATCGCGAGCGCGTGGGTGTCGTCGGTGGCGTAGTGGTCGGCCACGCCCGAGAGGCGGGCGTGGACGTCCGCGCCGCCGAGATCCTCGGCCGAGACGACCTCGCCGGTCGCGGCCTTCACGAGCGGCGGTCCGCCGAGGAAGATGGTGCCCTGGCGGCGCACGATCACGCTCTCGTCCGACATCGCCGGCACGTAGGCGCCGCCCGCCGTGCAGGAGCCCATCACGCAGGCGATCTGCGGGATGCCGGCGGCCGACAGCTGCGCCTGGTTGAAGAAGATGCGCCCGAAATGCTCGCGGTCGGGGAAGACTTCGGTCTGCTGGGGCAGGTTGGCGCCGCCCGAATCCACGAGGTAGAGGCAGGGCAGGCGGTTCTGCGCCGCGATCTCCTGCGCGCGCAGGTGCTTCTTCACCGTGAGCGGGTAGTAGGTGCCGCCCTTGATGGTGGCGTCGTTGCACACGACCATCACCTCGCGGCCGGCGACCCGGCCGATGCCGGCGATCACCCCGGCCGCGTGGATGGCGTCGTCGTACATCCCGTAGGCCGCGAGCGGCCCGATCTCGAGGAAGGGCGAGCCCGGATCGAGCAGGCGCAGCACGCGGTCGCGCGGCAGGAGCTTGCCGCGCGCGAGGTGGCGCTCGCGGGCGCGGGGGGGACCGCCCGCGGCGGCCTCGGCGCGGCGCGCCTTGAGGGTGGCGCGCAATTCGCCCCAGGCGGCGCGGTTCTGGGCCGCCTCGGCGCTGCCGAGGTCGGCGCTCGTCTGAATGACCGGCATCGGACGGCTCAGACCGACTTGGTGAAGAGTTCGCGGCCGATCAGCATCCGGCGGATCTCGCTGGTGCCGGCGCCGATCTCGTAGAGCTTGGCGTCGCGCAGGAGCCGCCCGGTCGGGTAGTCGTTGATGTAGCCGTTGCCGCCGAGCAGCTGGATCGCGTCCAGCGCGCACTGCGTCGCCCGCTCGGCCGCGTACAGGATCGCGCCCGCCGCGTCCTCCCGGGTGGTCTCGCCGCGGTCGCAGGCCTGCGCCACCGCGTAGACGTAGGCCTTGGCGGCGTTGGTCGCCACGTACATGTCGGCGAGCTTGCCCTGGACAAGCTGGAACTCGCCGATCGACTGCCCGAACTGCTTGCGCTCGTGCACGTAGGGCATCACCACGTCGAGGCAGGCCTGCATGATGCCGAGCGGCCCGGCCGCCAGCACGGCGCGCTCGTAGTCGAGGCCCGACATCAGCACGTTGACGCCGCGCCCGACCTCGCCGAGCACGTTCTCCTCGGGCACCTCGCAGCCGTCGAACACCAGTTCGCAGGTGTCCGAGCCGCGCATGCCGAGCTTGTCGAGCTTCTGGGCGGTGGAGAAGCCGGCCATGCCCTTCTCGATCAGGAAGGCCGTGATGCCGCGCGGGCCGGCCGCCGGGTCGGTCTTGGCATAGACCACCAGCGTCTCGGCTTCCGGGCCGTTGGTGATCCACATCTTGGAGCCGGTGAGCACGTAGCGGTCGCCGCGCTTCTCGGCGCGCGTGCGCATCGAGACCACGTCCGAGCCCGAGCCCGGCTCCGACATCGCGAGCGCGCCGACATGCTCGCCGGAGATGAGCGCGGGCAGGTACTTGCGCTTCTGCGCGTCCGAGCCGTTGCGGCGGATCTGGTTGACGCACAGATTCGAGTGGGCGCCGTAGGACAGCCCCACCGAGGCGGAGGCGCGCGAGACCTCCTCCATCGCCACGCAATGCGCGAGGTAGCCGAGGCCGAGGCCCCCGTACTCCTCCTCCACCGTGATGCCGTGGAGGCCGAGCACCCCCATCTCGGGCCAGAGGTCGCGCGGGAAGGTGTTGGTGCGGTCGATCTCCTCGGCGCGCGGCGCGATCCGATCCTGCGCGAAGCTGCGGACGCTGTCGCGGATGGCCTCGGCCGTCTCGCCGAGGCCGAAATTGAACTCGCGCGCGGCGTTCGGGATCATGGGCGTCCTCCGGGTGTTTTGTGCAATCTATACGAACGATTGTTTTTAAAACAAGAGCCTTCCGGCGCGCGGCTTCGCGGCCCCTCGGCGGCCCCTCATTCCCCCTCGGCCAGGGTGCCGCGCTGGCGCGGGTCGGCGGCGCCGACGAGGCCGCCCGGCACGGTCATCACCGAATTCGCCGAGCCCGAACTCGCCCCCACCACGACCCGGTGGCCGCGCGCGCGCAGGAGGGCGAGCGTGTCCGGCGACAGGCCGCGCTCCACGAGCAGCGCGTCGGGGCGCCACTGGTGGTGGACCCGCGGGGCCGCCACCGCCTCCGCGAGGCTCAGGCCGAAGTCGAGGATTCCGGTGACCACCTGCAGCACCGTCGAGATGATGCGGCTGCCGCCGGGGCTGCCGGTGACGAGGAGGAGCCGGCCGTCGCGGAAGACGAAGGCCGGCGTCATGCTCGACAGGGGCCGGGCGCCCGGGGCCACGGCGTTCGCCTCGCCGCCGACGAGCCCGAAGGCGTTCTGCGCGCCGGGCTTGGCGGCGAAGTCGTCCATCTCGTTGTTGAGGAGCACGCCCGTGCCGGCCGCCACCAGCCCGAGCCCGTACGAGAAGTTGAGCGTGTAGGTGTTGGCGACCGCGTTGCCGTCCCGGTCCACCACCGAGTAGTGCGTGGTCTGGTCGGACTCGAACGGCAGGGGATCACCCGCCCTCACCTCGTCGGCCGGGCGGGCGCGGGCGGGGTCGATCCGGCTGCGGAGCGCCGCCGCGTAGTCCTTGGCGGTGAGGCCGCGCACCGGCACGCGCACCCGGTCGGGATCGCCCAGATAGGCGGCGCGGTCGGCATAGGCCTGCTTCATCGCCTCGGCCATGAGATGGATCGCGTCGGCGCTGCCCGGCCCCATCGCGGCGAGATCGTAGCCCTCCAGGATGTTGAGGATCTGGACGAGGTGCACGCCGCCCGAACTCGGCGGGGGCATCGCCACGATCTCGTGGCCGCGGTAGGTGCCGCGCACCGGCGCGCGGATCGCCACTTGGTAGCCGGCGAGGTCGGCCTCGCTCATCACGCCGCCGGCCTCCCGCACCGCGGCGGCGATCCGGCGCGCCGTCTCGCCCCGGTAGAAGGCGTCCGGCCCCTCGGCCGCGATCGCCCGCAGGGTCGCGGCGAGGTCCGGCTGCACCAGCCGCTCGCCCCAGGCGAAGGGCTTTTCCCCGTTGAAGAACACCGCGCGGCTCGACGGCCAGCGCCCGAGGCGTCCCGCCGCGCGCGGCAGCGAATCGGCGAGGTCGTCCTCGACCCGGATGCCCTCGCGGGCGAGCGCCTCGGCGGGCGCGATCAGGTCGGCGAGGCGGAAGCGGCCCGAGCCGTAGCGGGCGAGCGCCTCCGCGAGGCCCCGCACCGTGCCGGGCACGCCGACCGCCCGGCCCGACGCCGTCGAGAGCTTCGGGTCCGGCTCCCCGTCCGGGCCAAGGAACATGTCGCGGCCGGCCGCGGCCGGGGCGGTCTCCCGGTAGTCGATGGCCACCGTCTCGTTGCGGGCGGCGAGGTGCACCAGCATGAAGCCGCCGCCGCCGAGATTGCCGGCCCGCGGCAGGGTCACGGCGAGCGCGAAGCCCACCGCCACCGCCGCATCCACCGCGTTGCCGCCGCGGGCGAGGATCGCGGCGCCGATGCGGGTCGCCTGCGCCTCCTGCGAGGCCACCATCCCGTGCGGCGCGTAGGGCGGCAGCAGACGGGCCTCGTCGGACTGGATCGCGCCCGCGCCCGGCATGCCGGGCGGGAGGCCCTGCGCCGGGGCCGGCCCCGCGGAGGCGAGCGCGAGGATCGCCCCGAGGGCGGCGAGGGTCCGACGGAACGGCATGGGATCTCCTGCGCCGCCGCGCCTCCGCAAGGGCACCCGCAGGGTCTGCGGGCCAGGGCGCGACCCGGCGGGCGGGGCGGGGTCGCGCCCTCCCGCTTAGGTGGTGCGGCCTCACCCTGCGTCGAGCCTCGCGCCCGCTTGCCCCCCGCCGCGCGCCGGTGCAAGGCGGGGGCGCCGGACCACCGCCCCGCCGAGGCCTGCCCGATGAGCTCCTCCCTCAGCTTCGTGCCCGACGCCCCGACGCTGCTGGCCTACGTGCTGGCCGGCTTCGTCCTGTTCATCACGCCCGGCCCGGACATGAGCCTGACGCTCGCGCGCACCATCGGGGGCGGGCGCCGGGCGGGGATCGCCACGGTGATCGGCACCGGCCTCGGCACGCTGGTCCACACCCTGGCGGCGGCGTTCGGGATCTCGGCGCTGATCGCGGCCTCGGCCACGGCCTTCACGGTGCTCAAGGTGGTGGGCGCGCTCTACCTCGCGTGGCTCGCCGTCGACGCGATCCGGCACGGCTCGGCGCTCAATGTCCGGGCCGAGCGGGTGCGCACGGGCGTGTGGCGCACGGTCTGGATGGGGTTCGGCGTCAACCTGACGAATCCGAAGGTGGTGCTGTTCTTCATCACCTTCCTGCCGCAGTTCGTGCGCGCCGACGCCCCCAACCCCGCCGGCCAGCTCGCCTTCCTGGGCGTGACCTTCGTGGTCATGAACCTGCCGCTCGGCGTGCTGCTGGTGCTCGGCGCCGAGCGCATCACCGGGGCGCTCCAGGCCCGGCCGCGGGTGCTGCGGGCGATCGACTGGCTGTTCGCCGGGCTGTTCGGGGCCTTCGCGGCGCGCATCCTGATGACGGCGCGCTGAGCGCGGCGCATGCGGGAGCGCGGCCTCTGGCGGGTGACCTCGGCGCTCGGCCTCGTCGAGATCCTCAACTGGGGCACCTCCTACTACCTCCTCGCCGTCCTGGCCGGGCCGGTGGCCGCCGACACGGGCTGGCCGCTGCCCTGGATCGTCGGCAGCCTCTCGGCCGGCCTCCTCGTCGCGGGGCTGGCCCTGCCGCGGATCGGCCGGGCGATCGGGCGGCATGGGGGCCGGCCGGTGCTGGCGACGGCGTCCGCCGTGCTGGCGCTGGGGCTCGCGGTGATCGGGCTCGCGCCGAGCCTCCCGGTCTTCGTCGCGGGCTGGCTGATCCTCGGCCTCGGCATGGGGGCGGGCCTCTACGACGCCGCCTTCGCGACGCTGGGGCGGCTCTACGGCGCGGCGGCGCGCCCCGCCATCTCGGCCGTCACCCTGTGGGGCGGCTTCGCCAGCACGGTGTGCTGGCCGCTGTCGGCCGTCCTCGTCGCGCAATGCGGCTGGCGGGGCACCTGCCTCGTCTATGCGGGCCTGCACCTCGCCGTCTCGCTGCCGCTGATCCTGCGCGCGCTGCCGCCCGCCCCGCCGCGTCCCGAGGCGGCCCCCGGGGAGGAGCCCTCCGGCACCGGGCCACGCGCGGGCGAGCAGCGGGCCTTCCGGCTCCTGGCCGCCATCATGACGGTCGGCGGGGCCGCCTCGGCGATCGTCTCGGTGCACCTGCTGACCCTGCTCCAGGCCCAGGGCCTCGCGCTCGCCGCGGCGGTCGCCCTCGGCGCGCTCATCGGCCCGGCGCAGGTGGGCGCCCGCGTGATCGAGATGGCGAACCGGGGCCGCCACCACCCGCTCTGGACCCTGACGGCGGCGATGGGGCTGGTCGCGCTCGGGCTCGCCCTGCTCTGGGCCGGCATCCCGGCGGTGGGGCTCGCGCTGGTCTGCTACGGGGCGGGCAACGGCCTCGCCTCCATCGCGCGCGGCACGCTGCCCCTCGCCCTGTTCGGACCGGCGCGCTACGCCGCGCTGGTGGGGCGCCTCGCGCTGCCGAACCTGCTCGCGCAGGCGCTGGCGCCGTCCCTCGGCGCGCTCCTGATCGCGCGCGGCGGCCCGGAGGCGGCGCTCGCCCTGCTGGCCGCCCTCGCGGCGACGAACGTCGTCCTCGTCGCGGGGCTGTGGCGGGTGGCGCGGAGCTAGAGCGTGCCTCGCCGCGGACGCGGCGGCACGCTGCAAGGCGTGGGGGGCGCATGATGGCGTCGGAGAGCCGGACGACCCGTCTCCTGCGTCCAGCGCACCTCAGGCGTCGTCCGGGTGCCAGCGCTCCCGCGAGATCCGGGAGCGCCGGGCCGAGTAGTCGGTGCACACGACCGGGTAGTCGGCGGGCAGGCCGAAGCGCCGCCGGTAGGCATCGGGCGTCAGACCGTGCGCCCGCAGGTGGCGCCGCAGCAGCTTGTACTTGCGGCCGTCGATGAAGCTCACGAGGTAGTCCGCGCCGATCGACTCCCGGATCTGCGCCTCGGAGAGCCGGGTCGGCGCCGCCCGCTCCGGCCGCAGCGTGACGACCGCATCGCCGATGGAGGCGACGAACCGGGCGAGGTCGCCCGTCGCCACGGGGTTGTTGGCGACGTAGGCGCTGACGATGGTCGCCGTGATCTCGACCGGGCTGTCCGGTGCTGTGTCCTTGACGGGCATCTGCCTCCTCCCGGCGTGCCGAAGCGACGCGAGCGGGATGCCGCGGACGACACGGTGCGAAAAAAGCCTAGGCGCGAACGGCCGGACCGCCCCCTCCTCTTGCGGAGGAGCCGGGCGCCTCCTCCGGGCGATCCCGGCTCATCCGAGAGTGCCGGGTCTCGCGCGCGCCCGCCTCTCCTGTCCCGCTCCGGAACGGTCTACCATCGGAGATCCTTAGCCGACCCAGGCTCCCGGACGACGCCCGCGGCGGGCCGGTCCGGCCGATCCACCGGGGCGGACCCGGCAGCGCGGCGGTCCATGACGCATCCGTTCATCACGAGGCTGGAGCGGACCCTGCCCCTCTCGGGCCCCGACCGGGAGGCGATCGAGCGTCTGACCGCCGCGCCGCGGGCGGTGCCGGCCCGGCAGGTGATCCTCGGCGAGGACGAGCCGTCCCGCGGCCTCTGCGTGGTGATGCAGGGCTATGCCTGCTGCTTCTCGCACCTGCGCGACGGCGGTCGCCAGATCACCGGGTTCCTGCTGCCGGGCGATTGCAGCAGCCTGCCGGCCGTGCTGCTCGGCGCGCGCCATTCCGGCATCGCCAGTCTCTCGCCCTGTCTCGTCGCGACGGTGGGCCGCGAGGCCCTGTCCGACCTGCTGATGCGCCACCCCCAGGCCGGCTGCGCCCTGTGGTCGGCGGCGCTGACGCAGGAGCAGATCCTGCGCGAGTGGATCGTCAACATCGGCGCACGCAGCGCCGACCGGCGGGTCGCCCACCTGTTTTGCGAGTTGCTGACGCGCCTGCGCCAAGTCGGCCGCACGGCGGGCGACCGCTGCGTGCTGCCGCTGACCCAGGAGGATCTCGCCGATACGCTCGGCCTCTCGACCGTGCACGTCAACCGCACCCTCCAGGCCCTGCGCGGCAGCGGCCTGCTGCGCTTCAACCGCGGCGTGCTCTCGGTGCCGGATCCCCGGCAACTCGAAGCCTTCGCGGGCTTCACCCCCGACTACCTGGAGGCCCAGGTCGCCACCGAGGTCCTGGTGGCCTGCGCGAAGCGCGACCTCGCGGCGGCCGATCGCGCCGGGCACTGAGACGGGCGGACCGGCGGAGCGGCGCCGGGCGCATCGGACCGGGTGCTGCCCGTCACGTCACCTCTTGCATTGACCAACCGTCCGGTCGATTATACGCCATCGCCTGCCGATGCGGCACCCGCGCCCCGGCACGGGGGTCTCCCGCGGCGGCAAGGACGTGCTAAGGCCCGGCGCATAACGGGCTTGCCCGGAGGACACGTGACCGGCCGCGGCCGGCGGGCCGTCCCCGCGGGGAACGCGCCACAGGGAGGAGAAGACATGAAGCGGTTGGTCTGGGCCTTGTCGCTGACGGGCGCGCTGGTGGCTTTCGGGGCCGCGGCGCAGCCGATCAAGATCGGCGTCACCATCTCGAAGACGGGGCCGGCGGCCTCGCTCGGCATCCCGCAGTCGAACTCGGTGCCGCTGATGCCGGCGCAGGTCGGCGGCCAGCCGGTGGAGTGGATCGTCCTCGACGACGCCTCGGACACCACCAAGGGCGTGGCCAACATCCGCAAGCTCGCCAGCGACGACAAGGTCGACGCCGTGGTTGGCTCCTCGATCACCCCGGTCTCGCTCGCGATGATCGAGGTGGCGGCGGAGGCCAAGGTGCCGATGATCACCATCGCGGCCTCCTCCAAGCTGATCGCGCCGATGGACGACAAGCGGCGCTGGGTGTTCAAGACCGCCCAGAACGACAGCCTGATGGCCGACGCGATCGTCGCCCACATGGTGCAGTCGGGCGTGAAGTCGGTGGGCTTCATCGGCTTCAACGACGCCTACGGCGACGGCTGGCTCGCCGAGATGACCCCGCGGCTCGAGGCCAAGGGCATCAAGCTCGTCGCCACCGAGCGCTACGCGCGCACCGACACCAGCGTCACCGGCCAGGCCCTCAAGGTGATGGCCGCCAAGCCCGACGCGGTGCTGGTCGCGGGCTCCGGCACCCCCGCGGCGCTGCCGCAGAAGACCCTCAAGGAGCGGGGCTACGCGGGCAAGTACTACCAGACCCACGGCGTCGCGAACGCCGACTTCCTGCGCGTCGGCGGCAAGGACGTGGAGGGCACCATCCTGCCGGCCGGGCCGCTCCTCGTCGCCGAGCAGCTTCCCGAGAGCAACCCGGTGCGCAAGGTCGCGCTCGACTACACCAAGGCCTACGAGGCGAAGTACGGCCCCGGCACGCTCGCGACCTTCGGCGGCCACGCCTTCGACGCCTCGGTGCTGCTCGCCAACGCGCTGCCCGTGGCGCTCAAGACCGCCAAGCCGGGCACGCCGGAGTTCCGCGCGGCTTTGCGCGACGCCCTGGAGGGCCTGAAGGAGGTCGTCTACACCCACGGCGTCGCCACGATGAGCCCCACCGATCACATCGGCCAGGACGAGCGCTCGCGCGTGATGGTGACGATCGAGAACGGGCGCTGGAAGCTGCTGTCGCCGACGAACTGAGGACATCGGGGGCCCCGGCTCTCCTGAGGACGGGGACTCCGAGTGGACGCGGGCAGCGCGGGATCCCCTCTCCCGTGCGGGAGAGGGGTAGGGGTGAGGGTCCCGGGAGGGAGCCGCAAGAGAACGTGACGGTATCGGCTACCAGCACTGCCGTGCGGGCTTGATCCTGACCCGTTCCGCTCCCCTCACCACACTTTCCGCTTCACTGCGGCCCCACCTGGGGCCCTCACCCCTACCCCTCTCCCGCTCGGGAGAGGGGATCCCGCGCGCTCCGCGCCGGCCAGCGCCGCTACGGCACACGACGCTCGCCTGAAGGCAGCCCAACCGGAACACCGCCCGTGGACGCCACGATCCTCATGCTGCTGCTCCAGGACGGGGTGGTGAACGGGGCGATCTACGCCCTGATCGCCCTCTCCCTGGTCCTCGTCTTCACGGTCACGCGGGTGATCCTGATCCCCCAGGGCGAGTTCGTCGCCTTCGGGGCGCTCACGCTCGCGGCCTTCGAGGCCGGCACCGTGCCGGGTACCGTGCCGCTGCTGCTCGCGCTCGGCGCCGCCGCCTGCGCGGCGGACCTGATCGAGGCGCGCCACGCGCTCGACGCGCGGCGCGCCCTCCACATCGCCCTGCGCGACCTCGTCCTGCCGGGCGCGGTCGCGGCCCTCGCCTTCCTGCTCGGCCCCGGCAAGCCGAACCTCGCGCTCGGCATCGCGCTCACCCTCGCCATCGTCACGCCGATGGGCGCCTACCTGCACTCCATCGCCTTCCGGCCCCTGGAGAAGGCGAGCGTGCTCGTCCTCCTCGTGGCGGCGGTGGGCGTGCACCTCGCGCTCACGGGCCTCGGCCTCGTCTTCTTCGGCGCCGAGGGCTCGCGCACGCCGCCCCTCTCCGACGCGATGCTGCCGGCCGGCCCCCTGGCCATCAGCGGGCAGTCGCTGTGGATGATCGGGCTCACCCTCGCGATCATCGTCGCGCTCTGGGCCTTCTTCGGCCTGACGCTGCTGGGCAAGGCCCTGATGGCGACGGCGGTCAACCGGCTGGGCGCGCGCCTGATGGGCATCGGCCCGAGCATGGCCGGGCGCCTCAGCTTCTCGGTCGCGGCCTTCATCGGGGCGCTCTCGGGCGTGCTGGTGGCCCCGCTCACCACGATCTACTACGACACGGGCTTCCTGATCGGCCTCAAGGGCTTCGTGGCCGCGATCATCGGCGGGCTGGCGAGCTACCCGGCGGCCGCCGCCGCCGCGATCCTGGTCGGCATCATCGAATCGGTCGCGGCCTTCGAGGCGAGCGCCTTCAAGGAGGTGATCGTGTTCATGGCGATCATCCCGGTGCTGCTGTGGCGCTCGGCCCGCGCCGATCCGGTCGAGGACGAGGAGTAAGCCGATGCGCCAGTCCCTCCTCGCGGCCGCCGGCCTCCTCCTCGTCCTGGCGCTGCCCTTCGTGCCGGGCGTGCCGCCCTTCTGGTTCACGCTCCTCAACTACGCGGGCCTCTCGGCCATCGTGGTGGTGGGCCTCGTGGTGCTCACCGGCATCGCCGGCATCATGTCCTTCGGGCAGGCGATGTTCGTCGGCATCGGCGCCTACGCCACCGCGCTCCTGAGCCTGCATCTCGGCCTCTCGCCGTGGCTGAGCCTGCCGGTCTCCCTGGCGGCCTCGGGGCTCGCGGCCCTGGTCATCGGGGCGATCACGCTGCGCCTGTCGGGCCATTACCTGCCGCTCGGCACCATCGCCTGGAACATCTCGTTCTTCTACGTGCTCGGCAACACCGATGCGCTGGGGCGCTACGACGGCCTGTCGGGCCTGCCGCCGATCGTCCTGTTCGGCTTTCCCCTCGTCGAGAGCCGCCACCTCTTCGCGCTGATCTGGGTCTGCGTGGCCTTGAGCCTCCTCGTGACGCAGCGCCTGCTGCGCTCGCGCACCGGCCGGGCGATCCGGGCGCTCAAGGGCGGCGTGATCGCGGCCGAGGCCTTCGGGGTCGATACGGGGCGCACCCGCATCGTCGCCTTCGTGTACGCGGCGATGCTCGCCGGGCTCTCGGGCTGGCTCTACGCCCACATGCAGCGGGCCATCAACCCGACGCCGTTCGGCCTCAACGCCAGCATCGAGGTGCTGCTGATGACGGTGCTCGGCGGCGCCGGCTCGGTCTGGGGCGGGGTCTTCGGCGCGACGCTCGTGACGCTGCTCAAGGACCAGCTCCAGAACGTGCTGCCGCTGCTGCTCGGCGCGCAGGGCAACTTCGAGGCGATCGTCTTCGGCATCCTGTTCGTGCTGATCCTGCAGCGGGCGCCGGACGGCCTCTGGCCGCTCCTCACCCGCCGGGCGACGCCGCTGCCGCCGCACTACCCCGAGCCGGCCACGCCCCTCCCGCCCCGCCCGGCGGAGGCGCCCGGCCGCGTCCTCCTCGACGCGGAGGGGCTGCGCAAGACCTTCGGCGGCCTCGTCGCCGTCAACGACATCGCCTTCTCGGTCAAGGCCGGGGAGGTGGTGGCGCTGATCGGCCCGAACGGGGCGGGCAAGAGCACCACCTTCAACCTCGTCACCGGGGTCGCCCGCCTCACCGCCGGCCGGGTGCGCCTGTTCGACCGCGACGTCTCGGGTGAGCCGGCGCGGGCCATCGCGCGGCTCGGCATCGCCCGCACCTTCCAGCACGTGAAGCTCGTGGGCGGCATGTCGGTGATCGAGAACGTGGCGCTCGGCGCGCACCTGCGGGGCCACGCCGGCCCGGTGCGCGGCGCGCTCGGGCTCGACGGCGCGGAGGAGGCGGCGATCTTCGCGGAGGCGCGCCGGCAGCTCGCGCGCGTCGGCCTCGCCGACCTCGCCGACCGGCCCGCGTCGAGCCTCGCGCTCGGCCAGCAGCGCATCGTCGAGATCGCCCGCGCGCTCTGCCTGTCGCCCGCCCTCCTCCTCCTCGACGAGCCGGCCGCGGGCCTGCGCTTCCGCGAGAAGCAGGCGCTCGGCGACCTGCTGCGCCAATTGCGCCGGGACGGGCTGGGCATCCTGCTCGTCGAGCACGACATGGACTTCGTGATGGGGCTCGCCGACCGCCTCGTGGTGATGAACTTCGGCGCGAAGCTGTGCGAGGGACCGCCGGGCGCCGTGCGCTCCAACCCCGCCGTGGTCGAGGCCTACCTGGGAAGCGCCGCATGAGCCCGCTGTTCGAGGCGCAGGACGTCACGGTCGCCTACGGCAAGATCGAGGCGGTGCGCGGCGTGTCGCTCGCGGTCGCGCCCGGCCGCGTCGTGACGGTGCTCGGCGCCAACGGCGCCGGCAAGACCACCCTCCTCAACGCCCTGATGGGCGTGCTGCCGGCGCGCGGCGCGATCCGCTTCGACGGCCGCGACCTCGCGCGGCTGCCCGTCGAGGAGCGGGTGGCGGCCGGCTTGAGCCTGATCCCCGAGCGGCGCGAGCTCTTCGCCACCATGAGCGTGGAGGACAACCTGCGGCTCGGCGCCTTCCGGTTCCGCGGGCGCCCGCAGGAGGGCGGCAGCCTCGACGCGATGTTCGCGCTGTTTCCCCGCCTCAAGGAGCGCCGCCGCCAGCGCGCCGGCACCCTCTCGGGCGGCGAGCGCCAGATGCTCGCCATGGCCCGCGCCCTGATGGGCCGCCCGCGCCTCCTGATGCTCGACGAGCCGAGCCTCGGGCTCGCCCCCCTGATCGTCGCCGAGGTGATGCGCACCGTCGCGAACCTGCGCGACCAGGGCGTGGCGGTGCTGCTGGTGGAGCAGAACGCCCGCGCGGCGCTCCAGGTCGCCGATTACGGCTACGTGATGGACGGCGGCAGCGTGGTGCTGGAGGGGGAGAGCCGCGCGCTCCAGGCCGACAAGCGCGTGGTCGAGACCTATCTGGGCGTGCTCGCGGCCGACACGGACGCGGCGCAGGGCGTGGGCTGAGCGACCGTCTTCGGCACGGACGATGGGACGAGGGCTGGTCGCTTGCCCGCAACCTGTCAGGAGGTCGCGCGATCCATCTTTCTCAGGCCGAGCCACATCTCGAAGTCGCGGTAAAGCTCGTCGAATGTCACGAGGGTGAGCGTGAAGCTGTCGGCCTTGACCTTGTTCCGCCGCCACTCCCATCGGTCCTTGCGGACCGTCGTCGACAATGAGGTGGAGCGTCCGATGACGAGCACCCCGACGATGTTGGGGCGCTCACCGCCGAAGGCGTCCACGTAATCGCCGGTCCTGCGATAGTGATCGAGCGCCCAAGTCCAGTCGACGACTTGACTGAAGCCTTTCTCGAATGCGCGACTCCAAGTGTCGATGCAGCGCTCGCTGTCTTCGAAAATATGCCGGTCGGACGCGCCCTCGAACTCGATCAGGCAGATGTTGTCCGTGCCGGCGCGGCGAACGGCGAGATCGGTGCGAAAATGGGGAAGCATTCGAAATTCACGCTTGATTAGATCACCGATGCCCAAGCGGATGTTGTACTGCCCCATCATCGCGCAGAGATTGGGCCACGTCCTGAAATTGGCGAGCACCTGGGCGCGCTCGGCAAGATCGGTGTTGGCCTCAAGAAGGGCCTTGAATTCGGCGAGTTCGGCTTCCGCATCGGTCAGGCTGAAGACGTGGGCATCGAAGGAGGGTTTCGACATCAGGCCTGCGCAACGACCGATGTGATGACGATCGCATCACCCTCGTTCTTGAAGACCACGCGCAGATCTCCAGCACGCGCGACGAAGGCATTATCCACGCCGACGATCGTCTTGACCCGAGTCGGATCGAGCACGCTCGACTTGATCATCGCCAGCACGGATTCGGCCTCGGCCTTGTCGAACGGGTGGAGCGACGAGATCATGTTCGCTGCCGTGTTGCTGACGAGCACGCGCCGACTGCTGGAGCCATTCCCCTGTCGCTGTGCCGTGGCCATCGTCAACTCCCAGGCCCTCCATGGGGCAGGCGCGATGATAGGGACCGTCACCATCGGCGTCCACCGCGCTTGTCCGATCCGGGCCTGCCGGAGCAGCGTCGCCGACACACGCCTGAATGTCCGTCGTGCACCGGAGGACATCCCGGCCATGTGACGGCTTTCAACCCTCAGGACCGAGCGGCAGGCGTCGGATCGGATCCACGAGCCGTCACCTCGCGGCGTGCAGGCACGGTCCGGTCCCGACCGGGCGGGTAGGCGCGCGCCCGGATCGGGCGTAAGCACCGGCTCCAACGACCATCCGGAGGGAGACCGCCCGTGCCCGAACCCCACGGCCTCGACAACGGCCTGACCAATTACGGCGACCGGGATTTCGCGCGGTTCCTGCGCCGCTCCTTCGCGCGCTCGATGGGGATCTCCACGGAGCTCCTGAACAAGCCGGTGGTCGGCATCGCCATGACGCCGTCCGGCTTCAACAACTGCCACCGGGGCGTGCCGGAACTGGTGGAGGCGGTCTCGCGCGGGGTGCTGGCGGCCGGCGCGCTGCCGCGGCCCTTCCCGACCGTGTCGCTGGGCGAGGTCTTCCTCAACCCGACCAGCATGGTCTACCGCAACCTGATGGCGATCGACACCGAGGAGATGATCGGCGCCCAGCCCATGGACGCCGTGGTGCTGATCGGCGGCTGCGACAAGACGGTGCCGGCCCAGCTCATGGGGGCGGTCTCGGCCAACCGCCCGGCGGTGCAGCTCGTCACCGGGCCGATGTCGACCGGGCGCCACCGCGGCCAGCGGCTCGGCGCCTGCACCGATTGCCGCAGCTTCTGGGCCAAGTACCGGGCCGGCACGGTGGACGCGGAGGAGATCGCCACCGTCGAGGGCCGCCTCTCCGTCACGCAGGGCACCTGCGCGGTGATGGGCACCGCCTCGACCATGGCCTGCCTCGCCGAGGCGCTGGGCATGTCGCTGCCGGGCACCGCGGCGATTCCCGCCGTCCACGCCGACCGGCTCGTCGCCGCGGAAGCGAGCGGGCGGGCCGCCGTGGGCCTGATCGCCAACCCCATCACCCCCGACCGGATCGTCACCGAGCATTCGATCGAGAACGGCTTGCGCGTCCTGATGGCGCTCGGCGGCTCGACCAACGCGGTGGTGCACCTCGCGGCCATCGCGGGACGGCGCGGCATCCGCATCACGAACCAGCGCCTCAACGCGATCTCGGACGAGACGCCGGTTCTGGTCGACCTGAAGCCGGTCGGCGAGGGCTACATGGAGGATTTCCACGCGGCCGGCGGCATGGGCGCGCTGCTGCGCGAGCTGAGGCCGCTCCTCCACCTCGATACGATCGACGTCGAGGGCCGCACGCTGGCCGAGCGGCTGGACGAGCCCCTCGACTGGGTCGACCGGAGCGTGATCCGGCCCTTCGGCGAGCCGGTCTCGGCGGTCGGCGGTCTCGTGGCGCTCTCGGGGTCGCTCGCGCCGGACGGGGCGATCTTCAAGCGGGCGGCGGCGAGCCCGGCCCTGTTCGAGAGCGAGGGGCGGGCGGTGGTCTTCACCGGCCTCGAAGACCTCGCCCGCCGCATCGACGACCCCGACCTCGACGTGCGCCCGGACGACGTGCTGGTGCTCCAGAACATCGGTCCCCACGCGGCCGGCATGCCGGAGGCCGGCTACCTGCCGATCCCCAAAAAGCTGGCGCAGGCCGGGGTGAAGGACATGGTGCGCATCTCGGACGGGCGCATGTCCGGCACCGCCTTCGGGTCGATCGTGCTGCACGTCGCGCCCGAATCCGCCATCGGCGGCCCGCTCGCGGCGGTGCGCGACGGCGACCGCATCCGCCTCTCGGTGAAGGACAAGCGCATCGACCTCTTGGTGGAGGAGGACGAGATCCGCCGCCGCCTCGCCGAGGTCGTGCCGCCGCCCGCCCCGGCGCGGGGCTACAAGGCCCTCTACCGGCGCACCGTGCTGCAGGCGCCGGAGGGCTGCGACTTCGACTTCCTCACCGCCGAGGGGCGCTGACCCCGGAACGAAGCCCGGCCGGGGCGTGTTCGGCAGGAGTGGAGATGCGCGATGACCGAACCCGACCCGCCCGAGCCGGAGGCCACCACGCAGGAGGAGGCGTTCCACATCCCCGACGAGGTCGCGGCGGCACTCACCGAGTTCGCGGCGGTGGAGCAGCTGAGCCGGGGCGCCGCCATCTGCACCATCCTGGCCGAGTACCTGCGGCTGAAGGGCTATCTCAAGGGCTGGCCGCGATCATGAGTGGGGTGGTCGTCCTCGGCTTCGCCCTGCTGGCGGTCGTCGCCGCCCGGCCGGCCGCGGCCCAGGAGCGGCCCCTCGTCCTGCCCCATATCGAGGGGGAGCGGCAGGGGCGCATCGTCGGCGAGGCCAGCGCCTGCGGGACGGACGACGCGACGGTGCAGGCGGCCGTCCGCCTGCTCTCCGGGCGCATGCGCGCGCGGGTGGGCCAGAACCTGTGGCAGGACCGCTTCCTGCCCGAGTTCAACGATGCGCTGCGGCTCGCCGCGCAGCTGCCGCCCGGCGATTGCGAAAAGGCCCTGGCGGCCCTCACCGCGCTGACGCGGGAGTGACCAGGGCGGGGGCCGGCCGGGGCGCGGCCTCGTCGGCCCGCGCGGCCGACAGCCAGATGCCGCAGCCGGCGATCAGCACCAGCTTCGCGATGAAGGCGAGATCTTCGATCAGGGCGCGCATGGGAACCTCCGTCGGCCGAGGCAGCGTGTAGACCTCGGCCGTTGCGGCAGGATTGCGCGGCGTGTTGCGTCCCGCCGCCCGGCAGCGCGCGGCCGCGGCGGGCCACCGGCCCCGTCGATTCGTCGCGGCCTGCGTAGACGGCGCGGATGGGCCAGGCTTTCGTCCGCCCGATACCAGTCCCCATGACGAGAATGACCAGCACATCGGCGGGGCAGCGTGAACGACAACCTTGAAACCGGAGCGCTGGTCAGGCGCTGCCGGATGTTCGAGCAGGTGATCGCGCTCCTGATCGAGCACGTGCATCCCCGCCCGACCTCCTCGCAGCGGCTGGCGCTGCGGGTGATGCACACCATCGCGACGCGCGCCGCGGCCGAGGACCTGCCGCCCGCCACCCTCGCCGTCCTCCGCCGGGCGACGCGGGCGCTCGCCACCGGGGCCGGATCCGGGATCGGATCCGTCCTCGCCTGCCCGCTCGGGCCACTCCTGCTCGCGGCCGTCGCATGAGCGCCGCCTCAGGGCGCCCGCGCCCTGACGGCCGCGGCCTGCGCCGCCGCCACGACCCGCAGCGCCCCGGCGACACGCTCGCGCACCAGCGCCTCGGACAGGGGTGAGGCGAGGATCAGGCTCGCGACCACATGCGGGTATTGCTGGCGCCGCCGGGGCGTGCGGGCGTGGTCGGCGATGCGGATCTGCTGCACGGCCCCCGGGGCGCGCAGATAGAGGCTGCTGCTGCGGACGCCCTCGGCGACCAGGGTGTAGCCCTCCGCCAGGAGGAGCGCGCGGGCGAGCGCCCGGGCCTGCGTGGGCGTCAGGCGCTCAGGGCCGCCAAGCCGAGGCCGTCTCGTCCGCATCGGGCTCCTCGTCCTGCGGCGCGCCGGCCTCGCCGCGGTAGCCGGTGGCGAGCACGTAGAGTTCGCTTGAATCCGCCCGGCTCGCCGCCGGCTTGACGTGGCGCACGACCGCGAAGTCGCGCTTGAGGTCGGCCAGCAGCGCGCCTTCGGTCCCGCCCTGCAGCACCTTGGCGAGGTAGGCGCCGCCCGGGGCCAGCACCTCGCGGGCGAAGGCTGCCGCCGTCTCGGCGAGGCCGATGATGCGCAGGTGATCGGTCTTCTTGTGGCCGGTGGCGTTGGCGGCCATGTCGGACATCACGAGGTCGGCCGGCCCCCCGAGCAGGTCGACGAGGCGGGCGGGCGCGCTCGGGTCGAGGAAGTCGAGGGTGATGAAGTCGACGCCCGGCATCGGCTCGATCTCCAGGAGGTCGATGCCGACCACCCGGCCGCGTGGCCCCGCGGCGCCCGGATGGCTGCCGACCTTCGCGGCGGCGACCTGCGACCAGCCCCCCGGCGCGGCCCCGAGATCGATCACCCGCTGGCCGGGCTTGAGCAGGCGGAAGCGCTCGTCGATCTCGAGCAGCTTGTAGGCGGCCCGCGAGCGGTAGCCCTCGCGCTTGGCGCGGGCCACGTAGGGATCGTTGAGCTGGCGCTCCAGCCAGCGCTTGGAGGAGACCGTGCGCCCGCGCGCGGTGCGCACCCGCTGCTTCAGGTCGCCCCGAGGGCCACCCCGCCGATCGCTCATCCCGACACCACTCCCGCCGCCTCCCTGAGCAGATGACGCCGGGAGGCGGACGCCGCAAGAGGCAAGGAGACGTGAAGGGGCGGCGGAATCCGGGATGGGGGGCGACCATTCAACCCGGTGGCCGCGCCGGCGGCGGCAGGGTGACGGTACGGCCGCGACGGCGAGGAGGCCGGCGGCCAGCCTGTGCGTCGCCGCCCGGAGCGGTGCGGCGCACGCCGGGCCGGCTCGACCAGTCGATCCGTGCGGCGGCCGCGCCTTATTCCAATGGCCCGCGGCCGGTCGCTTGCACAGCCATGGCGCATCCTCCAAGATTTGTCGGATCGTGCCGACAAGAGCACATCGAGAGGAAGCGCCATGAGAGTTCTCCTGACGGCCGCGGTCGCGGTGCTGCCCTTCGCCTCCGCCCAGGCCTGGGAGCCGACGAAGCCGATCGAGATCATCGTCCCGTTCCCGCCCGGTGGCTCATCGGATCAGATGGCCCGCACCATCCAGGGCGCGATCCAGAAGAACGAGCTCGCCAAGCAGCCCATCATCATCGTGAACAAGCCTGCCGCGGCCGGCGGCGAGGCGATGCTCGACATCCAGAAGTCGGCGGGCGACCCCCACAAGCTGATCACCACGTCGAGCGGCATCTACATGACCCCGCTCGCCACCAAGCTCCCGGTGAGCTGGCGGGACTTCACGCCCGTCGCGATGATGGCCCAGGACGCCTTCCTGCTCTGGGTCAACGCCGCCAAGCCCTACAAGACCGCCAAGGACTTCATCGACGCCGCCCGGACCGCGACCCCGCCCCTCAAGACGGGCGGCAACGGCTCGAAGCGCGAGGACCACCTGATCTCCGTGACGATGGAGCAGACCGCGGGCGTCAAGATCACCTACGTGCCCTACCAGGGCGGCGGTCCCTCGTCGGTCCAGCTCGCGGGCGGGCACATCGACGGCAACATGAACAACCCGGCCGAGGAGGTCGCCAACTGGCGCTCGGGGGCGACGCGCCCGCTCTGCGTCTTCTCGAAGAAGCCGCTCGCCTACACTCAGAAGGTCACGGCGGACATGAGCTGGGCCGATATCCCGACCTGCCCGTCGCAGGGCCTCGACGTCACCTACGAGATGCTGCGCGGCATGTTCATGCCCGGCAAGGTCACGCCGGAGCAGCAGGCCTACTACGTCGAGCTCTTCCGGAAGGTCACGGAGACGCCGGAATGGAAGGCCTATCTGGAGCGCAACGCGCTGGTGCCCGACTTCCGCGCGGGCAAGGCCTTCGTCGACTTCCTCACCGAGGACGAGCGCAAGCACAAGGAGCTGATGGGCAAGGCGGGCTTCATCGCCACGAACTGAGGCCCGCGCCGAGCGGGGCCCGCCGGGGATCGGACCGGATCCCCGGCCCACGAAAGGATGCTGATGATCGACGCCTCACCCCCGGCCCATGAGCGCGGCGTCTCGCGCCGTCTCGTCGAATGCCTCGTGTCGCTCATGCTGATGGGCGTCGCGGCGCTGACCCTGTGGGATTCCTACGGGCGCGGCGCCGGCTGGGACGGCGGACCGGAGAACGGCTTCTTCCCGGCGCGCGTGGGCTGGATCCTGGCCGTGGCGGCGCTCTTCACGCTGGTGAGCGCGCTGCGCCGCGAGGAGAGCGTCTTCGTCACCTACGGCCAGCTGCGCCTCGTCGCCCGGGTCTTCGTGCCCCTCGCCCTCTACGTGCTGGCCATCGCGTATCTGGGCATCTACGTCGCCTCGGCGGCCTTCATGGCCGCGTTCATGCTGACGCTGGGAGATTTCCGCTGGTGGCAGACGGCGCTCGCCGCCGTGCTGGTGCCGCTCGTCGTCTTCTGGGTGTTCGAGCTGCAGTTCCGGGTTCCCCTGCCCAAGGGGCCGCTCGAGGCCGCACTCGGCTACTGACCCCCGGAAGGATCCGCGATGGACAATCTCAACCAGCTCCTCCTGGGCTTCCAGATCGCGCTGACCTGGCACAACGTCGCCTTCATGGTCATCGGCGTGCTGCTCGGCATCGTGGTTGGGGTGCTGCCGGGCCTGGGCGGCCCCAACGGCGTCGCCATCCTGCTGCCGCTCACCTTCGGCATGGACCCGACCTCGGCGATCATCCTGCTGTCCTCGATCTACTGGGGCGCGCTGTTCGGCGGCGCCATCACGTCGATCCTGTTCAACATCCCGGGGGAGGCCTGGTCGGTGGCGACCACCTTCGACGGCTACCCGATGGCCCAGCAGGGCCGGGCGGGCGAGGCGCTGACGGCAGCCTTCACGGCCTCCTTCATCGGGGCGCTCGCGGGCGTGGTGCTGATCACCTTCGTGGCGCCGCTCGTCGCCCGCTTCGCCCTGCGCTTCGGCCCGGCCGAGTTCTTCGGCGTCTTCTTCCTCACGTTCTGCTCCTTCATCGGCATGGGCAAGGAGAACAAGGCCAAGATCGTCGCCTCGCTGGCGCTCGGCTTCCTGCTCGCGGCGGTGGGCCTCGACACGATCTCGGGCGACCTGCGCCTGACCTTCGGGGCGAGCGAGCTGATGAAGGGCTTCGACTTCCTCGTGGTGGTGATCGGCCTGTTCGGGGTCTCGGAGATCCTGCTCACCATCGAGGAGGGGCTGCACTTCAAGGGCAAGCGGGCGGCGATCGACCTCGCGGTGGTGCTGCGCACCTGGGCGGCGCTGCCGCGCCACTGGGCGACGCTGGTGCGCTCCTCGGTGGTGGGGATGTGGATGGGCGTGACGCCGGGCGGGGCGATCGCCGCCTCGTTCATGGGCTACGGCCTCGCCAAGCGCTTCGCGCGCGACCCCGAGCGGTTCGGCAAGGGCGAGGTCGCGGGCGTGCTCGCCCCCGAGACCGCCGCCCACGCCGCCGGCACCTCGGCGCTGCTGCCCATGCTGGCGCTCGGCATCCCGGGCTCGGCCACCGCCGCGGTGCTGCTCGGCGGCCTGATGATCTGGGGCCTGCAGCCCGGCCCATTGTTGTTCGTGGAGCAGAAGGAGTTCGTCTGGGGCCTGATCGCCTCGATGTATCTCGGCAACGTCGCGGGCCTGCTGATCGTGCTCGCCACCGTGCCGGTCTTCGCCGCGATCATGCGCATCCCCTTCGCGCTGGTGGCGCCGCTCATCCTCGTCGTCTGCGCCATCGGCGCCTACACGGTGGAGTCGTCGCGCTTCGACATCTGGCTGATGCTGGTCTTCGGCCTCGTCGGCTACGTGTTCAAGAAGCTCGACTATCCCCTCGCCCCGCTGGTGCTCGCGCTGGTGCTCGGCGATCGCGCCGAGGACGCCTTCCGGCAGGCGCTGCTCGGCTCAGGCGGAGACCTGTCGGTGTTCTTCTCGAACGGGCTCGTCTCGACGCTGATGATCCTCGGCCTGCTGCTCCTCGTCTGGGGGCCGCTGTCCGAGATCGCCCGGCGCCTCCTCCGGCGGGTGCTGCCGGGGCGCGTGGCCTCCGCCTCGCCCTGAACGACACGGGATTCTCGGCACGGGCGCGATTTCAGAACGACCGCTGACGTAGGGGAACCCCTCTCCCGAGCGGGAGAGGGGCAGGGGTGAGGGTCCTGGGAGGGTGCAGCAAGAAGGCGAAATGGTATCGGCGACCAGCACGACGGTTGGCGTTTGAAGCGGATCCGTTCCGCTCCCCTCACCACGCTCTGCGCTTCACTGCGGCGCCACCTGGACCCTCACCCCTACCCCTGCTCCCGCATGGGGGAGGGGTTCCCGCGCTGCCTGCGCTTGATCATGGAGTGCGAATCCGTCTTGGGCGCGACCGCGTCAGGGGTCGGCCCGGACCGGCCGAGCCGACGGGGAACCGGTCAGGCCGCCAGCGCCGCGTCGAGCACGCGGGCCACGTGCAGCGCCTCCCGGTCCACCCCGTCGCGGATCTGGTGGCGGCAGCTCGTCCCGTCCGCGACCACGAGATCGTCGGGGCCGGCCGCGCGCAGGGCCGGAAACAGCGACAGCTCGGCCATCGCGAACGAGACCTCGATCGTCTCGGGGCGGTAGCCGAAGGCGCCGGCCATGCCGCAGCAGCTCGACTCGATCACCCGAACGTCGAGGCCCGGCACGCGGCGCAGGACGTTTTCCACCGCGCCCATCGCGCCGAAGGCTTTTTGGTGGCAGTGCCCGTGCAGGTGCGCGACGCGCCCGCCCTGGTCGGCGAGCGGGAGGGTGATGCGTCCCGCCGCGAGGTCGGCGGCGAGCAGTTCCTCGAACAGGAAGGCCGCGCCGGCCAGCTCCCGCGCCGCCTCGCCGGGCAGGAGCGCCACGGCCTCGTCGCGGAAGGTGAGCAGGCAGGAGGGCTCCAGCCCGACGATGCGGGCACCCGCTCGCACGAAGGGCAGGAGCGCGTCGCGGCTGCGCTGCGCCTCCTCGCGCGCCCGCCCGGTCTGGCCGGAGGCGAGCCACGTGCGGCCGCAGCACAGCGGTCGCCGGCTCGGCGGCGCGACCCGGTGCAGGCGGTAGCCGGCCGCGCGCAGCACCCGCTCGGCCGCCTCCAGGTTCTCGCGCTCGAAGGCGCGGTTGAAGGTGTCGGCGAACAGCACGACGTCGCGGGAATCGCCGACGACATCGCCCGGTCCCGCCGCCGCCCCGGTCTCGCGCCAGGGCCGGCGCCACGCCGGCAGGGAGCGGCGGGCCGAGAGCCCCGTCACCCGCTCCGAGAGGCGCGCCAGCGCCGGCACGCGGTCGCGCCAGTTGAGCAGCGGCGCGAGACGGGCCGCGAGGCCGGCGTAGCGCGGCAGCTCGGCCACGAGGCGCTCGGCCAGCGGCAGGCCGTGGCGGGCATGGTAGTGGTGCAGGAACTCGATCTTCATCCGGGCCATGTCGACGCCGGTCGGGCATTCGCGGCGGCAGGCCTTGCACGAGACGCAGAGATCCAGCGTGCGCTTCATCGCGGGGCTGGTGAAGGCGTCCGGGCCGAGCTGGCCCGACATCGCGAGCCGCAGCGAGTTGGCCCGGCCGCGGGTGAGGTGCTGCTCGTCGCGCGTGACGCGGTAGGACGGGCACATCGCCCCGCCCGCGAGCTTCCGGCAGGTGCCGTTGTTGTTGCACATCTCGACCGCGCCGCCGAAGCCGCCCCACTCCGACCAGTCGAGGACGGGCGCGGCCGGCTGCGTCACCGCGTAATCCGGCCCGAAGCGCATGAGGCCCCGGTCGTCCATCCGCAGCGGGCGCACGATCTTGCCGGGATTCAGGCGGTTGTCGGGATCGAAGGCGTCCTTCACCGTCTCGAAGGCGGAGGCGAGAACCGGCCCGAACAGCGGGGCGACGAACTCGGAGCGCGAGATGCCGTCCCCGTGCTCGCCCGAGTAGGAGCCCTTGAAGCGCCGCACGAGGTCGGCGGTCTCCTCCGCGATGGCGCGCATCCGGGTCACGCCCCCGGCCTGCTTGATGTCGAGGATCGGGCGCACGTGCAGGCAGCCGACCGAGGCGTGCGCGTACCACGTGCCCCGCGTGCCGTGCTTCTCGAAGACGGCCGTGACGGCGTCCGTGTAGTCGGCGAGGTGCTCCAGCGGCACCGCGCAATCCTCGATGAAGGAGATCGGCTTCGCGTCGCCCTTCATCGACATCATGATGTTGAGGCAGGCCTCGCGCACCTCCCAGACCGCGCGCTGGCGCACGGGCTCGGTCACGGCGACCACCGCGTCCGGGAAGCCGTGGTCGGCCATGCAGGCGTCGAGCCGCGCGAGGTCGCGCGCGAGACCGTCGCGGTCGTCGCCCGCGAACTCGGTCAGCAGCAGGCAATTGGGCTGGCCGCGGGTGATGTCGGCGAGCGTAGTGCGGAACAGCGGGATGTCGGCCCCGAGCACCAGCACGTTGTTGTCGACGAGCTCGACCGCCGCGGGACCGAGATCGACGATGTGGCGCGTGGTCTCCATCGCGGCGCGGAACGAGGGGAAGTGGCATACCCCCATGACGCGGTGGGTCGGCAGGCGCGCGAGCTGCAGCGTCACCGCGGTGGTCGCGGCGAGCGTCCCCTCCGAGCCGACGAGCAGATGGGCGAGGTTCGGCCGCGGCGCGACCAGCGCGTCGAGGTTGTAGCCGCCGACCCGGCGCTGCACCTTCGGATAGCGCAGCGCGATCTCGTCGCGGTTCCGGTCGGCGAGGGCGAGCATCCGCCGGGCGAGATCCTGCGCGCGGGCCGACCCCGTGACGCCGAACCCCTCGTTGCCGGTGAGGCCGAACCCGAAGGCCTCGCCGTCGGGAAACAGCGCCTCGATCGCCAGGACGTTGTCGCTCATCTTGCCGTAGCGCAGCGAGCGGGCGCCGCAGGAATTGTTGCCGGCCATGCCGCCGATGGTGCAGCGGCTCGCCGTGGAGGGCTCGACGGGGAAGAACCAGCCGTCCGCCTTCATCCGCGTGTTCAGCCGCTCCAGCACGAGGCCGGGCTCCACCGTGACGGTACCGGCCTCGCGGTCGTAGGCGGTGACGGCACCGAGGTGGCGCGAGCAGTCCACCACGAGGCCGGTGCCGATCGGCTGCCCGTTCTGCGAAGTGCCACCGCCGCGCAGGATGACGGGCAGGCCGTGCTCGCCCGCTGCCGCCAGGGTCGCCGCGATGTCGTCGCGGCTCTTGGGGAAGACCACGCCCGCCGGCGTGATCTGGTAGATCGAGGCGTCGGTGGCGTAGCGCCCGCGGGTGAAGGCGTCGAACCGCACCTCCCCCTGCAGGGATGCCGCCAACCGCCGGGCCAGTCCGGAATCCGGCCGGCTCTCCTCCCCTGGGCCGGTGGCCGGCCGCGCGCTCGCTCCCATCGCGTTTCGCCCTTATCGTCCCTCCGCGGCCCCGGACTCGGTGCTGCGAGGGACCCTTATCCCGCTCACGGTGCCGTTATCATGCAGACAACCAATCCGCGACGCGGCCGATCCGCCGCAGGCGGCCATACTCCCCACCTCTCCCTCCACGAGGCGCGCACGCAGCGATGATCGATCTCTTCAGCGATACGCAGACGCGGCCGACGCCGGGCATGCGCGAGGCGATGGCGCGGGCCGAGGTCGGGGACGAGCAATCCGGCTCCGATCCGACCACGAACGCGCTCTGCGAGCGCGTGGCGGCGCTGCTCGGCCTGGAGGACGGCGTGTTCATGCCCTCCGGCACGATGTGCAACCTCGTCTCGATCCTCGTGCAGACGCGGGCCGGCGACGAGATCATCGTCGACGACCAGTCCCACATCTACAACACCGAGGCCGCGGGTGCGGCGGCGATCGGCGGCGTGTCGGTGCGGGCGCTGCCGACGCGGGTCGGCCTCTACACCCTCGCGCAGGCCGAAGGCGCGATCCGGGTCCCCCAGCGCACCGCGCCGCGCTCCGCCCTGATCTCGGTCGAGCAGACCACGAGCTTCTCCGGCGGCACCGTCTGGGACCTCGGCACCATGCGGGCCATCCGCGACCTCGCGCACGCGCACGGCCTCAAGGCGCATATCGACGGCGCGCGCCTCCTCAACGCGGTCGTGGCCACCGGCATCCCGGCGGACGCCTACGCGGCGGGGTTCGACAGCGCCTGGATCGACCTGAGCAAGGGGCTCGGCTGCCCGGTCGGCGCGGTGCTGTGCGGCAGCCGGGACTTCGTCACCGAGGCGTGGCGCTGGAAGTACCGGCTCGGCGGCGCCCTGCGCCAGAGCGGCGTGCTCGCCGCGGCGGGCCTCTACGCGCTCGACCACCACATGGACCAGCTCGCCGAGGACAACGCGAATGCCCGCCGCCTGCACGCGGCGATCGCCGACGCGCCCGGCCTCGCCTTCGACGAGACGGCGGGACAGTCGAACATCCTGTGCTTCTCGGTGGCCGGGCTCGGCACCACCGCCTCCGCCTTTGCGGCCGCCTGCCTCGCCGAAGAGGTGCGGGTGCGGGCGATCGGCGAGGCGATGATCCGGGCGACCGCGAGCCTCGAAGTCGACCGCGCCGGCATCGCGCGGGCGGGCGAGGTCATCCGCGCCGTGGCGGACGGCCTGGCCGCGCGGCGGTGACGGCGGGCGGTCCTTCCAGGCCCGGCCGCCGCCACTCCTCGAGGGGGGCCGGCTGTCAGGCCCCGCGCAACGCCGCCGCGAACAGGCCCCGCAGGTCCTCGGCCCCGACCGGGCGCCCGTTCGTCGCCGTGGAGTGATCCTCGACCGCCCAGGGCACCAGCGCCTCGCACTCCTCGGCGGTGACGCTCATCTCGGCGAGCGTCCGGGGCAGGCCGAGGTCGCGGTTGAGGGCCTCGATCGCCGCCGCGAGGTCGGCGCCGGGGCTCACGCCCATCGCCTCCCGCAGGGCCGCGTACTTGGCCTCGCAGGCCGGCGCGTTGAAGCGCAGCACGTGGGGCAGGATCACGGCGTTGAGGGTGCCGTGGTGCAACGGCTTGGCGGTGTCCCCACCCTTGCGCCCGCCGAGCGCGTGCGACATCGAGTGGACCGCGCCGAGCCCCTTCTGGAAGGTCATGCCGCCTTCGAGCGCGGCCATCATCATCGCCTCGCGCGCCGCGACGTCGCCGCCGTCGCGGTAGGCCCGGCGCAGCGCCGGCACGGCGCGCCGCAGCCCGTCGAGGGCGATCGCCTCCGCGGGCGGGTTGTCGCGCGGGCTCAGGAAGGTCTCGATGCAGTGGGTGACCGCGTCCATGCCGGTCGCCGCGGTGAGGTGCGGCGGCAGGCCGAGCGTCAGGTCGGGGTCGCAGATCGCGACGTTCGGGATGAGGGAGGGGGCGATGAAGCCGAGCTTGCGCCCGTCCGCGAGGGTGATCAGCGCCGCGCGCCCGACCTCGCTGCCGGTGCCCGCGGTGGTGGGCACCGCCAGCACGGGAGGCTGGTCGGCGCGGATTCGCGGCAGGCCGCCGAGCACGGCCGCGTACTGCGCCAGCGGCTCGGCGTGGGTCGCCATCAGGGCGACGCCCTTGGCGAGGTCGAGGGGCGAGCCGCCGCCGACGGCCAGCACCGCGTCGCAGCCGTGCTCGCGAAACAGGTCCCGGGCCGCCAGCACCGCGGCCTCGGTGGGATTTTCCGGAGTCGCGTCGAAGACGGGCGCGTCCGCGAGGGAGGCGTGCGTCGCCACGATCCGCGCGACGAGCCCCGCCGCGACGACGCCCCGGTCGGTCACGATCAGCGGCCGGCGCGCGCCGAGCAGCGCCAGTTCCTCCGGGATCAGCCGGATCGCGCCGCGCTCGAACTGGATGCGCGTGAGATAGGTGATGAGGCCCATGCCGTCCGTCTCCTCCCCGGCCGGCGTTCCGCGCGCCGGCTCGTCCGCGCTGGTTAGCACCGGTTGCGGGAGGCGGACCACTCCGATCGGCATGGCTCGCCTGCCTGCCATGCGTGCGTGCCGCACGCCGCCTGTGAGATAACGGTCGGAACAAGACGATCGGGAGACGCCATGAGGATGGACCTGACGGGCCGCACCGCGCTGGTGACGGGCGGCATGAGCGGGATCGGGGCCGGGATCGCGGCCGGGCTGCGGGAGGCGGGCGCCCACGTCGTCGTCGCCGACCTCACGGGGGGCGAGGGCGTGACGGACGCGGCCGGCGCGCCCGCCCGCCACCTCGACGTCGCCGACGCCGGCAGCGTGGAGGCGCTGGCGGCGGGGTTGGAGCGCCTCGACATCCTGGTGAACGCCGCCGGGATCATCCGGCGGGCGGCCGAGTACGAGCTGCCGGTCTTCGAGCAGGTGATCGCCGTCAACCTCACCGGCACGATGCGCCTGTGCACCGCCTGCCGGCCGCTGCTGGCGCAGTCCGGCGGCGCCATCGTCACCCTCGCGTCGATGCTGAGTTTTTTCGGCGGGGGGCTGGTGCCGGCCTACAGCGCCAGCAAGGGCGGCATCGCCCAGCTCACCAAGAGCCTCGCCATCGGCTGGGCGCCCGACGGCATCCGGGTCAACGCCGTGGCGCCGGGCTGGATCGCCACGCCGCTGACCCAGGCCCTGCAGGACGACCCCGCCCGCGCCGGCCCGATCCTCGCCCGCACGCCGCTCGGCCGCTGGGGCCGCCCGGAGGATGTCGCGGGCGCGGTCGTCTTCCTCTGCTCCCCCGCCGCCGCCTTCATCACCGGCACCGTGCTGCCGGTGGATGGCGGCTACCTCATCGCCTGAGAGCCGCCCCGACGGAGATCCCCCATGTCCGAGACCGACGAGCGCCGCATGCCCTACCAGCTCCCCTTCCCGCCGGAGGCCGGCGTGGAGATCGTGGAGCCGCGGGCGATCCCGGAGGACGAGCGGGTCTGGGTGCCGCAGGCCGAGAATGTCTGGTTCCGGCCGCTCTGCCTCAACGCCTCCCAGGGCTACTGGGTGAACCTGCTGCGGGTGCGCCGCGCGGGCGTGCTGAGCCGCCACCGACACCCCGCGCCGGTGCATGGCCACGTGCTGCGCGGGCGCTGGCACTACCTCGAACACGACTGGGTGGCCGAGACCGGATCCTACGTCTTCGAGCCGCCCGGCGAGACGCACACGCTCGTCGTGCCGGACGATTGCCCCGAGATGATCACGCTCTTCCACATCACCGGGGTGATGATCTACGTCGATCCCTGGGGGCGCCAGACCGGCTACGAGGACGTCTTCACCAAGATCGAGATGTGCCGCCGCCACTATACGGAGGTGGGTCTCGGCGCCGACTACGTCGACCGCTTCGTCCGCTGACGCCTCGCCCGCGCCGAGCCATGCAGAAATTCGATGGCTCGGCGGTGGAGCGGCCCACGGCCCCCGTGAAGGCCGGCCCGCCGGCTTGTTATGACGAACGGCGGCGTTACACTCCGCCCCGCGCCGCGACGCCAAGACAAACAGCGGCATCGGAAGGAAACGCCATGAGGAATCTCGCGCCTGCCGCGACGTGGCGGCTCGTCCGTGCGCTTCTCGCCTCGACCGTTCTGATCGGCAGCCATGCCGTGACATCAACGGCCCAGGCCGCGGACCCGATCCGCATCGCGGTGATCGCCGAGGCCCAGGCGCTCGCCGGCGCCTCGATCCCGCAGGCCGCCCAGCTCGCCGCCGACGAGATCAACGCCAAGGGCGGCATGGACGGGCGCAAGATCGAGATCATCCCCTACGACAACAAGAGCTCGGCCGCCGATTCGGTCCGCGCCTTCCAGCGCGCCGCGAGCGAGGACAAGGCCCACGCCGTCATCGCGAGCTACATCAGCGAGGTCGTGCTCGCCCTCCAGCCCTGGTCGGCCCGCCTGAAGCTGCCCTTCATCACGCCCGGCGCGGCCTCGAACGAGATCCCGCTCAACGTCCACAAGGACTACGCCCGCAACAAGTACTCCTTCCACGGCTACCTGACCTCGAAGGCCCAGTCGCAGGCGGTGTGCGACGCCGCCAAGGCGATCCTGGTCGAGGGGCGGCAGATGAAGACCGCCGTCATCATGAGCGAGGACGCGGCGTGGACCAAGCCGCTCGACGAGGGCTACAAGGAGTGCCTGCCCAAGGTCGGCCTCAAGGTGCTCGACCACATCCGCTTCTCGCCCAGCACCACCGACTTCAACCCGATCTTCAGCCGCATCGAGGGCGCCAAGCCCGACGTGATCGTCACCGGCATCTCGCATGTCGGCGTGCAGCCGACCGTGCAGTGGCGCAGCCAGCAGGTGCCGATCCCGATGGTCGGCATCGCCTCGCAGGCCACCAACGCCACCTTCTGGAAGGAGACGAACGGCGCCACCGAGGGCGTGCTGTTCGAGATGTTCGCCGCCCCGGGCACCAACGTGACGCCGAAGACCGCGCCCTTCGCGGAGGCCTTCAAGGCCAAGTACGGCAACTACCCGAGCTACGCCGGCTACACCGCCTACGACGAGGTCTACTACATCGCCGACGCGGTGAAGCGGGCCGGCTCGACCGATCCCGACAAGCTCGTCGAGGCGCTGGAGAAGACCGACTGGGAGGGCACGCTCGGGCGCATCCAGTTCTACGGCCGCGACGACGAGTTCACCCACTCGATCAAGTACGGCCCCGGCCTCGTCTCCGGCATGATGATGCAGTGGCAGGACGGCAAGCAGCTCGCGGTCTGGCCGCCGCAGGTGGCCAACGGCAAGATCACCTTCCCGAGCTTCGTCAAGGCCGGCTCGGCCGCGAACTGACGGCGGCCCCGCCGCGTCCGGGGCGCCCCGCGTCCCCGGCGCCTCCGGCGGGGGGCAGGCCCCCCGCGCATCCGGCCCGCGGATCATCATGACGGCCATCCAGATCCTCATCGACGGCTTCGCCATCTCGGCGCTCTACGCGCTCGGCGCCACCGGCTTCACCCTGATCTTCGGGGTGTCGGGCGTCCTCAACCTCTCCCACGGCGCGCTCATGGTGACGGCGGCGGTGGTGGCCTGGGCGGCGTCGAGCGAGTTCGGCCTCGGCCCCTACGCGGGCGCCGCGGTCGGCGTCGCCGTCTGCACCCTGCTCACGCTCGCCACCTACGGCCTCGTGGTGAAGCCGATCGACCGCTCCCGGGCGATCCCGTCCGAGGAGAAGGAGATCTTCATCCTCACGGGCACGCTGCTCTGGGGCATCATGATCCAAGAGTTCATCGCCTACCTGTTCACCAGCAACGCCAAGACGGTGATGCCGATCGTCGAGGGCGTGGTGGTGATCGCGGGCGTGCGCACCCCCTGGAACCAGATCTTCACCGCGGTGATCTGCTGGGGCACCATCGCGCTGCTGTGGGTGCTGGTGAACCGCACCCGCACCGGCAAGGTGGTGCTGGCGGCCTCGATGAACCCGCGCGGCGTCACGCTGCTGGGCTTCGAGCTGTCGCGGATCTACGTGGTGATCTGGCTGATCTACGGCGTGCTCGCCGGGATCGCGGGGGTGCTGCTCGGCCAGTTCCTCGGCGTGTCGTCCTACAGCGTCGGCCCGCTCACCGCGAGCGCCTTCTCGATCGTGGTGCTGGGGGGCTTGGGGAGCGTCACCGGCTCGCTCATCGCGGCCTACGTGGTGGGCTACCTCGAGACGCTGACCGCCTACCTGATCTCCCCGGCCTACCGCACCATCCCGTCCCTGCTGCTCCTCGTGGCGGTGATGTACGTGCGCCCGCAAGGCCTGCTCGGGCGCCGCTGAGCGCCCCCTCCCGAGAGGCGTCATGCTCCACACGGTCCTGCGCAGCCCGCTCCTCTGGCTCACGATCGTCGGCCTCGGCCTCGCCGCGGTGCTGCCGCTGTGGGTCTCCGGCTACATCCTCGGCCTCCTCACGATCGCGTACTATTTCGGCGTGTTCTCGATGGCCTGGGACCTGCTGTTCGGCTTCGCCGGCGAGGTCAATTTCGGGCCGACCTTCCTGATCGGGCTCGGCGCCTACTCGGCCGGCATCCTCAACGGCCACGGCGTGCCGATCCCGCTCTGCCTCGCGGCCGGCGCGGCGGCGGCGGTGATCGGCGGCGTCGTGCTGGCCCTGCCGGCGCTGCGGGTGCGCGGCCCCTATTTCGGCCTCACCACGGTCGTGGCGGTGCTGATCCTCCAGAACCTCATCGTGGTGTTCGCCGACACCACCGGCGGCGAGATCGGCCTCACCGTGCCGGACGTCATCAGCATCGACGCCGCCACGAACTACTGGATCGCCCTCGGCTTCATGACGGTGAGCGGGCTGATCCTGTTCGCCATCGCCACCTCGCCGGTGGGGCTGATCCTGCAGGCGAGCGGGCAGGACCCGGTCGAGGCCGGGGCGCTCGGCTTCAACGTCGCCAAGCACAAGCTCGCGGCCTTCTGCGTCAGCGCCGTCTTCTCCGGCCTCGCGGGGGCGCTCCTCGTCTTCTACATGGGCACCGCCTCGGTGGGCACGCTGGTGGACGTGTCGGTGGGCGTCCAGGTCATCATCGCGGCGGTGCTCGGCGGGCGGCGCACCATCGTGGGCGGCGTGCTGGGCGCGGTCTTCCTCATCGCGGCGGGCGAGCTGCTGCGGCCGCTCGGGGCGCTCTCCACCTTCGTGGTCTCGGCCGCAGCCCTGGTGGTGATCCTGTTCGTGCCGGCCGGCCTGCTCGGTCTCCTGACCCGCCAGGGGCAGCGGGCGTGATGGCCTCCTCGCAGCGGAGCGTAGCGTGATGACCGCGGCCGTCCTCCCCCATTCCGTGCACCAATCCGCCGCGGCGCGCCCGCTGCTGGCGGTCGAGGGCCTGCAGAAGCGCTACGGCGGCCTCGTCGCGGTGAAGTCCATCGGCTTCGAGGTGCGCCCCGGCGAGATCCTGGGCCTGATCGGCCCGAACGGCTCGGGCAAGTCCACCGTGATGAAGCTCATCATGGGGCTGGAGCGGCCGAATGCCGGCAGCATCCGGCTCGACGGCACCGAGATCGCCGGCTGGCCCTCGCACCGGGTGGCGCGGGCCGGCATCGGCCTCGTCTTCCAGCATTCCCGGCCGCTGCACCGGCAGACCGTGCTGGAGAACATCAAGCTCGCGCTCCTGCCCGACAACCTCCTGCGCCTCATCGCCGATCCCCGGGTCGAGGCGAAGGCCCGCGCCATCGCCGAGCGGGTGGGCCTGGGCGCCGTGATGGACCGCCGGCCCGCCACGCTGCCCTTCGCGGACCTGCGCCGGATGGAGCTCGCCAAGGCCATCGCCCGCGACCCCAAGGTGGTGCTGGTGGACGAGCCCTTCGCGGGCCTGACGCAGGGCGAGGTCGCGGATTTCTCGCAGCTCATCCGGGGGTTTCGCGATGAGGGCAAGGCCGTGCTCCTCGTCGACCACAACGTGAAGAGCGTCGCGGCCCTCGTGGACCGGGTGCTGGCCATGTATCTCGGCGAGCGCGTCGCCGAGGGCTCGGCCGCCGAGGTCATGCGCAACGAGACGGTGCGCCGGGTCTATCTCGGCGGCACCATCGAGACCGCGGCGCGCCCGCAATCGGCCTTCTCGGGCGACCCGCTCCTGCGCGTCGAGTCCCTCGACGTGCTCTACGGCAAGGCGCAGGCCCTCCAGGGCGTGAGCCTGCACGTGCACGAGGGCGAGTTCGTCTCGGTGGTCGGCCTCAACGGCGCGGGCAAGACGACGCTGTTCAACGCCGTGTCGGGCCTCGTTCCCTATGCGGGCCGCATCGCCTACGGGGGGGAAGATCTGAGCCGCCGCACGCCGGCCGCCATCGCCCGCTCCGGCATCGTGCAGGTGCCCGAGACGCGCGAATTGTTCGGCGAGATGAGCGTGCGCGAAAATCTCGATCTCGGCGGCCAGCACCTGCCGAAGGCCGAGAGCGCGCGCCAGCTCGACTGGCTGCTCGACCTCTTCCCGATCCTGCGCAGCCGCAGCGGCCAGATGGCCCGCACCCTCTCGGGCGGCGAGCAGCAGATGCTCACCATCGCCCGCGCGCTGATGATGCGCCCGCGGCTCTTGATCCTCGACGAGCCGACGCTCGGCCTCGCGCCGGTGATCCTCGAACAGCTCTCGAAGGCCCTGGAGCGCCTGCGCCAGACGACGCCGATCACCGTGCTGCTGGGCGAGCAGAACGTCACCTTCGCGCTGCCCCACGCCGACCGGGTCTACGTGCTGGAGCACGCCCGCATCGTCTGGGAGGGAACCCCCGACCGCTTCGCCGCCGAGGCCGGCACCGGTTATCTCTGACGAGCCGTCCCGCGCGGGCCGCCCTATCTCTCCGGGGCGGGTCACCGCGCAAGGCCACGAAAGGGGCTCGGCATGGCGAAGCTCTTCATCGCGAAGATCGTGGAGGCGGGCCGGCCGCGCCCCCTCGTGACCGTCCGGGCGGCCGGCGAGGGCGAGGCGCGGCTCTTCCTCGAAGCGGCCTATCCCGAGGCGGCGATCGTGGAGGTCGCGGAGCCGGGCGACTGGGTGAGCGACGCCGACACGGGCCAGACGGCCGGCGACATCCGCGAGCATCCCGGCGTGATCTGGCAGCCGCCGTCGAGCCTGGCGGGCTAGGACGTGCCGTCGGGCTGGAGCCGCGCCGCGATCCGGCTCCTCGGCCTCGTCGCGCGGCCGGCGCGCCGGGCGCAGGGGGCCGAGGGCGTCGTCGTCGAGCCCTACCGGGGCTACGGCTCGCGCGAGGAGATCTTTCTGATCGGCCGGGTCTTCCGGCAGTCGCACGCCGCGCCCGACGCGGATCCGGACGACCTGCGCGCGCACCTGCGCGACATCGGCCGGCGGATCCGCCGCCGCAAGCTCGCCGGCGCCGCGATCACGGCCCGGTTCTGCGGCAGCGCCGTGCAGGTGACCACGGACCGGGACGGCTATTTCCGGGTGCACCTGCGCCCCGGCGAGCGGCCGGACGGCACGGCCGCGTGGCACCCCGTGGCGCTGACCCTCGACGCCGATCCGCCGGTCGCCGCGCAGGCCCGGGTGTTCATCCCGCCCGAGCGGTGCCGCTTCGTGGTGATCAGCGACATCGACGACACGGTGATGCACACTGGCGTCGCCAACCGGTTCAAGATGCTCTGGCGCCTCTTCGTCGCCGATGCGCAGAGCCGGGTCGCCTTTCCGGGCGTCGCCGCCCTCTACCGCGCCCTGCACGACGGGGCGGCGGGCGCCGAGCGCAACCCGATGCTCTACGTCTCGCGGGCGCCCTGGGGCATCTACGACATGCTGACCGAGTTCTTCCGCCTGCACGGCATCCCGATCGGGCCGGTGCTCTTCCTGCGGGAATGGGGCCTGTCGTGGCGCCACCCGCTGCCGCGCCGGGCAGAGGACCACAAGCGCGAGTTGATCGACCGCATGCTGGCGCTCTACCGCGACCTGCCCTTCGTGCTGATCGGCGACAGCGGCCAGCACGACCCCGAGGTCTACGCCGAGATCGTCGGCGCGCATCCCGGCCGGGTGCTGGCGGTCTACATCCGCAACGTCTCGCCCGATGCGGACCGGGCGGCCGAGATCGAGCGCCTCGCCGTGACGGTGGCGTCGGCCGGGAGCAGCCTCGTGCTCGCCGCCGACAGCCGCGCGATGGCCGAGCACGCCGCCGGCCTCGGCCTGGTCGCCCCCGAGACGGTGACGGCGGTGGCGGCCGAGCAGGCGGCCTCGGCGGCGCCAGCGACCGGCTCGCCGCGGGCGCGACGGATCGCGGCCCCGACCTCGGAGGAGACGGTCGCGTCGATCGAGGGGGGCGAGCTGAAGGACGCGCTGGACGAGGCGGTGCCGACCGTCGTCGTGGAGCCCGCCGACCGAGGAGGCCTGCCCGGTTCCTGACGCGACACGCGGGGCACCCGTCACGACCGATCGCCGATCGAGCGCGCGGCCGCAATCCTCACCAGCGAGGCTGCACCATCTGCCTGGGTCAGTGCACGAGAAGCGCGGCTGCCTCAGCCCTCCCACGGATCAACTGGTGGCTCGGGCAGGTCGGCGAAATGCTTGACGTTGCGGGTTGCGAGCGTGGCGCGTCGAGCGATAGCGATGCCCGCGATCATGCTGTCGCGCAGGTCCTGTGGTTGGCCTCGTCTCTGTCGGGCCGCCATCAGGGCCGCCGTTTCGCCGGCTCCCGCGGCGTCGAACGGGACGATCCGCCGTTGAAGCACCTCTGCGACGAGGCGATCGAAGGCGCTGCGCAACGCTGCGGCGCGCCGTCCATCAGGCATGAGGTCGAGACCGAACCTGACCTCGAGGACGGTGATGGTCGTGATCCAGACGGAGTTTCTGGGTCGCGTGTCGAGCCAACGAACGAGGATCGGATCCGGGGACGCGCGCATCAGACCGGATACGACATTCGTGTCGAGGATGATCATGCGAAGGGATCGGTGAGGCCATGCCCATGGAACTCGGGCAGTTCCTCGCCGGGGCTCAAGCCGATCCCCTCGAAGAGGGCGACGATCTCCGTACCCAGTCCCGTCGTCGGCTCGTCCTCGGCAGCGGCGGCACGAAGGATGTCGCGCAATTCGGCCTCCATGCTGCGCCCGTTCCGGGCCGCGCGTTGCTGCAAGCGTTCCTTCACGCCGGCATCGATGTCACGGACGAGGATCTGGGCCATGGCACATCCTTTCGCTATCATGATAGCGCACGGATTGCCTCGCACGAAGGGCCAACAGTGGCCCCTCGTGACAAGCATCAAGCGTCCGATCCGGCCCCCTGGATGTCCACTCGCCCATGACCTCCCCCCTCATCCTGCGCGCCGCGCTCGACGGGCTCGATGCGGCCGAGCGGGCCCGCAGCCTCTTCCTGCCCGCCCTCGCGGGGGCGCCCGAGGGGCTGCTCGACCTGTTGGCGCTGCTGCCGGTGGCGGACGTCAACGGCGCCCTCCTGGCGGCGCTGGCGCGGCAGGGGCGTTTTTCGCCCGGGGAGGCGCCCGTCGCGGCGGTGTTCTGCGCCGATCCGTTCCTGCGCGTGCCCGACATGGCGGAGGCCCTGCTGGCGGCGGGCATCCACCGGGTGGCGAACTACCCGAGCGTGCAGGTCATCGACGGCGAGACCGGCCGGGCCATCGCGGCGGTGGGCTACGGACCCGACGAGGAGCTGGCGACGCTGCTGCGCCTGCGGGAGGCCGGCCTCGTCGCGGTCGGCTGCGCCGTCTCGCCGGCCTTCGCAGCGCGGCTCGCCGCGGCCGGCATCGCCGACATCCGCGCGGTGCCGCCGCCCGGCGCGGGCCGCCGCGACCTCCCGCCCTTCACCCGCTGAGGCCGTAGCGGCGCATCTTGTTGTAGAGGGTTTTTCGCGAGAGGCCGAGGAAGGCCGCGGTCTCGGCGCGGCGGAAGCGGTTGCGGCGCAGGGCGTCGACGATCCAGGCCCGCTCGTCCGTCACCGGCCCGGGCCGGGCCTCGGCCGGCCCGCGGCAGAGCCGCGCCACGAGATCGCTGCGGATCGTGCCGTCCGGGCTCTCGCTCGCCGCGCGGGCGAGGAGCGAGCGCAGCTCGCGCAGGTTCCCGGGCCAGTCCCGGGTCATCAGCAGCCGGTAGGCGGCGGGCTCGATCACCGCCGCCTGCCGCTTCTCGCGCGCGAAGCCCCGCAGCATCGCGCGGGCGAGGAGCGGGATGTCCTCCGGCCGGTCGCGCAGCGGCGGCACGTCCACCCGCCCGGCCTCCACCCGCGCCAGCAGCGCAGGCGCGAGGTCGGCCGGGTCGCTCGCCGTCACGACGAGGCGCCCGCCCCGCCGCTCGCCGCGCCCGAAGCGCCCGACCACCGCCTGCTCGACCACCCGGGCGAGGCGCTCCTGCAGGGCGGGGGCGAGCGCCGCGATGTCCTCCACCACCACGGTGGCGTCCGGTGCGGCGAGCGCGCCCGTGCCGCCGAACAGCGTCGCCTCGATCTCGGGATCGGCCGCGTCGAGGACGAGGAACGGCCCGGTGCGCCGGCTCGCCACGTGGACGGCCCGCGCCACCGTGGTGCGGCCCGAGCCGGGCTCGCCCCGCACCAGCACGGCGAGGTCGGTGGCCACCAGCCGGGCGATGCGCTCGACCATGCGGGCGATGGCCTCCGACTGCCCGACGAGGCCCGCCAGTCCCGTGATGCGGGCGTGCTCGCGCTGCGCCTCGTCGCGCAGCGGCCGCAGCAGGCTCGCGGTCTTGAAGGACGAGGTCGTCTGCATCACCGACATCTCCAGCGGCAGCCGATCGAGGGTGGAGCCGCCGACGTAGCCGTCCGCCTTGGCCTCGTCGCAGACCCGGATCATGTCGGCGGAATCGATGATCGGCCCACCCTCCACCACGCAGAGCGTCCCGGGCCGGACCTGGCGCACCCACTGAAACACCCGCCGCGCCCGGTCCGCCGCCTCGTCGAGGGCCACCCCCGCGATGCCGAGCGAGCCGCCCGCGTTCCAGCCGAAGTTGAGGCACAGGATGTCGACCTCGGCGGCGAGCAGCCCTTCGATCTCCTCGCGGGTCTTGGCGTAGCCGAAGGTCGCGAGCCCCGCCGCGCGGGCGCTGCGCAGCAGCGCGACCTCGCGGGAAAAGCCGATGCCGGCCGCCTCCAGGGCGGCGCGGAAGCGGCCCTCGAAGTGGATCGCGGTCGGGAAGTTGGCGAGGCCCGCATAGCCCGTGCGGGCGAGCCGGGCGACGAGCGCCGGCACGTCGAGCCGCGGGTCGAACACCGAGGCGCCGAAAAAGACCGGCACCGGCACCCGGTCGAGGATCTCGCTGCGCGCGAAGGCGTCGGTGAAGCCGTTGGCCTCGCGCAGCGGGAAGAGCGCGGCGATCGAGGCCGCGCCCATCACCCGCAGGCGCCCGGCATTGAGCGCGAGCAGGAAGTCGGCCCCGCCCTGCACCACCGCCCGCGCGGTCATGCCAAGCCCGATCGCCGCCCCGACCAAGAGGTCGTTGGCGGGACGGTCGCGGAAGATCGGCTGCCTCATCATCCCCCTGCCCTCGCCCGCGCCGGGCGGTCGGCCGCGGTTGCCCATTCTTACCCGTCTCCCCGCGTCCGCGCACTGGACCATCGGGCCTTACCCAAGGAATGCTCCGGCCAGAAACCGGTCGGATCACGGACCGGCGCGCGGACGGAAACGCCCGCAGGGGGAGGGACATCGATGGCGCTCGCCGCCACCGTGCTGCTGAACGGGCTCACGCTCGCCGCGCTCTACTTCGTGGTGGCGTCGGGTTTCTCGCTGATCTTCGGCCTGATGCGCACCGTGAACATGGCCCACGGGGCCCTCTACCTCGTCGGCGCCTACGTGGCCTACGCGGTGTTCGAGCCGCTCTACGACCGCGACGCGTGGTACGCGTGGTACCTCGCGGTGCCGGTCGGCATGGCGGCGGCGGCGCTCGCCGGGGTCGCCCTGCAGGGGGTGCTGCTCGGCTGGATGCAGGGCCAGGAGCTGCGGCAGGCGCTGGTCACCATCGGCGTCTCGATCGTGGTGGCCGACCAGCTGCTCGCGCATTTCGGCGGCACGCCGCGGCAGTTCTTCGCCCCCGACGCGCTGTTCGGCACCACGCCGCTGCCGCTCGTCGGGCGCTACCCGACCTTCCGGCTGGTCCAGATCGGGGTGGCGCTGGCGGTGGGGATCGGGCTGTGGTGGCTGCTGGCGCGCACCAAGCTCGGCCTGATGGTGCGCGCGGGCGTCGACGACCGGGCGATGCTCGCCGCCTGCGGCGTGAACGTGCCCCTGGTGTCGCTCGCGGTCTTCGGGCTCGGGGCCGCGCTCGCGGGGCTCGGCGGGGTGATCGGCGCGACCGCCCAGCCGCTCGCGCAGGGGGTGGACGGGCGCTTCCTCCTCACCTCCCTCGTGGTGGTGATCGTGGGCGGCATGGGCTCGGTCCCGGGCACCGCGGTCGGCGCCGTGCTGGTGGGGCTCGCCGAGCAGGTGGGCCAAGCGCTGTTTCCGACCTACGCGGTGATCCTGACCTTCGCCCTCATGGTGGCGGTGCTCGCCGTGCGCCCGCAGGGCCTGCTGGGGCGCACCGCGTGAGCGCCCGCCTCTCCCTCCTGGCCCTCGCGGTCCTCGTCGTGGCGCCGGCCCTGCTCGGGCTCGTCCTGCCGCCGAACCAGGCGCAGTTCTGGACCGCGAACATCCTGGGCCGCGCGCTCGTCTACGGCATCGTGGCGCTCTCGCTGACCTTCCTCGCCACCTACGGCGGCTTCGTCTCGCTGGCGCAGATGACGCTCGCGGGCATCGCCGGCTACGCGCTCGCCATCCTGGTCGAGGGGGCGGTGCCGGGGATCGTCGGCGGCCTGCCCTACGCGGCGGCCGTGCCGGCCGCTCTCCTCGCCGCGACGCTCGCCGGGCTCCTCGTCGGGGCGATCGCGGTGCGCACCCGCGACATCTACCTCCTGATGATCACGCTGGCGCTGGCGATGGGCGTGGCGCGCTTCGCGGAATCGAACATCGACTGGTTCAACGGCTACGAGGGCATCCGCAACGTGGTGGGGCCGGTGCTGTTCGGCGTGCCCTTTCGCGATCCGCACCTGTTCTACTACGTCGCGCTCGCGGCGGCCGCCGCCCTCTACGCGGGCGTGCTCTACCTCGTGCGCAGCCCGTTCGGGCTGGTGCTGCAGGGCATCCGCGACAATCCCCGCCGGGTGGCGGCGCTCGGCTACGACGTGGCGCTCCACCGCATCGCCGCCTTCGGGGTCGCGGGCTTCATCGCCGGCTGCGGCGGGGTGCTGACGACGATCTACAACATCGGCATCTCGCCCGGCTCCATCGGGCTGGGCGCCAGCGTCAACATCCTGATCATCAGCGTGATCGGCGGGCTCGGCCACCCGGCCGGGGCCTTCGTGGGCTCGCTGATCTTCGCGGTCTTCGACACGTTCGCCGCCTCCCTGTACGACCGCGACCGCTTCAACACCCTGATCGGCCTCGTCTTTCTCGGCATCGTGCTGGCGTCTCCGGACGGGATCGTCGGCCTCGTGCGCCGCCTCGGCGGCCTGCGGCGGCCGTCCCGCGCCGAGGAGCGGCCCGCGCCGCGACCGGCCGAGACCGGCTGACACCCAGAGCGGCCCGGTGCCGCCGACCCGAAGACCCACAGGAGGAGACGACCATGACCACCACGCTCACCCGCCGCCAGATCACCCGCCGCCAGGCGCTCACCGGCGCAGGCTCCCTCGCGCTCGCAGGCGCCTTCCCGCGCCCGGCCATCGCCCAGAACGCACCGATCAAGCTCGGCGGCCTCACCACCCTGGAGGGCCCCTTCGCCACCGGCGGCCAGGACGCCTACCGCTGCGTGCAGATGGAGCTGGAGCGCATCAACTACACGGCGGGCGGCCGGCGCATCGAGTTCATCCGCGAGAGTTCGAACGCGCGCGCCGACGTGGCGCTCGCCCGCGCCCGCAAGCTCGTGGAGCAGGACGGGGCCGACATCGTGCTCGGCCCGCTCTCGGGAGCGGAGGGCATCGCGCTCAAGGACTATTCGGCGACGCTGACCGGCAGGACCATCGTCAACGGCTCCTCGGCCGCCGCCGACACCACCCTGCGCAACCCCTCGAAGAACTTCTTCCGCTTCTCCACCGATGGCACGCAGTGGATGGCCGGCGTCGGCAACTACGTGCGCAAGACGCTCAACATCCCGGAGGTCTGCGTGGTGGCGGGCGACTACGCCTTCCCGTACGCGCAGGTCTTCGGTTTCAGCCTCGAATATTGCCGCGCGGGCGGCAAGGCGACCTACCTGTGGTCGCCGCTCGGCACCACCGACTTCGCCTCGCAGATCGCCCAGATCCCCAAGAGCGCGGGCGCCCTCGTGGTGGTCCACGGCGGCACCGACGGGCTCGCCTTCATGACGCAGTACGCGCAGGGCGGCGGCGGCCTGCCGATCATCGGCGGCTCGATCATGGCCGACCAGACCATGATGTCGGCCCGCGGCCCGCACCGGAAGCTGATGATCGGGATGGTGAGCGGCGGGCCGATCGCCGACATCAACGACGACCCGAACTGGAACGAGTTCGTCGCCCGCTACCGCAAGCGCTGGGCGAACGAGGGCGGCTTCCAGTCGCCGTCGATCCACGGGGTCAACTACACCACCAACCTCCAGGGTATCCTCGGCGCGCTGGAGGAGGTGCGGGGCGACCTCTCGGGCGACCAGCAGGCCTTCCAGGCGGCGCTGGCCAAGCGCCGGTTCAAGAACCCGATGGGCGCCGAGGTTTCTCTCGACCACAACCGGCAGGCCGTCTCCGACATCTTCCTGACCAAGATCGAGGAGCGGGAGGGCAAGCCCGTCACGGTGGCCTTCGCGCGCGCCCGCCAGATCAACCAGACCCTCGGCGTGCCGGAGGCCCAGTTCCTGGCGCTGGGCGCGCCCTCCCGCAACAACACCGGCTGCATCGTGGCGGGATAACTCCGAAGAGGGTGCCCCCCGGCAGCCGAAGCGAACGCGGGATCCCCTCTCCCGTGCGGGAGAGGGGTAGGGGTGAGGGTCCCGGGAGGGTGCAGCAAGCGGACACGACGCTGCCGCTGCCTGCACCGAGGCTGGTTGCTGATCCTGACCCGTTCCGCTCCCCTCACCACGCTCCGTGCTTCACTGCGGCTCCACTTGCACCCTCACCCCTGCCCCTCCCCACACGGGAGAGGGGTTCCCCGCGACCCACGCGGAAACCTCGCGAGCCATGCACCCGGATTCCACCCCCGCCCTCCATCTCACCGGGATCGGCCGCCGCTTCGGCGCGCTGCACGCGGTGCGCGACGTCACGCTCACGGTGGCGGCCGGCGAGCGCCGGGCGGTGCTCGGCCCCAACGGCGCCGGCAAGACTACGCTGTTCAACCTCGTCTGCGGCGACATCCCGCCCACCGAGGGGCGCATCGCCTTCTTCGGCACCGACATCACGCAGCTGCCGCCGCATCGCCGCACGCGGCTCGGCATCGGGCGGACCTACCAGACCTCGTTGCTGTTCAACGGCCTCACCGTCCTCGACAACCTCTTCCTCGCGGTGCGCGGCGGCAAACCCGGCCGCTTCTCGTTCCGCCGCCCCGGCCGCGGCGACCCGGACCTCGCCCGCGCGCGGGCGCTGGCCGAGCGGATGCGCCTCGCCCACGTGGTGGAGCGGCCGGTGGCCGACCTCTCGCACGGGCAGCGGCGGCAGCTGGAGGTCGGGATGGCGCTCGCCTGCGACCCGAAGGTGCTGATGCTGGACGAACCGGCGGCGGGCCTCTCGCCCGGCGACCGGCCGGAGCTGCTGGCGCTGCTCAAGGGCCTGCCGCGCAGCCTCACCCTGGTCCTCGTCGAGCACGACATGGACGTGGCGCTGCCCGCCTCCGACGTGGTGACGGTGATGAAGGACGGGGCCATCGCGGTCGAGGCGCCCCCCGACCGGATCGGCTCCGACCCCGTCGTGCAGGCGATCTACCTCGGCGGAGGCCACTGATGCTCGTGGTGCGCGACCTGCACGTGCGCTTCGGCCAAGCGCACATCCTCCAGGGCGTCGACCTCGCGGTGGGGTCCGAACCCCTCGCCATCGTCGGGCGCAACGGCATGGGCAAGACGACGCTCTGCCAGACCATCATGGGCATGGTGCCGGGCGAGGGCGAGATCAGCCTCGACGGCGAGACCCTCGCGGGCCGGCCGCCGAACCGGGTCGCCCGGGCGGGTCTCGCCCTGGTGCCGCAGGGCCGGCGGACTTTTCCGTCGCTCACGGTGGACGAGCATCTGCGCCTCGTGGCGCAGGGGCCGCGCGCCCGCTGGACCGTCGAGCGGGCCTACGCCACCTTCCCGCGCCTCGCCGAGCGGCGGCGCAACGGCGGCACGCAGCTCTCGGGCGGCGAGCAGCAGATGCTCGCCATCGCCCGCGCGCTCCTGATGAACCCCAAGCTCGTGATCATGGACGAGCCCTCCGAGGGGCTGGCGCCGGTGATCGTGGACCATCTCGCGGAGGTGCTGCGCGGGCTCCCCGCCGAGGGCACCGGCCTGCTCCTCGTCGAGCAGAACCTGCGCATGGCCGCGGCGGTCTGCGGCACGGTCGCCGTGATGGTCACGGGCCGGATCGCCGCGACGATGCCGGCGGCGGACCTCGTCGGCGACGAGGCCCTGCAGCGGCGCTACCTCGGCGTCGCGGCCGGAACCCACTGAGGGGAGGGAGCGGATGGCCCAGGGAATGAGCCAGGGAACGGCACAGGTCTACGTCGTCGGCACCTGCGACACCAAGGAGGCCGAACTCGTCTACGCCCGCGACCTCGTGCGGGCGGCGGGCGCCGCGGCGCTGCTCGTCGATGTCGGCACGCGCGGCACCTCCGCGGTCGCCGACGTGCCGGCCGCGGAGGTGGCGCGCCATCATCCCGAGGGCGCGGGCGCGGTGCTCGGGCGCGACGACCGGGGGGCGGCCGTCTCGGCGATGGCGGAGGCGCTGACGCGCTTCCTCGCCACGCGCACCGACATCGGCGCGGTGCTCGGCCTCGGCGGCTCGGGCAACACCGCCCTCGTCACGCGGGCGATGCGCGCGCTGCCGGTGGGCGTGCCCAAGCTGATGGTCTCGACGGTGGCGTCGGGCCACACCGCCGACTACGTCGGCCCCAACGACATCGCCATGATGTACTCGGTCGTGGACGTGGCGGGCCTCAACGCGATCTCGCGCCGGGTGATCGGCAACGCCGCGCATGCCGCGGCCGGCATGGCGCTGCGCGCGCCCCCGGAGGCGCCGGCCGACAAGCCGGGGCTCGGCCTCACCATGTTCGGCGTCACCACGGCCTGCGTGACGCAGGTGCGCGAAGCGCTGGAGGCCGAGTACGAGCCCTACGTCTTCCACGCCACCGGCACCGGCGGCCAGTCGATGGAGAAACTCGCCGATTCCGGCCTGCTCGCGGGCTTCCTCGACATCACCACCACGGAGGTGCCCGACCACCTGTTCGGCGGCGTCTTCCCCTGCACGGCGGACCGGTTCGGCGCCGCGATCCGCACCCGGCTGCCCTACGTGGGCTCGGTCGGCGCGGTCGACATGGTGAATTTCGGCGCCAAGGAGACGGTGCCGGCGCAGTACCGCGACCGGAACCTCTACGTCCACAACGCCCAGGTGACGCTGATGCGCACGACGCCGGAGGAGAACCGGCGGACCGGTGCCTTCATCGTCGAGCGGCTCAACCGCATGGAGGGGCCGGTGCGCTTCCTGCTGCCGCGCGGCGGCGTCTCGGCGATCGACGTGCCCGGCATGCCCTTCCACGACCCCGCCGCCGACGCCGCCCTGTTCGAGACGATCCGCGCCGGCTGGCAGGCCGCGCCGAACCGGCGGCTCGTCGAGGTCGACGCCGCCATCAACGACCCGGCCTTCGCGCAGGCGCTCGTCGCCGCCTTCCGCGAGGCCGTGCAGGAGAGGACCTGAGCCCATGCCCCGCCACGCCCGCCGCGACCTGTTGGCGACGTTCCACGACATGATCGCCCGGCGCCGGCCCATCATCGGGGGCGGCGCCGGCACCGGCCTCTCGGCCAAGTGCGAGGAGGCCGGCGGCATCGACCTCATCGTGATCTACAATTCCGGCCGCTACCGCATGGCCGGGCGCGGCTCGCTCGCGGGGCTGCTCGCCTACGGCAACGCCAACGAGATCGTGAAGGAGATGGCCCGCGAGGTGCTCCCGGTGGTGCGGCGCACGCCCGTCATCGCCGGGGTCAACGGCACCGATCCGTTCGTGATCATGGACCATCTCCTCGACGAACTGATCGCGCTGGGCTTCTCGGGCGTGCAGAATTTTCCGACGGTCGGGCTCATCGACGGCACCTTCCGGGCGAACCTGGAGGAGACCGGGATGGGCTTCGGGCTCGAGATCGACATGATCCGGCTCGCCCACGCCAAGGACCTGCTCACCACGCCCTACGTCTTCTCCGCCGACGAGGCGGCCGAGATGGCGCGCGCGGGCGCCGACATCATCGTCCCGCATATGGGGCTGACCACCGGCGGGGCGATCGGCGCCGAGACGGCGTTGCGCCTCGAAGACTGCCCCCGCCTGATCGAGGAATGGGCGCAGGCCGCGCGGCGCGTGCGCGACGACGTGATCGTGCTCTGCCACGGCGGGCCGATCGCCACGCCCGAGGACGCCGCCTACATCCTGGCCAACACCAGCCTCTGCCACGGCTTCTACGGCGCCTCCTCGATGGAGCGCCTGCCGGCCGAGACGGCCCTGACCGCGACGACCCGCGCCTTCAAGTCCATCACCTTCCCGGAGACCGTCTGATGGCCCGCGCCTACGCCTCCACCATCCTCCCCGCGCCGGTGGAGACCGTCTGGTCGCTGATCCGCGACTTCAACGGCCTGCCGTCCTGGGTGCCGGCCGTCGCCGACAGCACGATCGAGGACGGGCTCGACGCCGACGTGGTCGGCTGCGTGCGCGCCTTCCACCTCCGGGACGGCACCCTCGTGCGCGAGCGGCTGATCTCGCTGGACGACCACCGCTACAGCTTCAGCTACAATTTCGAGACTCCGGCCTTCCCAGTGGACAACTACCTCGCCCGGGTCGCGCTGATCCCGGTCACCAACGGCGACGCCACCTTCGCCGAGTGGGAGGCCACCTTCGACGAGCGTCCCGGCGAAGGCCAATACGCCGAGATCATCGCCACGAACGTCTTCAAGGCGGGCTGGGATTCCCTGGCGGCGCGGATCGCGGCCGAGTCTCCCGCGCCGCCCGCGGGCGCCGTGCGCTGGCAGGGGCTGCCGCCGCACAAGGTCTTCTGCTCCTCGGTGATCGATGCGCCCGTGGAGGCCGCCTGGGCGATGATCCGCGACTTCGCCGGCATGGCCGGCTGGCACGACGAGATCTCGCGCATGCACATGCTCGGCGGTGCGCGGCCGGACAAGATCTCGGGGGTGCGCGACTTCCTGTTCGGCGAGGGGCACCTGAACGAGGAGCTGATCCAGCTCTGCGACCGGACGCGCTCCTACACCTACCGCATCACCAAGAGCCCGATGCCCTGGCTGCACTACGTCTCGGGGCCGCGCCTGTGGCCGGTGACGGACACGAACCGCACCTTCGGGACGTGGTTCGGCGACTGGACCGCCTCGCCGACCGACGACCTCGTGCTGATCCCGCAGGTGCACGACGGCGTCTACCAGAAGGCCTTCGACACGGTGGCGGCGCGGCTGTCGGCCCGATCAACCTGAGACCGCGCCCGGACCGTCCCTAGAATGTCCGGCATGCGGCCCGCCGGACCGCGGCGCATCCCGGGCCGGCCGCGTCCCGCGCGCCGGGCCGGCCTAGAGACCCTACCGGCCTCGTGCCGACGCGAAGCGCCTGAGGACGCCCCTCCCCCGCTGCGGGAATCCGGGCAGGCCCGGCGGTCACGCCGCCCGCCCGGCCGACGCCGCGCGGGGCAACCGCGTCACATCCGATGGCAGCCGGTGCCGTTCGTGCTCGTGCGGACAAGGTCCAGGATCAGCCTGCGAACGTGCGTGCGGACGTCCGCGGTCGCGGCACCGTGGGGCATGTGTTCGTCCGGCCTGATCATCTTGACGGCGTGAGGCATCGCGTCCGGCTCCTCTCACTCTGTGCCTTCTCGAACGTCACTGCGTGCCCGGCCGGCCCGTGTCCCCCGTTCCGACCGAGCCTCGTCGCCCCCTTGGCCAGGTCCTCACCGGTTGTACAGCAACAGTGAGTTATGTTTTTACTGTACAGGCGACGCCGACGCGGATCAAGCCGGGATGGCGCGGCCCTCTTGCGGTCCGCCATGAGGCGACGTGGTGGTCGGTTGCAGAAGCTGTGGATGCCGAGCCGACATCGGACCTCCGCCACGCCGTCAGCCGGCGCGCCGCACGGTCACCCCGAACCGGCCGACCGTCCCGCACGCGATCCGCACCCGCTTCGGCGAAGGGCGGTCAGCCTGCCCGCGCGGCCCCGCCGCGAGGTCCGGGAGCGCCGCCTCGCGAGGACTCGCCCCCTCGCTCGGGCCCGAAGAGGATGTCGTATGTCAACGGGTCGTAGAAGCGCATCAAGGTCTGGACGAACTGCCGGACATCGATGTCCAGCGCCTCGGCCCAGGCGCGGTAGCGGTCCGGAGGAATACGGCCGCGCCCGGTCTCCAGCTGGGAGATGAACGTGTAGTATTCGGTTCCGACCAGGGCCGCGAGTTGCCTCTGCGAGAGGCCGCGCGCCTCGCGCAGTTCCTTCAGGTAGCGCCCGCCTTCCCGGCGCAGCTCCTGAACTTCCTCCGAATCCAAGCGCTGATGATGTGCATACACGGGGAGGGGCACCTTCTCGCGAGCGGGGCTGCGTGGTTTGGACCCGTACAGTGATATCCACATAGGATGTCCGGCGGGGCGGTGTCTACAACAAACGTTCGACGCGACGGCGCAGGCCGCCGGAGCAGGGCCCGGAGGCGATCCGGGCCTCATGATCATCGACGGTTTTTGCCTGGTCTCGCAGCGCACCACCCTCGCGGAGATGCTACAGCGAGACCTGCGACAGGGGACGATCCCGGGTTTTCGCGGCAAAGAGAGCCGATCGATCCGCAAACGGGTTGCTGCAAGACAAATCCACGGGCATTGTTAGCGTCGGACGAAATCCGCTGTTGTTGCCCCCGCGACAATATTCCCACGGGACATTCGTATGGCCCACATCGACGCGTCGCCCGCATTAAAAAATGGCATACGGTCGATGCGCCCGATGCTCGCAACCGCCTTCGTGTTCAGCTTTTTCATCAACATATTGCTGTTTGTTGGCCCCCTGTACATGTTGCAGATCTACGACAGGGTGCTGGCGAGCCGGAACGAGGCGACGCTCCTCGGCATCACGCTGATCGCCGCCTTCGCGCTGGCCGTCTACGCGCTCCTCGAGATGCTGCGCGCGCGCATCTTGGTCCGCGCCGGGGTGGCGTTCGACCACGCCATCGCGGGTCCGGTCTATGACGCCGTCCACCGCAGCATCCTGCGCAGGCCCGGTGCGGGCCAGGACACGGCCCTGCGCGACGTGGATACCCTGCGCGAGTTCCTGACGGGCAGCGGGCTCCTGGCCCTCTGCGACGCGCCCTGGACCCCGATCTTCCTCCTCGCCTGCTTCATCCTGCACCCGTGGTTCGGATGGATGGCGCTCGCGGGCGGGTCCGTGATCCTCGGGCTGACGCTCCTCAACGAACTCGCCACGCGCCGCTCGCTCAACGCGGCCAGCCAGGCCTCGGCGGCGGCCGGGCAGCAGGCGCGCGCGACCATCCGGAACGCCGACGTGCTCCAGTCCATGGGCATGCTCGGCGCGCTGCGCGAGCGGTGGCGCTCCCGCCACGACGAGGTGCTGCTGCTGCAGGCGCGCGCCAGCGACCGGGCCAGCGTCATCGTCGCCGCGACGCGGTTCGTGCGGATGTTCCTGCAGACGATGGTGCTCGGCCTGGGCGCCTACCTGGCGATCCACCGCGAGATCTCCGCCGGGTCGATGATCGCCGCCTCGATCATCATCGGGCGCGCGCTCGCGCCCATCGAGCTGGTGATCGCGAACTGGAAGGGCTTCACGGCCGCCCGGTCCAGCTATCGCCGTCTGACGGAACTCGTCGCGGCGGCCGGATCGGAGCCGCGCCGGATGATCCTCCCGCGCCCGCAGGGGCGGATCGAGGTCGAGGGCGCGGTCGTGGCGGCGCCCGGCGCGACGGCGCCCATCCTGCACGGCATCGGCCTGCGGCTGGAGGCCGGGAGCATCGTCGGCGTCATCGGTCCGAGCGCGGCGGGCAAATCGACGCTCGCCAGGGCGCTGACGGGTGTCTGGCCGCTCGCGAGCGGCACGGTGCGGATCGACGGCTCCGAGATCGGGCACTGGGACCCGCAGGCGCTCGGCCGCCACGTCGGCTACCTGCCGCAGGACGTGGAGCTCTTCGACGGCACCGTGGCGCAGAACATCGCGCGCTTCGGCGTCGAGGACGAGGCGGCGGTGATCGCGGTGGCGCGGACGGCCGGCTGCCACGCGCTGATCCAGGGCCTTCCCGACGGCTACAACACCAGGATCGGGCTCGGCGGCCACGGGCTGTCCGGCGGGCAGCGCCAGCGCATCGCGCTGGCCCGGGCCCTCTACGGCCAGCCGAGCCTCGTCGTGCTCGACGAGCCGAACGCGAGCCTCGATCAGGCCGGCGAGGCGGCCCTGATGCAGGCGGTGTCGGAACTGAAGCGGGCCGGCACGACAGTGGTCATCATCACCCACAAGCTCGCCATCCTGGCGGAGGCCGATCAGGTGCTGATGCTGAACGGCGGCAGCGTCCAGGCCTTCGGTCCAGCCGAGCAGATCCTCGCGCAGGTGACCGGCCCGCGGCCCCTCCCGCTCCCGGCGACGGGAACCGACGGGACCGTCGACCGCCGGCTCCTCGACCGGCCGCGCGCGGCGGCGGGCTGAGCCATGACGACGGCCTCCGCCCCACCCTGGCCGGCAGCCGGGCCGGCCCACCCCGCCCACCGGGACGAGGGACAGGCCGGGCCGTCGCCGGCCCTGACGGGCTGGCGCCGCTACGCGGTCGCGGGCTACGCCCTCATCCTGGCGACCTTCGGGGTGGTGGGCGGCTGGGCCGCAATCGTCCGCCTGGACCGCGCCGTGATCAGCCCCGGCGTCGTCATGGTGGAGAGCAGCCGCAAGGTGGTCCAGCATTTCGAGGGCGGCATGGTCCTCGACGTGCTGGTGCGGGACGGCCAGACCGTCCGGGAGGGCGACGTCCTCCTGCGCATCGATCCGCTTCAATCCCGTGCGAGCGCGGACCTGTTCAGGACCCAGCTCGACGCGGCCCTCATCCTCGAAGCGCGCCTGCGCGCCGAGCAGGACCAGACGAGCGAGCTGGAGCTGCCGCCGGACATCGCCGCGCGGCGCGACGAGCCGGCGATCGCCCGCGTCATCCAGGACCAGACGAACCAGCTGGCGGAGCGGCGCAAGTCCCTGCGGTCGCAGATCGACCTCATCGAGGCGCGCGTGAAGCAGCTACAGACCGAGATGGTGGGGCTCGCGGTCGAGAAGGCGTCGGTCGAGGCGCAGGTGGGCTTCATCGACGAGGAACTCGGCGGCCTGCGCAGCCTGCGCGAGAAGAACCTGATCCCGCTCTCGCGCCTCCTCGTCATGGAGCGCGAGCGCACGCGCCTCCAGGGCGTGATCGGACGCTCCGTGGCGGAGACCGCCAAGGCGCAGAACGCCGTCGGCGAAGCGGTGATCCAGATCGCGCAGATCAAGCAGAAGCTGCAGGAGACCGTCAGCGCCCAGCTCCTTGAGACGCGCCAGAGGATCGCCGAGGTGCGCGAGAAGCTCCTCGTCGCCCAGGACGTGCTGCGGCGGCACGAGGTGCGCGCCTCGCATGGCGGGGTGGTCCAGGGCCTCAAGGTCTACACGATCGGGCAGGTCGTGCGCTCGGGCGAGGCGCTGATGGAGATCGTGCCGGTCACGGACCGGCTGGTGATCAGCGTCCAGTTCTCGCCCAACGAGCTCGAAACCGTGCGGGCCGGGATGACGGCCGAGGTCAAGTTCCCGAGCTTCCAGACGCGCCGGACCCCGACGATCCTCGGGACGCTCAAGACGGTGTCCCGCGACCGCCTGATCGACGAGACGACGAAGCAGGCCTACTTCGCCGGGATCGTCGAGATCGACGAGCGCGAAGTCCCGGAGGAGGTCAAGCGCCGCCTGGTGGCGGGGCTTCCGGCGGAGATCGTCATCTCGGCCGGCGAGCGGACCGCCTTCGACTACATGGTCTCGCCCTTCTTCGACGCCATGGGACGTGCCTTCCATGAGCGCTAGATCGGGTGCGGGACGCAATTCAGGGACGCCGGTCCGGCACCGCGGCACTGCGCCGTCGCCGTCCGCCGCCCGGGAGTGAGATGGACATGGGTGCGATCATCTCCTTCTTCCGGCCCGCTCCGACCACGCAGGGCGCGTGGTCCCAGCAGGAGCTGGCCGAGTTCTACCGGGTCGAGGCCGCGCTGCTCCGGGCCGGGATGCGGATCACCTGCGAGCAGGGCCTGAGCGACGAGGACGATCCCTGGTTCGTCTTCTGCCGGCCGAACGGCGACGTGATCATGCACTTCGCCCGGATCGACGGCAGCTACGTGATCGCCTCGGAGGCGCTGGACCAGCCGATGCGCGGTCCCGACTTCCGCAGCCTCCTCAACCAGATCGCGGCCCAGTACCCGACCCTCCTGCCGATCCCGCGGGCCGAGCCGGGCGCCAAGCTCGTGGTCCATCCGGCCGCCCTGCTGACCGCCATCATCGCCGCCGCGGCCCTGAGCCTGTCGCCCGACGAGGCCTTCGCCAGCGGGATCGCCCCCGCCGAAGCGGACGGATCCGTGCCTCCCCCCTCCCCCGGCGGTCCGGGGGAGCCGCCGTCCCAGATGGCGGAGGAGCGGGGAGCGGAGGCCCACGAGCAGGGCGACCATCGCCGGCAGATCGAGGCGATCGTTTTCTCGGCGATGCTGTTCGCCGCGCAGACGGCGTCGGTCGACGATCTGGGTCCGAGGACGAATCCCGAGCTGTCGGCGACCAAGCTGACGAGCCACACGGCCGATCAGGCGGCACATGGCGACCTCGCCCTGCCGCCGGTTCCGGCAGCCGGCAGCGGACGCGCGCCGGATCCGGCCGCCCAGTCCGCGCCGTCGCCCGCCCCGGCCCTGGAGCGCCAAGCGCACAAGGATGCGACGCCCTCGGGGGCGGAGCACGTCAGCGTGATCCAGCAGAGCCGGCCCGACTTCGGCTTCGAGGGACCCGACTTTCCGAAGCTGCCAGTGGCCGATCACCCGGCCGGGCTGAAGCTCGACGGCGCACGCTATGTCAGGAGCGCCGAGACGGGGCATCCCCGCTCCGCGAGCGAACGCGCCTCGACCGACCATCGCCCGGCGGAGACGGCGAGCGCGCAGGACGGCAGCGCGGAGGTGAAGCAGACCAGCGCGGCGCCCGCCTCCCCGCCGGCCGCCCCCGCCCCGGTGGCCGCCACGACGGCGGTGTCCACGCCGGCCGGATCGACCGAGGAGGCGGGGTCGAAGGTGCAGCAGAGCGCGGCGCAAACGGCGCTCCAAGTCACGGCGGAGGCATCGGCGGCGTCGGAGCTGCGCTTCGACACCGCCCGGGTGCTGCCCCGGCCCGACCTCAAACCCGTCGAGACCAAGGCCCCGGCCACTCCCGCTCCCGAGGCCGGTCCGGCAGCAGGTCCGGGGATCGAGACGTCCGGGCCGGCGCGGGTCGACGTATCGGCGGCGGCATCGCCCGTGCGCATCGAGGCCGATGCCGCGGACGGGACCGCGTCGCATCCGGGCCGGAGCCAGAGCCCAGCCGCCGACCGCTCCGAGCCGCTGCTCCGCGTCGCCTCGGACCTGTCCGGCGCGGAGGGGCGCGGCACGAAGGCGGAGGGCACGCTCGCCGCGGTCGGCCTCAAGGGCGGCGAGGCCGGGGCGAATCCGGCTGGGGTGCCCGTTGCGGGCGAGAGTTCATCCGGCACCGAGTCCAGCCGGCCCGTCGAGGCCCTCAAGGCGCAGAAGGTGGCCGGCTCGGATGCTCCCGCGACGACGGACGGCTCGCCGGGCCGATCGGGGATCGAGAGCGCCAAGGCCGAGGTGAGCACGCCATCGGCGGGCCATACGGCTTCGGGCAAGGACGTCGCGTCGAGCCCCGGCCACGGTCCGGCCGTCGATAGCGTGACAGCGGTCGGTGCCGGGGCAGGCGATCCGGGATCGAAGGGGAACGCCGCGACGGCCGTGATCCAGGCCGCCGCCGAGGCGAAGGCACCGGAGGCGGCGTCTCTGCCGGTGGTCGCCGTCACAGCCCAGGCCGGCGCCGAGGCCAAGGCACCGGAGGCGGCGTCTCTGCCGGCGGTCGCCATCTCAGCCAGCCAAACCATCGCCGGCTCGGATCAGAGCCGAGGCGAGACCACGAACGCCGCGGCGCACCACACGCCCTCCGGCGACCTCACCCCACCGGCCGAGACCCCGGCGACGGTCGTCGCCTCGCCGCCCGCCCCCGATGCGACGGGCACCAAGGCGCAGGCACCGGCGACGAGTGCCGCGGCGCCTGATGCGAGCCAGAGCACGCCCTCCGGCACGAGCCAGGCCCACGATGGCACCGGCGCGAAGAACCAACCCGGCCCGGATGCCTCGGCGGCCCTGCCCGGCAAGGCGAGCGCGGAGATCACGGGAACGGGCCAGTCTCCTGCCGGCGACGCCGCGTCCGGTCCGTCGCCGATCCCGGCGGCCGACGGCGCCGCGCCGGTGGCGAATCAAGGCCATCAGGGCCCGACGGAGCATTCCGCCCCGGCTGCGTCGACCAATGCCGGCACCGAGGTCAAGGCGCCGGAGGCCGCTCCTCCGCCGACGGACACCGCCGCATCCGGCCAGAGCCAAGCCGCCCTCGCCCCGGAGACGGCGCCCAGCACCACGGGTGCCGTGACCAGCCCTTCGCAGGCGAATGGCACCGGAGCGGATCAGAGCCCGAGCGTGGTCGCCTCCTCGCCCCCCGTGGACACCGCGCCGTCGAGCAGCCCCACCCCGGGCACCGACAAGCCGGCGGCTGCCGCGGCAGCAACGACGCCCGGCCAGGAGAGCGCCGAGGTTCCGGCGAGCGGAGCGAGCCAACCTCATCCGGAGGGCAATTCGTCGGTGCAGGAGCCGCCCCCCGCGACTGGCGGCACTGCGTCGGCGGACGCGTCCGGTTCGAGCAGCCATGCTCCGACGACCGTCACCTCAGCGGTCCCGAGCGAGACGAGCACCGAGGCCGGAGCGCCGGAGGCGAGCCATCCGCCTGCGGGCAGCGCAGCGCCCGGACCGAGCCACGATGCGACCGGCAGCAACCCCGCGCCGGCGGAAAGCCTCGGCCCGGCCGGTCACGGCGCGGTGGCCCCCCCGGCCGCGGCATCGCACGAGACCAGCCCCCCGGAGTCCCTCTCTCCCCAACATGGTCCCGCGTCGGATCCGGGCCATTCCACTCCCGCCAGCACGCCTGAGGTCGCGACGAGCGCAGGTCCGGACCACACCGGTCCGGGCACGCACACCGCGCAGGTGAGTGTTTCGCCGAGCCCGACGGGTCAAGCGAGCCCCGAGACCGGCGCAGCCGCAACGGACACCTCGCCAGCCGGCACCGTCTCAGGTGCCCAGGACGGGACGATCGTCGGGCCAGCGCCGGTACAGGAGACCTCACCCGGCGGCCACGCCCCAGGCGATCCAAGCGCTACCGGAACCTTGCCGCCGACCTCCAGCACCACGAGCCCCGAGGCCGGAGCACCGGAGACGGGATCCTCACGGGCGGAGCCGGCCGGGGCTGGCGCGGAGCACGGCCATGCCGGACCGTCTCACCCCGCCGAGCCAGGTGCCGCGACCGCGCCGCCAAGCGTGACGGGGTCGACCCCGCCCGTGACACCGAGCAGCGGCACGCCCTCGTCCAGCACGGCGGGAGCGCAGAACGATCCAGCGCCCAACGGGAACAGTGTCGCAGCCCAACCGGCGCCCCTGCGCGCTGCGGTGGGCCCGGACGGCACGCTGGTGTTTCCCGGGGATACCAAGGCCCCGGGCTCCGCGGAGCCGAACCATGGCCCGCACGATGCTGATCTGCACCCGGATGTGAGCGTGACCGGAATCGCGCACGATCACGGCTTGCCGCATCACGTGGATTGGCACTGAGTGCGCGACCGGGAATGGGCCGGGCTCAGCCCGCCTGCCCGAACCGGAGAGCCAGATCCTGAACGCCAGAAACCCCCGTGCGCGTGGCGCCGGGGGTTTTCTGGTAGGTCTAGTGTCTGGTTGCGGGGACA